>JAJZDV010000175.1 GCA_021846025.1 Pseudomonadota bacterium
ACGAAGAACTGGCACGCCTGGCCGGCGACATCGCCACCACCATCTTCCACCCCGCCGGCACCACCGCGATGGGCCACAGCCGCGACCCGCAGGCCGTGGTCGACACCCGCCTGCGCCTGCGCGACGGACGCGGCGGCACCCTGGCCGGGTTGCGCGTGGTGGATGCCGGCGTGATGCCCGTCATCCCCAGCGGCAACATCAACAGCCCGACGCTGATGATTGCGGAAAAAGCGGCGTGCTGGATCCAGGCCGCGACATCGGGGGACTGACCCCGTTGCCGTGACCCCGTTGCCGCGCGTTGTCGCGGTTGCGGCTGACCGTCACGTCACAGGCCAACCGCATCAACCCTGCGCACAGGCCGCGTGCGTCGCATCCAATTCCGCAGCAAGCAGAAGCAGCGCGGCAATGCGGCGTGCAGTCTGGGTGAACTGCTCGATCTCATCCAGGCGCAACCCCCGGCCGAGCACGGCGGCGCTGCGGTAGCTCAGCCATTTTTTGAGCACCGGGTAGCCGCCCAGGGTGTAGTCCCACACGGCGGGCGGCAGGCCAGCCCAGAAGGCGCCAGAGTTGAGGCCGATGTCCAGCACGGCGGGCGCGACGGAAGCCGCCGCATCAACAGCAGCCACCGGGGCTTCGAGGAGGCCGCAAGCAGCTTCTTCGGCGGTGGCGCAGCGGGTGTCGACGATGCCGCGCCCGGGCATGACGATGGCGCCTTGCGGACGGCCCCACTCGGCGGCCAGCGCAAATTCCTCGGCCCTCAGCGCGCCGCCGTGGCGGGTGCGCAGCACCGCCACGGGCAGCAGCGCAGCGTCAATGCTGCCCGTGGTGACGCCGGGCACGGGCGTATCGGGGTCGAGCAACGCGGCCACGCGCTGGCCCAGCGCGGCGCTGCGCTCCAGCAACGCGCGGTTGGCGGGCAGCGGCAGGCGCGGCCAGTCTTGCCGCAGGGCGCCGGCGTTGGCGGCGCGGTAGGCGGGGCTGTGCAGCGTGGCCAGGGCGTGGTGGAACAGCACGGCAGCGCTGGCGGGCGCATCGGCCTGCAGCCCCAGGCTTTGCAGGTGGGCGCGGGCGGCGGTGGACAGGTTGGGACGCGGCGCCGTTTCGCCCAGCAAGGTGGAGGCGTCACGCAGCAGCATGGGAATGCCACGAGCGCCGCTGTCTTGCAGGTTGAGGTCAGTGGCAAGGTGGGTGAGATACGCCGGCTCGGGAATGCCCTTGCGTGTGCGCCCGGTGGTGAACAACCAGAGGTTGCCCTCGAACACCTGCTCCACCAGGTCGCTGCGCTTCTCGTCCAGCAGCTTGGTTTGCGCATGCCAATACACCCAACGGTGGTCGAAGGGGCGGTAGGCGTAGCGCAGCAGCCGGCCGCTGGCGTAGCCCAAGGGCAGCAAGGCGGCGCGGGTGGTGGCGGCGGCAAAGCGGTTGCTGTCCTGCATCAGCGCTGGCAGCTCGCGGGCGATGGCCGCGTCGCTCAGGGTGGAGTCGAAATAGCGGCGCAGGCGGGCTTCGAGCGCGGCGCGGTCGATGTCCACCAGTTCGGCATCGCGGCTGGTTTTGATGCCGGGATAGGACTGTGGAAACAGCTCAGGCAGGCGCGGCCATGCGAGGTAAGCGGCATGCACACTTTGTAGGCCGATGGCGTATCCGACTTCAACTTGCAGAGCTTGCGTGACGTAGGGCAGCGGCACACCAGCCTGCTCGCTGGCGGTCTGCAGGCGCTGCAGCTTGTCGCGTCCCCACCAGTGACGCAGGGAGACCTGTGCGCCAGGATGTTCTGGCTGGTCGCGCCGAATGAGCGTGGCGATTGCGGTGCCGACCTGGATACCTTCGCGGTTGTGCGTGCTGGAGAAAGCGCTGGGGTCGGGTTCGCCTGCGGGTGTGAGCTTGCCAGTGCGATATTTGTCGCCATGCAGATCGTCGATGTCGATGCGGTCGAAGACGTCGAGAAAGCGTTCACGCATCGCACTGTGCGACAGGCCGTCGAGCCAGGATGCGTTGCTGATGAAGCAAACCACGCCACACCCGCTGTGCTCGGCAATCTGGCGCTCGGCCATGCGGAAGAATCGCACATAGAGGTCGTTCAAGCCCTGGCCCTGCGGCTGCGGGGCGTGGTGCGAACGGCGGTAGGCATCGGAGAGTTCGCGCTCCTCCTCGGCGGCGACGCCGGGGTAACCGTTGTAGGGCGGGTTGCCAAGAATGACGAGGATGCGGCGCTGGCGCTTGACCTGTTCGGCGGCTTCGCGCTCGGCGTCGAACTCGGGAAACAGGTGCTGCACATGGGTTTGCGGTGCGGCAGGCGGCGCCCAGCCGGTGAGTGCGTTGGTGAGGAACACGCCAGCGCGTTCGGCGCCAGCCAGCGGCGCGCCGAGCTGGCGCAGCAGCAGTGCGATTTGCAGGTGCGCAATCACGTAGGGCGCCGGCAGCAGCTCGAAACCGAACAGGCGCTCGCACGCGGCCTGCTTGAGGTGGTGGGCCAGCAGGGCTTCGCCCCGGCCTTGGGCGCGGGCGTGCTCGGCCACCTGGCGCAGCACTTCCACGAGGTAGGCGCCGGTGCCGCAGCAGGGGTCGAGCACGACCACGGCAGGGTCGGCCAGGCCATCGGGCAAGCCCAGTTCGGTTTGCAGGGCGTGGTGCACACGGGCCACCTGGTAGCGCACGATGGCCTCGGGCGTGTACCAGACGCCGAGCTCGCGCCGCAGCGCGGGGTCGAAGGCTTCGAGGAAGGGCTCGTAGAAATACTGCACCGACCGGGCGGACTCGAAGCGGCTGAAAAAGGTGGCGGCATCCACGCGGTTGAGGGCGTCGGCGGCCCAGTCGAGCACGGGTTCGAGCTGAAGTGCGCGCAAGCGGTTGGGTTGGGCGAGCTGGGCGAACAGCTCGGTCATCATGGGCACGTGCAGGTCGTAGGCGGCGGCCCGCCAGTCGAACCGCGCTGCCGCGCCCTGCCCTTGCTCGTGGCGCAGCACCCAGGCGGCGAACAGGCCGTAGAACAGAGTTTGAACCAGGGTGGAGCGAAAGAAGTGCTCGCCCTGGTCGCCAGTGAAATGGGCGCCGAGGGCGTCTTGCAGGCTGGTCTTGAGGGCTTCGAGCTGGATTTGCGCGGCGGGGCCGGCGACATCCACCCGGTGCAAGGCTTCACGGGCATAGCTGGCGAGCAGGGCGGCAAGATCACGCGGCTCGGCCAGCGGTGCGGCATGGGTGAGCACACGGGCGAGGACATCGGCGAAGGCGGTGCCCAGGCGGGTCTGGGCTGCCTGGGGATGCTCGGCCAGGGCCCAGAACTCGGCCTCGGTGGCGGCGAGGGTGAAGCGTTCGAGCGTTACGCGGCGGCCTTCGCGCTCGCCAATGAGCAGCCAGTCGCGCAGGTTGGTGACGAGCACGAGCTTGTAGCGTTGCCAGTAGCGGTCGATCTGGGCGCTGGCCGCGGTGTCGTCCACTGCGCGCGCCGGGGGCTTGGCCTCGATCACGCCGCGCGCGGGGGCGGCGAGGTCGGTGGGTGCGGCAGCGTTGCGCTCGAACTGGTCGGCGGTGAACAGGCCGCCGTCAGGATTGCCGGCGCCGAGGTTGCGCAACTGCATGACGGCACGCACGCGCGGTTGCAAAAGCGCTCCGGCCTCGTCGAGCAGGTTGTTGAGCGCGGTGTAATAGGAGGTTTCGTCCACGCCTCCGGCGCTGTCGCGCACGTGACGGGCAGCGATGAGAAAGTCGGCGAGCAGTCGGGTCATGGGGCGTGGGCAGGGTCTGTGGAGTGCGCTTCAGAGGGCTTCGGCGCTGTAGCGCACCGCCAGGACATGGGCCTCGCCGGGCTGCAGGGTGAGGGCGTTGTCGGCGACGTTGGCGGATTCCACGCACAGCATGCTGCGCCAGCCCTCGGCGGTGCAGTCGCCCATCGCCGCGGCCTTCTGGCTCCAGGGC
>JAJZDV010000176.1 GCA_021846025.1 Pseudomonadota bacterium
CCGTCGCAAGCGCCGGAAACCCCCACCGGCAGCCGCGATTCGCTGCAGCAATGGCTGGCCCAGAACGGCCTGGTGCAGCAGGTTTCAACCCGTGCGTCCGATCTGGTCATCAATGCCCTGAGCTTTCTGGGTGTGCGCTACCAATACGGTGGCGACCACGCCTCCACCGGCTTCGACTGTTCGGGTTTCGTGCGTCACGTCTATCAGCAGACCCTGGGTCTGGTGCTGCCACACAACGCCGCGCAGCAAAGCCGCGAAGGTGAAAAGATTGCCGAAAGCCAGTTGAGGCCGGGCGATCTGGTGTTCTTCAACACCCTGCGCCGCGCGTTCTCGCATGTGGGCATCTACATCGGCAACGGCGAGTTCGTGCATGCGCCCAAACCGGGGCAGGACGTGCAGATCGGCAATCTCAACAATCCGTATTGGTCTCGGCGCTTCGACGGGGCCCGACGCTTCATCACGCGCGCTGCGGATGCTGTTCCCGAGGCACAGGCAGCACCAACGGCCTTGGGCACGGATGGCCAAGGCACCGCTGGGGATGGCCCGGCCAGGACCATGCCGAATGCCTTGCCTCAACGCGCCGATCCGGCTCGCGCCACCGCCGCCCAAGCGACCGATTTCTCGAACCACTGAGGCTCGAGGCGGCACCGGCCTTGGGTGGATCGTGCGCCAGAGCCCGCCCGCTGCATTCCAGCAGCGACGCGCCGGGCGCTGACTGAAAACCCCTCAGCGCCTGATCGGCGGCAAGTCGGTGCAGACTCCTTCAGCCACCTCAGCGGCCATCCCGACCGATTCGCCCAAGGTCGGATGCGGATGGATGGTGCGACCGATATCCACCGCGTCCGCACCCATTTCGATCGCCAGCGCGATTTCGCTGATCAAGTCACCCGCATGGGTGCCGACGATGCCGCCGCCGACGATGCGGTGCGTCTGCTTGTCGAACAGCAGCTTGGTGAAGCCTTCGTCGCGGCCATTGGCAATGGCGCGACCCGAAGCCGTCCACGGGAACAGCCCCTTGGTGACGGCGATGCCCTCGGCCTTGGCCGCGTCTTCGGTCAGGCCGACCCAGGCGATTTCGGGATCGGTGTAAGCCACGCTCGGAATCACCCGAGCGTCAAAGGCGGATTTCGCCAGCGCGTCATCGCCCTGGAGTTCGCCCGCGCACACGTGTGCCGCCACATGGCCTTCGTGCACCGCCTTGTGCGCCAGCATGGGCTGACCGACGATGTCGCCAATGGCGTGGATGTGCGGCACATTGGTGCGCAACTGCATGTCCACGGGAATGAAGCCGCGCTCGCTCACCGCCACGCCCGCCTTGTCGGCGCCGATCTTGCGGCCGTTGGGCGCACGGCCTACGGCTTGCAGCACCAGGTCGTAGCGCTGCGGCTCGGTTGGCGCCCCTTCACCTTCGAAGCGTACCCAGATGCCGTCGGGCCTGGCCTCGGCGGCCACGGTCCTGGTCTTGAGCAGGATGCGGTCGAAACGTTTGGCATTGAGCTTCTGCCAGACCTTGACCAGGTCACGGTCGGCGCCGGGCATCAGGCCGTCGAGCATTTCCACCACGTCGAGCCGCGCACCCAGCGTGGAATAGACGGTGCCCATTTCCAGGCCGATGATGCCGCCGCCAACGATGAGCATGGATTGGGGCGCGGCAGCGAGTTGCAGCGCCCCGGTGGAATCGACGATGCGCGGATCGTCCGGCAGGAAGGGCAAACGCACCGCCTGGCTCCCTGCGGCAATGATGGCACGCTGGAATCGCACCGTCTGCGTCGCCCCGGTCTTGTGTTGCGCATCGCCTTCGGTCAATTCCACGGCAACGTGATGCGCGTCGACAAAGCTGCCGTAGCCGCGCAGCACCGTCACCTTGCGCATCTTGGCCATCGCGCTCAGGCCGCCGGTGAGTTTGCCCACGACCTTTGCCTTGTGTGCGGCGAGCTTGGCCCGGTCCAACTTGGGTGTGCCGAACTCCACGCCGATGTCGGCGAAATGTGCCGCCTCGTCCATCACCGCAGCCACATGCAGCAGCGCCTTGCTCGGAATGCAGCCCACGTTCAGACAAACTCCGCCGAGCGCGGCGTAACGCTCGACCAGCACCACCTTGAGGCCGAGATCGGCCGCGCGGAATGCCGCGGAATAGCCGCCAGGACCGGAACCCAGCACCAGCACCTCGCAATCGAGGTCGACGCTACCGGTGTAGCTGTCTGCAGCAGCCGGTGACGGCGGTGTCGGGGCCGCCGGGGTCTGCGCAACGGCCACCTCGGCCTGGGCACCCCGGGTCGCCGTTGCGGGGGGAGTCGAAGCGGTTGCGGCCGCGGATTGCACGCCAGCCTCGGCCTCCAGCTCCAGCAGCACCGTGCCTTCGTTCACCTTGTCTCCCAGCTTCACCCGCACCGCCCTCACCACCCCGGCCGCGCTGCTGGGTATCTCCATGCTCGCCTTGTCGCTCTCCACCGTCACCAGCGACTGCTCCACCTGGATCGCGTCGCCAGCCTTCACCAGCACCTCGATCACTTCCACATCCTTGAAATCCCCAATGTCGGGAACCTTGACATCCATCACAGCCATGGTCTTGTCTCCGGGATTCACAGCAACGTGCGGCGCATATCGGCCAGCAACTCACCGAGCAGGGTGGTGAAGCGCGCGGCCATCGCGCCATCGATCACGCGATGGTCGTACGACAGCGACAGCGGCAGCATCAGCCTCGGCTGGAAGACCTTGCCGTCCCATACCGGCTTGATCTGGGACTTGGACAACCCGAGGATGGCCACCTCCGGCGCGTTGATGATGGGCGTGAACGCCGTGCCGCCGACGCCGCCCAGACTGGACAGGGTGAAAGTTGCCCCCTGCATGTCGGACGGCTTGAGCTTGCCCTCGCGCGCGGTGGCGGCAAGCTGGCCCATCTCGGTGGCGATCTGGCCGAAACCCTTCTTGTCCACGTCCTTGAGCACGGGGACCACCAGGCCTTGCGGCGTGTCAGCAGCAAAGCCAAGATGCACGTAATCCTTCAGGATGATGTTCTCGCCGCTGCCGTCGAGCGAGGCGTTGAACGCCGGCATGGCCTTGAGCGCCGTCACGCAGGCCTTCATCACGAAAGCCAGCATGGTGAGCTTGACGCCCTGCTTGGCCAGGCGCTCGTTGCTGCTCTTGCGGAAGGCTTCCAACTCGGTGATGTCGGCTTCGTCGAACTGGGTAACGTGCGGAATCATGGCCCAGTTGCGTGCCAGGTTCGGACCCGAAAGCTTCTTGATGCGCGACAGTGGTTCGGTGCGGATGGGGCCGAATTTGGCAAAATCCACCTTGGGCCATGGCAACAGGCTGAGCCCCAGCCCCGTGCCTGCGGACTGACTGGCGGATTGTGTCGCTGCCGCGGCCTGGGTCGTGGCCTTGCCCGCCATCACAGCCTTGACGAAGGCCTGCACGTCGTCGGAGCTGATACGTCCTTTCGGGCCCGTGCCTTTGACCTCGCCTAGCGGCACGCCCAATTCGCGCGCCAGCTTGCGCACAGAGGGAGATGCATGGGGGAGTTGAGTCGTGGCGTGCGCAGGCGGCGCGCTCGGCTCCAGGGCCACCGTGGGCGGCGTGTGCTGGCGCGGCTCGGAAGCGAACCCCACGCCGGCAGCGGCGGGCACCTGTGCAGGCGCGGCGGATGCGGACTGGGCGACGGCGACCGCCCCTGGCTGGTTCGCAGCGGCAACGCCAGCAGGGGCAGCGGCGGATGCGGCACCGGGCTGCGCCACCGCCTCGGCCTCCAGTTCCAGCAGCACCGTGCCTTCGTTCACCTTGTCTCCCAGCTTCACCCGCACCGCCCTCACCACCCCGGCCGCGCTGCTGGGTATCTCCATGCTCGCCTTGTCGCTCTCCACCGTCACCAGCGACTGCT
>JAJZDV010000034.1 GCA_021846025.1 Pseudomonadota bacterium
GTGGTGCAAGGCGGGCTGGTTGCGAGTTGCAGCAACTGCGCTGCCGCCGCCAGGGCGATGATCTCGGGTTGCTTGCCGCGGATGCCGCCGATGCCGATGGGGCAAGCCAGGCTGGCGATCGTTGCCTCCGGCAAGCCACGTGCCCGCAGGCGATGCGCGAAGCGCGCGCGCTTGCTGTTCGAGCCGATCAGCCCGAGCCAGCCGGCATCGCCCCGCCGCAGCACGGCTTCGCAGATCTGCTGATCCAGCGCGTGGCTGTGCGTCATCACCAGGTAGAAAGCGCCCGGCTGGGCTTGCGCCACTTCGGCCTCCGGACTGTCCACGGCAAGGCGGGTGATGCGCGCCACGCCGCCGCGCTCGGCCGCATCCGTGGCGGGAAATGCCGCGTCGCGCACATCCACCCATTGCACCGCGCAGGGCAGGGTGGCGAGCAGTTGGATGAGCGCGCGGCCGACATGCCCGGCGCCATGCAGTTGCAGTTGGAACAGCGGGTCAGGCCGCGGCAGCTCAGGGGCATGCCAGGGCCGATAACGCAGCGTCACCACGCCGCCGCAGCACTGGCCCAGGCTGGGGCCCAGGGGATGGGTGTCTTGCTGCGCGGCTGCCGGCGTGCGCGCAAGCTGCCACTGCGCCAGCAGCTTGCGCGCGCGCTGGAGCGCCAACCATTCCAGATGCCCGCCGCCGATGCTGCCTTGTGCGTCGTGCGCACGCACCAGCATGCATGCGCCAACTTCGCGCGGCGCCGAACCCCGCACCTGTGCGACTTCGACGCAGACGGCGAGAGGCTGGACATGCGGGACATGCGGAATATGCGGGTTCGGTGTCATGCTGGCGCTCCTGGCTTCAGACGGCGTCCGTGTTGGTGCCGGCGGAGGTGTCGGCGGAGGTGCTGGCAACCGGCTCGAAGGGCTGCGTCGCCGACACCCCGGCGCGCACCGCCTCGATGGCGTCGAGGATGGCTTCGGGCGTGGCGGGTGCGCGCAGCGGCGGGTCGATGCGGTGGTCGCCCACGGCGGACACGGCGTCACGAATGGCCAGCAGCACCGAGAACGGCAGCAGCAGCGGCGGCTCGCCCACGGCCTTGGAGCGGTGGATGGTGGGCTGGGCGTTGGGATGGTCGAACAGTGCGGTGTGCAGTACGGGCGGGCAGTCGTTGGCGGTGGGAATCTTGTAGGTGCTGGGGGCGTGGGTCAGCAGCACGCCGGTGTTCGCGTGCCACACCAGTTCCTCCATCGTCAGCCAGCCCATGCCCTGGATGAACGCACCCTCGATCTGGCCGATGTCGATCGCCGGGTTCAGCGACCTGCCGGCGTCGTGCAGGATGTCGGCGCGCAGCAGGCGCCATTCGCCGGTGAGCGTGTCCACCAGCACTTCGCTGACGGCCGCGCCGTAGGCAAAGTAGTAAAACGGATGGCCGGTCAGGGTTTGCGCATTCCAGTGCAGATCGGGTGTGGTGTAAAAGCCGTCGCTCCACAGTTGCACGCGGGCCAGGTAGGCCTGTTGCACCAGCGTGACGAAGGCCAGCGTCGTGGCGCCCGCATGCACCTGTCCGCCGCTGAAGTGCACCTGCTCGGCGCGTCCGCCGTAGCGGTCAGCGGCGAATGCGGCGAGACGCTGTCGCAGGGTGGATGCGGCGTCCAGTGCCGCCATGCCGTTGAGGTCGGCCCCGGTGGAGGCGGCGGTGGCCGAGGTGTTGGCCACCTTGTGGGTGTCGGTCGCGGTGCAGCGCACGCTGGCAAAGTCCACCCCCAGTTCCTGCGCCACCACCTGCGCCACCTTGGTGTTGAGGCCCTGGCCCATTTCGGTGCCGCCGTGGTTCACCAGCACGCTGCCGTCGGCATAGATGTGCACCAGGGCGCCCGCCTGGTTGAGGTGCGGCACATTGAAGGAAATGCCGAATTTCACCGGCGTCAGCGCCAGCCCCTTTTTCAGCACCGGGCTGCGGCCATTGAAGGTGGCCACGGCGGCGCGGCGGCTGGCGTAGTTCGCGCTTGCGGCAAGTTGGTCGACCAGCGGCCCGATGACGTTGTCGGTCACGCCCTGGCCGTAGGGCGTGACATGGCGCTGGCCGACGCCGTAGAAGTTGGCGCGACGCACCTCCAGCGGCTCGCGTCCCAGCTTGCGGGCGATGGAGTCGAGCACGAACTCGGTGATCAGCGCACCCTGCGGCCCGCCGAAGCCACGGAACGCGGTGTTGCTCTGGGTGTTGGTCTTGGCCGCATGGCCGTGAATGGCGACATTGGGCAGCCAGTAGGCGTTGTCCACATGGCAGATGGCGCGGGTGACGACCGCGCCCGAGAGATCGGCCGAATGTCCGGCGTTGGCGATCAGCGTGACCTCGTAGGCGAGGATGCGGCCGGCGTCGTCGAAGGCCACCTCGTAGTCGTAATCGAAGCCATGACGTCTGCCGGTGATGAGAAAGTCATCGTCGCGGTCCAGGCGCAGCTTCACCGGGCGTTGCAGCTTGTGCGCCGCCAGCGCCGCGCAACAGGCGAACTGCGCCGATTGCGACTCCTTGCCGCCGAACCCTCCGCCCATGCGGCGGCATTCCACCTGCACCTGATGCTGCAGCCAGCCCAGCATGCGCGCCACCACATGCTGCATTTCGCTCGGGTGCTGGGTCGAGCACAGCACGCGCATGCCGGCATTCTCGGTGGGCATGGCGTAGGCCACCTGGCCTTCCAGATAGAACTGTTCCTGCCCACCGACGCTGAGGCTGCCGCGCAGGCGGTGCGGCGCTCCGGCCATGGCCTGCTGCAGCGCCTCGCGCCGGGCCTCGCGGCGCAGGTGCATCGAGGCCAGCACGTACTGGCCTTGCGCATGGGCTTCGCGGGCGGTGAGAACAGCGGCGATGGCTTCGGCGCGAATCACCCCGGACGCCTGGGCCGCGGCGCGCCGCGCCAGCTCGTGCGTGACGGCCACCACCAGGAACACCGGCTGGCCGACGTAGCGCAAGTGGCCTTCGGCCAGGATGGGGTCGTCGTGCTTCACCGGGCCGCAATCGTTCCGGTTGATCGGCTCCGAGGTCTCACCCCCCGCTGAGGTCGAGGACACCCGAGGCCGTTCTTCACGGGACTGGGTGATGTCCGCGGCGGTGTACACCGCCACCACGCCGGGCAGGGCGCGAATGCGGTCAACATCCACACCCAGCAGCTTGCCGTGCGCCAGCGGCGAGAGCCCCAGCGCCGCATGCAGCGTGCCGGCGAGTTCGGGCGTGTCGTCGGTGTAGGTGGCGCTGCCGTTCACATGCAGGTGGGCCGATTCGTGCGGCGGGCTGACACCCACGCGCGTGCCATGGCTCAGTGCCGGCCACTCGGCCTCGGCCCAGGCCGGGGTGCCGTGGCGGACAAAGCCCGGGGTGGCGGGCGGGGTTTGGGGGCGGGGCAGGGGGTCGCGGGGTTTGTTCATCGGTCCTCCTCAAACCGCGTGCAGGGCTGGCCTCAGGCCGGCCCAGACGCTGGTTTGCGCTGGGCTCAGGGGCGCGTCGGCCCGGGTCTCCAGCCAGAAGCGCCAGAGCAGGTTGCGCGCCACGCGCCGGCGGTGGGCACTGCTGGCGCGCAGATCGCTGATGGGCTGGAAGTCGGTGTCCAGCGCCTGCATCGCGGCGCGCACGCTGGCCTCGCTCCAGGGCTGGCCGAGCAGCGCGGCTTCGGCGCTGGTGGCGCGTTTGACCACCGCCGCCATGCCGCCGAAAGCCAGGCGCACGTGGGCAACGCGTGCTGCGGCACCGGGGGCGTCGAGCCGCAGCGCCAGACCGCAGCTCAGGGCAGAGATGTCGCAGTCGTAGCGCTTGGACTGCTTGTAGGCACGAAGCAGCAGCGGTTGGGCTGCAGCGGTGCTTGCCGGCAGGGGCAACTCGATGGCACGCAGGAACTCGCCCGCCTGCAGCGCGTTTTTCATGTAGTCGAGGTAGAACGCCGACAGCGGCAGGCGGCGCATGACGTCACCGCGTTGCAGCAGCAGGACCGCGTCCAGCGCCTGCAGCACCGGTGCGCTGTCGCCAATGGGCGAGCCGTTGACCACATTGCCGCCCAGGGTGCCGGCATGGCGCACCGGGGGACCGGCGAAGCGCAGCGCCATGTCACGCAACTCCGGCCAGGTTCGCACCAAAGCGGCCCACGCGTCTTCCAGCGGCACGGCGGCACCGATGCGCAGGCTGTGGCCGTCACGCTCGATGGTGGCGAGTTCGGCGACGTCGCCGATGTAGAGCAGATCGCCAAGGTCACGCAGCTGCTTGTTGGTCCACAGGCCGATGTCGGTGGCCCCCGCAAGCACGGTGAGCCTGCGGTCGCTGGCAACGTCGGTCTCGCCAGGGGGCTGCGGCGTGGCCTCGGGGCGGCTCGGCGCCGACACCCTGGCTGGCGACGGCTCCATGCGCGCATGCGCCTGCAGCGAGGCAAAGGCACGCAGACTGCGCGGGGCGATGAAGCGGTCGATGCGCGGCCGGCCCTCCAGGTCCGGGAAGGCTGGATGCGGGGCGGCGTGGATGTAGGGGTCGGGCGTGCTGGCGGCGATGCTTCGCAGCAGCTTCGCGATAGGCTCGGGGTCAAGACGGGCGGTGGGCAGCGCGAACATGGCCAGCCCCGCGTCCAGGATCGGGCGGTAGCCGGTGCAACGGCAGAGGTTGCCGGCGAGATCGTCGGCCAGTTGCTGGCGGCTGGGACGGGTGCCCGCTTGCTGGTGGCGTTCGTACGTGGCGTAGAGCGACATGACGAAGCCGGGCGTGCAGAACCCGCATTGCGAGCCGTGGCAATCGACCATCGCCTGCTGCACCGGGTGCAGCGCGCGGCCGGGCGCCAGCGCCTGCAGGTCTTGCACCGTGAGCAGCGCCTTGCCGTGCAGCGTGGGCAGGTAGCGGATGCAGGCGTTGACCGGACGCAGGCGCAGCGGGCCGAGGGCGATGGCGCGGCTGCAGGCCTCACCGGAGCGGGTGTCGTCGCTGCTGGCCAATTCGGCCACCACCACGGTGCAGGCGCCGCAGTCGCCTTCGGCGCAGCCTTCCTTGGTGCCGCAGCAGCCGGCCTGCTCACGCAACCACTGCAGCACGGTGGTGGTGATGGGCAGCGTGTTCACCTCGGTGATGCTGCCGCGGTGGACGAAGCGGATGGGTTGGGTGTTCATGGCAGTTTCAGGGCCATCGGGGGCCGAGGAGTTGCAGGGGCGAGGCTGTCCGGAGTGGTGCAAGTATTGGGCCACGATCCGGCACAGTTGACATATGCTGAACCGGATACAAAACATGCTTTTCGGCTGATGCCGCAAGGGGCTGCACCATGAACAATGCGCTGGACTCCATCGACCTGCACCTCATCCGGGTATTGCATACCGTGCTGACCGAATCCAGTGTGTCCCGCGCCGCCATCCGGCTGGGATCGACCCAACCCGCCATCAGCGGCGCCTTGCGCCGGCTGCGCGCCATCACCGGCGACGAGCTGCTGGTGCGCAGCGGCAACGCCATGGTGCCCACCGCGTTCGGGGCCAGCTTGATCGAGCCCACCGCCTGCATCCTGCGCGAAGCCCAGCGCCTGGTGGACGGCGCCGGGCGATTCGATGCGGCGCACAGCACGCGGCAGTTTCGCCTGGTCGCGGCCGACTACATGGATCCGGCATTCCTGCCCCAGCTCATCGCCACGCTCAAGCGCGAGGCGCCGCTTTGCGGCGTGGACGTGCTGCCGCTGTCGGCCGCGCTGGATTACCGCCACGCCCTGGCCGAAGCCCAGGTCGATGCCGTGCTCGGCAACTGGCTGGAGCCGCCGCAGGACCTGCATCTCGCTCCGCTGCTCGAGGATGAGATCGTCTGTCTGGTCGCGGCCGAGCATCCGGCGCTGCGCCGCGGCCTCGGCCTGCAACAGTACCTGCAGGCCGAGCACGTGGCGCCGTCGCCGCTGCGCATCGCCGGCGAGGGCGTGATCGAGCAGCATCTGCACCATCTCGGACTGCAACGCCACGTCACGGTGCACTGTGCCTTTTTCAACCTCATTCCGGGCCTGGTGGCGCGCAGCCTGCTGGTGCTGACCACCGGCCGCCGCTTCTGCCAGCGCTATGTCGACGCGGGACTCGCCGTGCGCATCCTGCCCTGCCCGGTGCCGTTTCCGCCGCTGACCTATTACCTGCTGTGGCATGCCCGCGTTCACCACGACGCTGCGCACCGCTGGCTGCGCGAGCACATTCGCGCAGCCAGCAGCCAGGCGCCAGGCCCGGCCTGAGTTCAGCGCGTTTCCCATCCAGAATCCGCGCCCGTCCGGCGCGTGCCAAACCGACTTCGCCTCAACCAACGAAGCGCTCACATCCGAGGAAATTGATGATGAATCTGCAGACCTTGTTCAAGCTCGATGCGCACGGCACCGATGTGCGCACCGAAATTCTGGCGGGGGTGACGACCTTTCTCACGATGTCGTACATCATCTTCGTCAACCCGTCGATTCTGTCGACCACCGGCATGGACGCCAGCGCCGTGTTCGTCGCCACCTGCCTGGCGGCGGCGCTCGGCACCTTCATCATGGCTTTCGTCGCCAACTGGCCCATCGGTCTGGCGCCGGGCATGGGGCTGAACGCCTTCTTCGCCTTCACCGTGGTCAAGGGCATGGGCTTCACCTGGGAGCAGGCGCTGGGCGCGGTGTTCATCTCCGGCTGCATCTTCATCCTGCTGACCATCACCGGCGTGCGCTCCTGGCTGGTGGCCGGCATCCCGAAGTCGCTGCGCAGCGCCATCACCGCCGGCATCGGCATGTTCCTGGCCATCATCGCGCTGTCCAACGCGGGCATCGTCGTGGCCAACCCGGCGACCAAGGTCGGCCTGGGCAACCTGGCCTCGCTGCCGGTGGTGCTGGCCGCCTGCGGCTTTCTGCTCATCGCCCTGCTGGACTACTGGCGGGTGCGCGGGGCGATCCTGATCGGCATCGTCGCCGTCACGCTCGCCAGCATCGCCCTCGGCCTGACCCAGTACCGGGGGCTGTTTGCGCTGCCGCCGAGCATTGCGCCCACCTTCCTCAAGCTCGACATCGTGGGAGCGTTGCATGCCGGGTTCTTCCACATCATCCTGGTGTTCGTGCTGGTGGAAATTTTTGACGCCACCGGCACGCTGACCGGGATCGCCCGCAAGGCCGGCCTGCTCAAGGACAACGCCCCGGACGGACAGCGCGGACTGGGCCGCGCGCTGTTCGCCGACAGCCTGGCCATCTTCTCGGGCTCGCTCTTGGGCACCAGCAGCACCACGGCCTACATCGAAAGCGCGTCGGGCGTGCAGGCGGGTGGGCGCACCGGCCTGACCGCCCTCACGGTCGGCCTGCTGTTCCTCGCCGCGCTGTTCATCGCGCCGCTGGCCGCCGTGGTGCCGGCCTACGCCACCGCCCCGGCGCTGCTCTACGTGGCCGGGTTGATGATGCGCGAGCTGCTGGACATCGACTGGGACGACATCACCGAATCCGTGCCTTCGGCTTTGGCGGCGCTGATCATGCCGTTCACGTACTCCATCGCCAACGGCCTGGCCTTCGGCTTCATCACCTACGCCGCGCTCAAGCTGCTCACCGGGCGCGCGCGCGACGTGCATCCGGCGCTGTGGGTGGTGGCCGGGCTGTTCCTGTTGCGCTATGCGCTGTTTCCGGCGGACTGAATTTCACGGCAACGCCCGACACGCACGAAGGCCGCGCGGCACGAAGCCTCTGATGGAACCTTGCGATGACCACGCCCACTGCACGCCTTGCTGATCGTCCGTCCAACCTCGCCAGCGCGCCGGGCGCGGCAAACCCGCGCCTGGCCTTGTGCGGCGACATCCTGGAGTTCCTGCACGACCCCGGCTGGAGCGAGGATGCCAGCGACGCGGTGCGCTTCGAGCCCGACGGCTGGCTGCTCATCGAGCAGGGTCGGGTGCATGCGGTGCGGCCCGCCGACGATCCGCCCGACGCGAGCTGGGCGCGACAGGACTGGCGCGGCCATCTCGTGCTGCCCGGGTTCATCGATCCGCATGTGCACGCGCCGCAGCTCGACGTCATCGCCTCGTTTGGTGCGGCGCTGCTCGACTGGCTGGAACGCTACACCTTTCCAGCCGAGGCACGCTATGCCGACGCCGAGCAAAGCCGGCTGGGTGCCGAGCGATTCCTGCACGCCTTGCTTGCGCACGGCACCACCGCGGCACTGGTCTTCGCCACGGTGCACAAGGCGAGCAGCGACGCGCTGTTCAGGGCCGGCCAGCGCCTGGGCATGCGCCTCATCACCGGCAAGGTGCTGATGGATCGCAACTGTCCTGCCGACCTGCGTGACGACGTGGTGCAGGCCGAGCGCGATTGCGTCGAGCTCATCGAGCGCTGGCATGGCGTCGATCGCCTGGCCTACGCCGTCACTCCGCGTTTCGCCGCCACCAGCAGCGCCGAGCAGCTGGCCATGGCCGGGGGGCTGCTGCAGCGCTATGCGCAGCGCGCCGGGGGACTCTACATGCAGACGCACGTTGCCGAGAACCGCGACGAGGTGCGCTGGATCGCCGAACTGTTCCCCGACAGCCGCAGCTACCTCGACGTCTACGCCGGGCACGGTCTGCTCAGCCGCCGCAGCATGTTGGCGCACGGCATCTGGCTCGACGACACCGATCGCGACCGCATGGCGCAGGCCGGCAGCAGCATTGCCTTTTCGCCCTCCTCCAACCTGTTTCTCGGCAGCGGTCTGCTGGACTGGGCCCGGGCCGAGCGCGCCGGCGTGGGCGTCGCCCCCGCCAGTGATGTGGGCGGCGGCACCAGCCTGTGCCAACTGCGTACCCTGGCCGACGGCTACAAGGTGCTGGCGCTGCAGGGCCAGCGCCTCACCGCCTGGCAGGGCTTGTACGCCGCCACGCGCGGCGCGGCGCGCACGCTGGAGTTGGAGCACGAGATCGGCCATTTCGCCCCGGGCACTGCGGCGGATGTGGTGGTGTGGCGCTGGGCGCAGGGTGCCGTGCAGCAACGCCGGCAGGACATGGCACGCAGCTTGCACGAACGCTTGTTCGCGTGGATGACGCTGGCGGATGAACGCAACGTCGCGGCCGTGTATGTGGGCGGATGCAAAATCCCACCGGCAGTGCAGGACAGCGCCAACTGGAGCCGTGAGGCCGCAGGCCATCTCGGCCCGGCGGTGGCCAGGCCCGGCTCGGTGTGAAGCTTCAATAAGTTGTATCTGTGGTTCATCCGGACTGAGTCTGGGAAACTGGAAGTCGCCAAACACCCAGACTTCCGAGGCCCAGCCGAATGAACACGCACAAGCATGCCAGACTGACCTTCGCCCGTCGACACGAGATGGTTCGCCAGATGACCGAACAAGGCCTCAGCGCTACCCCGGCGTCGTGGCCAACGACGGCGTGAGCCTGCGCGTGGCGCCGGGCGAGATCCACCCCGTGCCGGGCGAGAACGGCGCCGGCAAGTCCACGCTGACGAGCATCATCTTCGGCGCCGCGCAGCCCGACGCCGGCAGCATCCGCTTCAACGGCGACGTCGTGCAGATGCGCCTGCCCGATGTCGCCACCATCGTCGTGCTGGCGCTGATGTCGCGCAACCCGGTGTGGATCCGCGTCAACATGCTGGCCTCGCTGGGCAAGGTGTTCCGGCCGATGGCATGAAGAGGGTGGCTCCGGGCGCGCCGTTTTGTCACGCCCTGGCATGAAAATTGTCTACAGTTGAACCTCACACGATCAGGTGGAGAGCGCCGATGCAGAACAGGGATCGAGTTCGTTTATTGGGGGCTTCAGTGGCCCTGGGCGTTGCCGCCCTGCCGCGCCTGGCGCAGGCGGTGGCGCCGCTGAAGGTGGGTTTCATCTATCTCGGCCCGATGGGGGACGCCGGCTGGAGCTATGCCCATGACCAGGCGCGCAAGGCGCTGCAGGCGCACTACGGCGACCGCATCATCACCCAGTTCGTGGAAAACGTGCCCGAGGGCCCCGATGCCGTGCGCGTGCTGCGCGACCTGTGCCAGCAGGGCGACGGCCTGATCTACGCCACCAGCTTCGGCTTCACGGAGCCGGTGCTGCGCGTGGCGCGCGAGTATCCCAAGGTGAAATTCGAACATGCCACCGGCTACAAGACCGCCGCCAACGTCGGCACCTACGACGCCCGTACCTACGAAGGCGCCTACATGGCGGGCATCATCGCCGGCGGCATGACCAAGAGCAGCGTGCTGGGCGTGGTGGGTTCGGTGCCCATTCCCGCAGTGCTGCGCAACATCAACGCGTTCACGCTGGGGGCGCAGTCGGTCAACCCCAAGGTGACGACCAGGGTGGTGTGGGTCAACAAGTGGTTCGACCCACCGCAGGAAACCGAGGCCGCCACCTCGCTGGTCAACCAGGGCGCCGACGTGCTGTTCCAGAACACCGACTCGCCAGCGGTGCTGCAGACCGCCGAGAAGCTGGGCAAGTACGCCTTCGGCTGGGGCAGCGACATGGCCAAATTCGGGCCGAAGGCGCATCTGGCTTCGGCCATCATCGACTGGACGCCCATCTATCGCTTCGAAACCGGCAAGGTGCTCGACAACACCTGGAAGCCGGCGCCGATCTGGTGGGGCGTGAAGCATGGCGCCATCGACCTGGTGTCGATGGCCGTCGCGGTCCCGGAGAGGATCCGCAGCCGAGTCGCCCAGGTCAAGGCCGCACTCAAGGACGGCAGCTTCAGCGTCTGGAGCGGCCCCATCCTCGGCCAGAACGGGGCCACCGTGCTGGCTGCCGGAGCCAGGGCGGACGACCAGTTCCTGCATGGCATCGACTTCTACGTCAAGGGTGTGCAGGGCCAGGTGCCGGGCAAGTAAACGAGCCGAACACGGTCAGACAAGGCGCGGATCAGGACCCACATGAGCGCGGCGGATGCGGATCAGGCAAGCCAGCAGCAGGCGCTGCTGGCCGCGGTGTGCGCCGCGCCCAAGGCCGAACTGCATGTGCACATCGAAGGCACGCTCGAACCCGAGCTGGCCTTCGCCCTGGCACGGCGCAACGGGGTGCCGCTGCGCTGGCGCAGCAGCGCGGAGCTGCGCGCTGCCTATGCCTTCGACGGCCTGCAATCCTTCCTCGATCTGTACTACGCCGGTTGCGACGTGTTGCGCACGACGCAGGATTTCGACGACCTCGCCTGGGCCTATTTCCAGCACGCCGCAGCCGATGGCGTGGTGCGCGCCGAAGTGTTTTTCGACCCGCAGAGCCACACGGCGCGCGGCATCGGCTTCGAGGTGTTCATGCCCGGGCTGGTGCGCGCCGCCGCGCGGGCCGAGGCGGAGCTGGGCCTGAGCGTGGCCTACATCCTTTCGGTGCTGCGGCACCTGAGCGAGGACGACGGCATGGCCACGTTGCAGGCAGCGCAGCCGTGGCGTGAACACTTCATCGGCCTTGGGCTCGACTCGTCCGAGCGCGGCAACCCGCCAGCGAAGTTCGCACGCCTGTATGCACTCGCGCAGGCGCAAGGCCTGCGGCGGGTGGCGCACGCCGGCGAGGAGGGGCCGGCCGCCTATGTGCGCGATGCGCTCGACCTGCTGGGCGCCGAGCGCATCGACCACGGCGTGCATGCGGCCGACGACCCGGCGCTGGTGCGGCGCCTGGCGCGCGAGGGCGTGGCGCTCACCGTCTGCCCGCTGTCGAACGTCAAGCTCCGCGTGGTCCCCGACATGGCCGCGCACAACCTGCCCAGCTTGCTGCATGCCGGCGTGAAGGTCATGGTGAATTCCGACGATCCGGCGTATTTCGGCGGCTATGTCAACGCCAATTACACCGCCCTGCTGCAAGCCGTGCCGGGGCTGAGCCCGGCCGACGCCCACGGCTTGCTGCGCAACAGCCTGCAGGCCTGTTTCGCAAGCGCCGAGCAGATCGCCATCTGGACCGCGCAACTCGACGCGCATTGGCGCGCCCGTGGCCTGGACGCCGGCAAGGCTTGACGGCCAGCACCGTTGCAGGGGGCGATGCGGGGGGGGCGCAGCGTGGCGCCGGCCGCCGTGGCCATGCCGTTGCAACACCCAGCCCGCCCCTCAGTCCCGCGTGGCGCGCCGGCGCACGCAATCCACATAAGCGTCGCCGTCGGGCGGCAGGCCGCTGCGTTGCGCGGTCCACAACATTGCGCCCAGGCATTCCATCACCGCATGCTGGGCCTCGTGTTCGCCCAGCTTGGCCGCCAGCAATGCAAAGGCCTGCTTGATCCCGGGCGGCTGATCGATGGACGCCTGCTCGGTGATCGACAGATGCATCGACAAGTGCAGGAAGGGGTTGGTGCGGTTCTGCTCCACCGCGTAGTCGCGTTCCCGCGCGTTGGTCGCGACCAGATCGCCGTGGTATTCGGGGTGCTGCTCCATCCAGCGCGCGGCGATGAGTTCCAGTGGCGTGAGCACGCTGCCCTCGCGGTGGCGGCGCCAGGCCTCGGTGAAAAACAGGCGGACTTCGTCCTTGCTGGGGTTGAACATGGCTGGGTGGGGCTTGACCGGGTGCGCTGCAAAAATACGGCTGTTGTTGCAACATAGCAGCGTGTTCCAACCCAACGGGAAAAACCCATGCAGACCCTGAATGATGACGCCCAACGCCTGCTGTTCACCGCGGCCCGCACCCACAACCGCTTCACGGCCGAGCCGGTTCCGGACGCCTTGCTGCGCCAGCTCTACGACCTCATGAAATGGGGTCCGACCTCCGCCAACTGCAGCCCGGCGCGGCTGGTGTTCGTCCAGTCGCCCGAAGCCAAGGCCAAGCTTGCGCAATGCATGAGCGAAGGCAACCGCGATAAAACCTTGCAGGCGCCGGTCAACGTCATCGTTGGCATGGACATGGCCTTTTACGACAAGCTGCCCGAGTTGTTTCCGCACAACCTCACGGCCAAGAGTTGGTTCGAGGGCAACCCCGAGTTCAGCGCCACCACAGCCATGCGCAACAGCAGCTTGCAGGGGGCGTATTTCATGCTGGCTGCGCGCGGCCTGGGGCTCGATTGTGGGCCGATGAGCGGCTTCAATGCCGACGCGGTCAACGCCGCTTTCTTCGCAGGCACGGCCGTGAAAGCCAACTTCATCTGCAATCTGGGCCACGGCGACCCCGCCGGCCTGTTCCCGCGCAGCCCGCGTCTGGCCTTCGAGCAGGCTTGCCGCATCGCCTGATGGCCGGTCGGTGGATCGGCCCGTGCACAGCGTCCTGCCCGCGTTCTGCACGCCGCATGGGCGATCTGCGGGCGGCGGCGCGGCGCTGAACCCCGGCGCCCGCCAGTCCCGTGGGGTCTGCAACCAGCGGCCCGGCTTGTTTGCCGGCACGGGCATGGCTTAAGCTGCTGGCTGCATGGGGTCAGCAGCTACGGGGGAACGAGAACATGCCGGTCGTCGTCATTGCCAATCCCAAGGGGGGCGTGGGCAAGTCCACGCTGTCGACCCAGCTCGCGGGGTACTGGGCCACCCAGGGCCACAAGACCATGCTGGGCGACGCCGACCGGCAGCAATCGTCGAAGCTGTGGCTGTCGCTGCGGCCGCACCAGGCCGCGCCCATCGGCACCTGGAAACTGGGGCCGGACTACATCGCCCGCCCGCCCGAGGGCACCAGCCATGTGGTGATCGACACCCCGGCAGGACTGCACGGCTGGCGCTCCAGCGACGTGCTGCGCATGGCCGACAAGCTCATCGTGCCGGTGCAGGCCTCGATTTTCGACATCTACGCGGCACAGGACTTTCTCGCCAAGCTGCAGGAGGACCGCAAGTTGAAGGACTTGAACATCGGCCTCGTGGGCGTGAGGGTGGATGAGCGTACCCGGGCAGCCGAGCAACTGCGCGAGTTTTTTTCGCGCCTGCCCTATCCCTTGCTGGGCATGCTTCGGCCCACCACGACCTACGCCCACATGGCTGCCCACGGCCTCACCTTGTGGGACGTGAACCCCCATCAGGTGGAGAAGGACTTGACCCAGTGGGCCGGCATCGTCCGCTGGGCCGACGCGCGCTGAAGCGCTCCGGGGGGGGCCTCAGGCCGTCACCTTGTTGGGTCGGACCAGGCCCAGCAAGGCCGAGCGGTTGATGTGGAAGAGGCGGGGGCCGACATGTTCGACCATGCCATCGCGCTCGAATTGCGCAATCACACGGCTTGCCGTTTCCAGCGCCACGCCGAGCATGGCGCCCAGGTCGCTGCGCCGCGGCAGGGTGATGGTGTCATTGAGTTCCGGCTCAGCCAGTTTGAGCAGCAACCGAGCCATGCGCGACGGGATGGTGCCCGA
Source organism: Pseudomonadota bacterium (assembly GCA_021846025.1). Classification (GTDB taxonomy): domain Bacteria; phylum Pseudomonadota; class Gammaproteobacteria; order Burkholderiales; family Burkholderiaceae_C; genus Thiomonas_A. The sequence continues at coordinate 14,160 of JAJZDV010000034.1, forward strand.
ACCCAGCAACAGCGCCCATTCGTCGGTTTCACGCAGCGCATGGTGCCAGCGTTCCAGGAATTCCTGGCGCAGATTGGGGACATGCTCTTCCAGCCTGCGAATCACATCCACCGGAATGCGGCAAACGCGCACGGCGCCAATGGCCGAAGCGTGGTGCATGTAAGGCTGCTGGATGAAGCACTCCAGACCCACGAGGTCGCCGCGCTTGGCCACGCGGGTGATGCGCCGGGTGCCGTCAGGCAGCACGCGCTCGAGTTTCACGAAGCCGGTCTTGATGGTGTAGAGCCATTCGCCACGTGTGCCCTCGCTGAACAGCAACTGGCCAGCGGAGAACTGCATGTCGTCGATGACCTGGTGAATGTCGTCGAAATCCTCCATCCCCAGAGCGCCGAACAGGGCAATGCGCCGCACCCCGCAGTTGCGGCAGTCGGCGGCGCCGCGCCAGGCCGTCACCACTTCACTGTGCGCGATGCGCTTGCCCGGTGGCATGGCCGAATTGCCCTTGCGCAAGGCATCGACGGAAATTCGGGCGAAATCGACTGCAGTGTCCATGGCATGTCCTAGAGGGTTCGCAATATTAGCGTTCGCTGATATACGCCTGTCAATACGGGTTCTTCGTGGAAATGATCCGTGTAAACCCGTATTTATGTGACGGAGATGGGTGCATTGTCGGCATGGAGTCTGAATTGAGATCATGCTGAATGCGGTTGGTCCTTAACCGTGACGCCCAGGCTGATCACGGCCGTGCGACCCCATGCCGCCCCCGGGGTCAGGCAGGTTTCGCGCAGGGGTCGAACCCTCGCCCTACACTCGTTCTTTTGCGTCCAAGTTCACAGCCCATGAATGGTTTGCCTGCCTCGGGTCAGAATCTCCAGCAACTTGCGGGGCGTGACGCGCAGCGCGCTTTGCGTGAAGACGTGGGCACGGGCGATCTCACCGCCGCACTCATCGACCCGCGTGCCCAGGCTGCCGCCCGCGTCATCGCACGCGAGCGTGCCGTGCTCTGCGGTCAACCCTGGGCCGAAGCTGCCGCGCGTCAGGTCAACGCTTCGATTCAGCTTCGCTGGCTGGTGGCCGAAGGCGGGACGATGGAGCCCGATCAGACCATTCTCGAACTGCAGGGGCCGGCCCGTGCCTTGCTCACGGTCGAGCGCACCCTGCTCAATTTCCTGCAATTGCTCTCGGGCGTGGCCAGCCGCACCGCCGAATACGTGCACGCCGTCGCCGGCACACGGGCAAAAATCGTCGACACCCGCAAAACCTTGCCGGGCTTGCGCGAGGCGCAGAAATACGCGGTGCGTGTCGGTGGTGGCCACAACCATCGCATGGGGCTGTACGACGGCATCCTCATCAAGGAAAACCACATCGCCGCAGCCGGCGGTGTGACGCCCGCCCTGCAACAGGCGCACCAACTGGCCCCGCCCGGGGTATTCGTGCAGGTGGAGGTGGAAACCCTGGGCCAGTTGCGCGAAGCCCTGGCTGCCAATGCGCGCATGGTGTTGCTCGACAACATGAACCTGCAGCAACTCCGCGAGGCCGTGGCCGTCAACGCCGGATGCGCCGAACTGGAAGTGTCCGGCGGGGTCGAACTCTCCACCGTGCGTGCGCTGGCAGAAACCGGGGTGGACCGCATCTCCATCGGCAAACTGACCAAGGACGTGTCGGCAGTGGATTTTTCCATGCGCTTTGCCGGGGTGTGAAGGCCATGGGCTTCGGCCTCGCCGCACCGATCGGCCTTCGCAGCATGGTTCAGTCAGCCACGGATCGTCCTGGGCCTCTCCACAACGGAATTGTTCATGTCAGCCATCTTTCCCATCACTGTTGAAAGCCCGGTGTGCGGCACCCAGCCCGCATGGGCTCGTGTGCCGCAAGAGCCAGGCCTGGAGCGCCGCTCCGCGCTGCAAGCGCAATGCCGCGAGTGGCTTGCGCGCGAGGATGCCGTGCTCGTGGCGCACTACTACGTTCATCCCGACTTGCAGGATTTGGCGCTGGACACCGGCGGCTGTGTGTCGGATTCGCTTGAAATGGCCCGATTCGGCCGCGATCACCCGGCAAAAACGCTTGTCGTTGCCGGGGTGCGCTTCATGGGCGAGACCGCCAAGATGCTGTCGATGGACAAGCGCGTGCTCATGCCGGAACTCGACGCCACCTGCTCGCTCGATCTCGGCTGTCCGGCCGATGCCTTCACGGCCTGGTGCGACGCCCACCCCGACCACACCGCGGTGGTCTACGCCAACACCAGCGCCGCCGTGAAAGCACGCGCCGACTGGGTCGTGACGTCCAGTTGTGCTGTGGAGATCGTGCGGCACCTGAACGCGCGCGGTGAAAAAATCCTCTGGGCGCCCGACCGCCACCTGGGCAGCTACATCCAGCGCGAAACCGGCGCCGACATGCTGTTGTGGCAGGGCTCGTGCATCGTGCACGACGAATTCAAGGCCTTGGAGCTGGAGCTGCTCAAGCGCGAACATCCCGAGGCCAAGGTGCTGGTGCATCCCGAATCCCCGGCCGCCGTCATCGCCCTGGCGGACGCCGTCGGCTCCACCTCGCAAATTCTCCAAGCAGCGCGCGAGATGCCGGCGCCGGCCTACATCGTGGCCACCGACAACGGCATGTTGCACGCCTTGCGCCAGCAAAACCCCGGCAAGCTTTTTCTCGAAGCCCCCACCGCCGGCAACAGCGCCACCTGCAAAAGCTGCGCCCACTGCCCCTGGATGGCCATGAACGGCCTGGAAGGCCTGGCCCACGCGCTGCAAACCGGCAGCGGCGAGATTGTTCTGGACGCCGACCTGGCCGCGCATGCGCGTCGCAGCGTTGCCCGGATGCTGGACTTCACTGCGGCGCAGAAACGCGCCGTGTTGGCGCCGGGAGCGCTGGTGCCGGGGCTGGGTGCCGCTTGAAGGCGGCCCGACTCGGATGTTGTGCTCGCGACTCGGGTGTTGTGCTGGCATCACGCGCGGACATCAGGAACGCCGGATGGGCCGGGCCTGAAGGCCGGACGCGTTGCGCGCGCCCATCACCGAAGAGCATTCAAGCGCTTTCCTGCGTCACCCATGCCGCCCATTGCTCGAACAGCGCAGCGTCGCCCGCGCACAGCGCAGAGCGCTTGTCCAGGGAGTTGTTGAACACGGCGTCGCCCGCGAGGGTCTGGCCGTGGCCACCAGCCTCGCTGAGGATGAGGCTGCCGGCGGCGTAGTCCCACAGCCCCTGGCTGCCGTGCAGGTAGAGGTGGAAGCGGCCGGCGGCGACCCAGCACCAGTCGAGCGCGACCGAGCCGATGGAGCGTTGCGAGCTGTAGGGCGGGCGGGTGGCCAGGCAGGCGGCGAGGGCCGCAGGCAGGCGTTTGAAATCGACGCAGGCGATGGTCTTGGCCAGGGGAATGGCCGTGGTGGGGGCCGGCAGGGGCTGGCCGTTGAGTTGCGCGCCCCGGCCTTCGGCAGCGCTGAAGGTTTCGTCGCGCATCACGTCCACCACCACGCCCAGACGCACGCGCGCGCCCTGCACCCAGGCGAGCGAGGGGCCGAAACAGGGCAGGCCGGCGGCGAAGTTGCTGGTGCCATCCAGCGGGTCGAGCACCCAGAGGCCAGAGCCTTGGGGTGATGCTGCTTCTTCGGACATCAGGCGCCGCTGTTCCTCAACGGTCATTTCCTCGCCCAGCAGCGGAATGTGCGGCCACAGCGCGGCCAAGTCGCGCTGCAGCCGATGCTGCATGGCGAGGTCGGCGTCGGTGACCCAGGTGCCGTCAGCCTTGAGGCGGGCAGCGGGATTCCGGGCCCGGGGCACGATTTCGCTGCGCGCCGCAGCGCGGACCAATGCGGCGACGCTGGTGATGTCGGGGGGATGGGCTGGTGCAGGCGTCGGCATGCGGGGAACCGGGTTCAAGGCACGAGGATGGTGGGTGCAGCCGGGGCCGCGGTTTGTGGCCAGTCGAGGCTGTAATGCAGGCCGCGGCTTTCGTGGCGCAACTGGGCCGAGCGAACGATGAGCTCGGCGACTTGCAGCAGGTTACGCAATTCCAGCAGGTCGCGGGTCACGCGGAAATTGGCGTAGAACTCGTCCACCTCGGACTGCAGCAGGTCGATGCGGTGGGCGGCGCGTTCCAGCCGCTTGTCGGTGCGGACGATGCCGACGTAGTTCCACATGAGGCGGCGCAGTTCGTCCCAGTTGTGGGCGATGACGACCAGTTCGTCCGCATCGCTCACGCGGCTTTCGTCCCAGGGCCGCGGGGCCAGCAGGGCCGGCTGCTCGGCCTCACCGATGGCCTGTGCCGCCGCGGTACCGAACACCACGCATTCCAGCAGCGAGTTGCTGGCGAGTCGGTTGGCGCCGTGCAGGCCGCTGTAGGCCACTTCGCCCACGCCGTAGAGGCCCGGCAGGTCGGTGCGGCCAGCCAGGTCGGTGAGCACGCCGCCGCAGGTGAAATGCACCGCGGGCACCACGGGAATGGGCTCGCGTGCGATGTCGATGCCCAGGTCCAGGCAGCGTTGATGAATGGTGGGGAAGTGCTGGCGTATGAAGGCCTCGCCCTTGTGGGTGATGTCGAGTTCGACGCAGTCGAGCCCGTGCTTTTTCATCTCGAAGTCGATGGCTCGCGCCACCACGTCACGTGGCGCGAGTTCGGCGCGTGCATCGTGTGCCGGCATGAAACGGGTGCCATCGGGCAGCTTGAGCAGCCCGCCTTCGCCGCGCAGCGCCTCCGAGATGAGGAAGCTCTTGGCCTTGGGGTGGTACAGGCAGGTGGGGTGGAACTGGATGAACTCCATGTTCGCCACGCGGCAGCCGGCGCGCCAGGCCATGGCCAGGCCGTCGCCGCTGGCGGTGTCGGGGTTGGTGGTGTAGCGGTACACCTTGCCCGCGCCGCCCGTGGCCAGAACGGTATGCGCGGCGGGGTAGGTTTCCACGCGGTTGCTGGCGGTGTCGAGGGCGTAGGCACCCCAGCAGCGGCGCGGGCCGGCGACGTCCATGTGACGGTTGGTGATGAGATCCACCGCGACGTGGTTTTCCAGCAGGGTGATGCGCGGATGCGCCCGCGCCCGCGCCAGCAGGGTGCGCTGGATGGCGGCACCGGTGGCATCGGCCACGTGGGCAATGCGACGCTGGCTGTGGCCGCCCTCGCGCGTGAGGTGCAGATCGCCGTGTTCGGTGTCGAAAGGTACGCCTTGCTCGCGCAGCCAGGCGATGGCGGCGGGTCCGTGTTCCACCACGAAGCGCGTGGCCGGCAGGTCGTTGAGCAAGGCACCGGCCACCAGGGTGTCGTGCACATGGGCGTCGAAGCTGTCGCCATCGGCCAGCACCGCGGCAATGCCGCCTTGCGCCCATTGGCTGGACGAAACTTCCAGCTCGCGTTTGGCCAGGATCGTGACCTGGAAACGCTCGGCCAGGTGCAGGGCGGTGCTCAGGCCAGCGAGGCCGCCGCCCAAAATGAGAACGTCGCAATGTTGCATGGAAGTTGAAATCGCAGGAAAGAAGGCCGTGCGGGTGACGACCGGACCACGATTGTCCACGGGAATGCCGAAGCGCCGGCATCCTCGGTTCGAGACCCGCCGCGCGATGGGGTGGCCGCAGCGATGGCGGGCACCACCGCCACCTCACTGACAAAGCTCCGCCAGGCGCGGAAAATAGTCGCCACACCACAACCACCAGGAGACAAGCCATGAACATCCCGTCGTTGCAACACGTCGTGAGTGCCGAGGAATGGGCGCTGCGTTGCGACCTGGCAGCCTGCTACCGCCTCGTGGCGCTGCACGGCTGGAGCGACCTGGTCTTCACCCACATCAGCGCCAAGTTGCCGTCATCCGTCACCGGCGGCGAGCACCAATTCCTCATCAACCCCTACGGGCTGATGTTCGAGGAGATCACCGCCTCCAGCCTGGTGAAGGTGGACATGCAGTGCAACAAGCTGCACGACAGTCCCTTCCCGGTGAATCCGGCCGGGTTCGTCATTCACAGCGCGGTGCACGAGGCGCGCCCCGAGGCCGGTTGTGTGCTGCACACCCACACCCGCGCGGGCGTGGCGGTCAGCGCGCAAAAGCAGGGTGTGCTGCCCATCAGCCAGCAAAGCACGTTCGTGCTGGCCGCGCTGGCGTACCACGACTACGAAGGCGTGGCGTTCCGCCCGGACGAGAAGCCGCGCCTGCAGGCCGACTTGGGGCATGCCCATTTCCTCGTGCTGCGCAACCACGGCCTGCTCACGGTGGGGCCGACCATCGCCGATGCCTTTCTGAGCATGTACGTGCTCGAGAGCACCTGCCAGATTCAGGTGGCGGCGCTCGCCGGGCAGAACGGCGCCGAAGGATTGACGGCCGTGCATCCCCCAATCGTCGCCGGCGTGGCCGAAGCCATGCGGGTGCAAACGGGTGGCCTGGGCGGCGCGTTCGTCTGGCCGGCGCTGCTGCGCAAGCTGGAACGCACCGATCCGGGCTACAAGGTCTGAGCTTCGCCGCAACGGGCGGCAACCGCCGACAGCGCCCACCGCCCCGCAGACGCTGGGCGGTAGGGCTCAAACCTCCAGGTTGTCGATCAAACGCGTGCCGCCCAGACGAGCGGCGCCGAGAACGACCCGTGGGACGTGATTTTGCGCATCGTCGGCGCTGGCTGCCGACAGATCGCTGCGGCGGCGGATGGTGAGGTAGTCGGGCGCCCAGCCCTGCGCGGTCAACGCCTGCAGGGCCTGGGTTTCGAGCGCGTGCATGGCGGCAGGCGTCGTGATGGCGTGCAGTTGCCCGGCCAACCCGTGCAAGGCGGCCTGCAGTTGTGGCGCCTGCGCGCGCTGCTCGGGCGTGAGGTAGCCGTTGCGCGAAGACAGCGCAAGGCCGTCGGCGTCGCGCACCGTGTCGAGCCCGATGATGGCGACGGGCAGGGCGAACTGCTCCACCATGCGGCGGATGATGAGCAGTTGCTGGTAATCCTTCTTGCCGAATACGGCGTGGGCCGGCTGCACCATCTGGAACAGCTTCATCACCACCGTGGCCACCCCTTCGAAATGCCCGGGGCGCGAGGCGCCGTCGAGGATGTCGGCGAGCGCCGGATCGGGCCGCACGCGGAAGGTCTGCGGCTGCGGGTACATCGCCGCCTCGAGCGGCGCGAACAGCAGATCGCAGCCGGCTGCGGCCAGCAACTGCGCGTCGCGCTGCAACGTGCGTGGATAGCGGTCGAAGTCTTCGTGCGGCGCGAACTGCAGGCGGTTGACGAAGATGCTGGCCACCACGGGCACACGCAATGCACGCGCCCGTGCCACCAGGGCGAGATGCCCGGCGTGCAGATTGCCCATGGTGGGCACCAGGGCCCGATCGGGCAGATCGCGCAGGGCGGTGCGCAGTTCGGCGAGGGTATGGACGGTTTGCATGGCATGAAGCGTTGCCGCGCTCGCGCTGGCAGGAGGCAGGCGCAGCGTGCGGCAACGGGTGGATCAGGGGATCAGGGGATCGGTCGGTCAGGGGATCGGTGGGTCAGGCGTAGCCGTGTTGCGCTTCGTCGGGAAAGCGGCCGGCCTTGACCTCGCGGACATAGCCGCGGACGGCGTCGGCAATGCTGCTGGCGCCCAGCATGAAGTTGCGCACGAAACGGGGCTTGGGGCCGGCGGTGATGTCGAGCATGTCGTGCAGCACCAGCACCTGGCCGTGGGTGCGGGCTCCGGCGCCGATGCCGATGGTGATGCCCGGATACTCGGCGCTGATTTGCGCAGCCAGCTCGGAAGGCACGAGTTCCAGCACCAGCATGGCAGCTCCTGCAGCGCCGAGTTCCGCGGCGTGCTGGCGCAAGGTATCGGCGGCTTGCGCGTCGCGGCCCTGGATACGGTAGCCGCCCAGCGCGTGCACGCTTTGCGGCGTGAGGCCCAGATGCGCGCACACCGGTATGCCGCGCGCCACCAGCGCGGCGACCACGGCGGTGGTCCAGCCGCCGCCTTCGAGCTTGATCATCTGCGCGCCGGCCTGCATCAGCGCCACGCTGCTGGCCACGGCCTGCTCGACACTGCCCTGGTAGCTGCCGAAGGGCAGGTCGGCAATGAGCCAGGCGGTGCGGTTGCCGCGCGCCACGCAGGCGGTGTGATAAGCCACGTGCTCCAGCGTCACCGGCAGGGTGGAGGCGTGGCCCTGCATCACCATGCCGAGCGAGTCGCCCACCAGCAGGCAGTCGACGCCGACGGCGTCGAGCAGGCTGGCGCTGGCGGCGTCGTAAGCGGTGAGCATGGACACTTTTTCACCGACTTCGCGCATGGCGCGCAAGCGGTGCAGGGTGATGGCTTTGCGCCCGGCGGCCGGGGCGGGTACGGGGCTGCCGCCATAGGCGGGCGTCTCAGCGGTCATGGAAGGAGGCTCTCAGGATGGCCCGGTGCGGGGTGCCGGCGGGCCGGGGCGCCATTATGCCGATTTTGGCGCACCGCGGGAGGGCGTGATGCACAAGGCGCGGGCCTTCAGGCCGGATCTGCGGGCACGTCGTGTGCTCAACTGGGTGTGTAGGCCAGGCGCACATAAAGCGGCGCATAGGCTTCGGCCTGGGTCATCTGCACCAGGCCTTCGCGCGCGAGTTCCAGCAGGGCGATGAAGCTGACCACGGCATAGGCCAGGCCGCGCGCGGGCTCGAACAGGTCCTGGAATTCGAGAAAGCGGCGGTCCTGCAAACGGCGCAGAACCTGGCTCATGACCTCGCGCACCGAAATCGGTTCGCGGCTGATGGTGTGATGCGCGTTGAGCCGGGCGCGCTTGAGCACCTCGGCCCAGGCGGCGCGCAACTCGTCGACGCTGACTTCGGGCAGTTGCAGCCGGGCAGATTGGCCCACCACCACCTGCACCCGCCAGAAATCGCGCCCGGCCTGGGGAAGCGCTTCGATCTGCTGCGCGGCCAGCTTCATGCGCTCGTACTCCAGCAGGCGGCGCACCAGTTCGGCACGGGGATCTTCAGCCTCCTGGCCCTCGGCCGCGGGCGGACGCGGCAGCAGCATGCGCGATTTGATCTCGATCAGCATGGCGGCCATCAGCAGGTACTCGGCGGCCAGTTCGAGGTTGTGGCGGCGGATCTGCTCGACGTAATCGAGGTACTGACGCGTGACCTGCGCCATCGGGATGTCGAGGATGTTGAAGTTCTGCCGCCGGATCATGTAGAGCAACAGATCCAGCGGTCCCTCGAAGGCTTCGAGAAACACCTCCAGCGCATCCGGCGGGATGTAGAGGTCTTGCGGCAACTCGAACAAGGGCTGGCCGTACAGCCGCGCCACCGCCAGGCCATCCACCGTGGCCGGGGTGAAATCAGCGATCGGGGCAGCCAATTCGGCTGCGTCCAGGCGTGACATGAGCGCAGAGCGGGGAGCGGTCGGCGGAGATCAGGAGGGCGCGGCAAGCGGCGTCAGCGTCGTCACCGCGCCGCTCATTCGCTGCCGTAGACGTAAGGCTTTTGCGGTACTTCTGCGGCGTCGAAGGCTTCGCGCAGTTGGGGGTCCTGCGGCTTGTCCCATAGCAAGGCGCGTCCCTGCTTCTGCCTGGCCTCGAGTTCGGGACTCTGCACCTTCAGGCTCTGGATGAAGCGGGTGGCCTCGGACACATAAGGTTTGACGGCGAAGGGCATGGCGCAATCCTGCAGAGTGGGAAACGCGGATTTTAGGGGAGCGTGTCGCGCATCGCCGACATCGCACCGCCGCAACGCCCGGACGATGTGACATGCATTTATGATTGGTCACATTTCAATACAAAAACCTGTGCGGCCGTGGCATGCGCAGGCAGGCTGACCCCCGACAAGGGGACGGCACCCGGGGTGAGCCCATCCGTCAGAAACAGGGAGCCCCCATGCAGCATGCACGACCAGCACCGCGTCCGCCGACACCTCGGTTGCAGCAAGACGCCCATGCAGACTCTCCAGCACGCGAGGATGCGTCATCCAACGACGCAACGGCATCTCCCCAGCGGCCACCCGCCTCCGTGTTCGCCGCCACGCTCGCCTCCGGTGCTTTGCTGAGCGCCTGCGGCGGCGGAGGTGGCGGCAGCACGCAGGCCGGCACCGGCGCGACGAAACTGCCACCACCCTCCCAGGCCCAGGCGGCCCGCTTTCTTGGCCAAGCCGGTTTCGCCGCCAACAGCAACGCCATCTCCGTGCTGACCGGCCAGGGCTACGAAGCCTGGCTGGATGCGCAATTCGCCATGCCCGTCAGCAGCGGCCATTTCGACTGGTTGCTCGCCAAAGGCTATGGCGCGGCAGCCTACCAATACAACAGCGGCATTGCGGATCAGACCCTTTGGCGCAAGTTGCTGGCTGCACCCGATGTGCTGCGTCAGCGCGTGGTGCTGGCGTTGTCGGAAATTTTCGTCGTCTCGCTCGCCGGCCTGCCGGTGGCGTGGCCAGCGTTCGCGGCCGCGGCCTACATGGACACGCTCGAAGCCAACGCCTTCGGCTCCTACCGCCAGCTGCTGCAGGCCATCACCCTATCCTGCGGCATGGGGGTGTATCTCAACTTGCGCGGCAATCAGAAGGGTGACCCGAAGAGCGGCCGCCAGCCCGACGAGAACTACGCCCGCGAGGTGATGCAACTCTTCACCATCGGCCTGGTGCAACTCAACCCTGACGGCAGCCCCAAGTTGCTTGCCGACGGCCGGGCGCAGTACACCTACAACCAGGAGCATGTCACAGCCCTGGCCCAGGTGTTCACCGGCTGGGACTTCGACACCGCCGATGCCAATGCCGACCCGGGCTTCATGCGCCGGCCCATGCGCCATATCGCCACGCGCTTTGCCACCGGCGACAAGAGCGTGCTGGGCGCGGCGATACCCGCGTCGGCCGATGGCCCCATGGCGCTGAACATGGCGCTGGACGCGCTCGCCAGCCATCCCAACGTCGGCCCCTTCATCGGCCGCCAGCTCATCCAGCGTTTGGTCTGCTCCAACCCCGGCCGGGAGTACGTGGGCCGCGTGGCCGCGGCGTTCGCCAACAATGGCCAGGGCCAGCGCGGCGACATGAAGGCCGTCATCCGCGCCGTGTTGCTCGACCCTGAGGCCATCGCGCCGAGCGCAGGCACGGCAAGCGGCAAGCTGCGTGAACCGGTGCTGCGTTTCGTGCAGTGGGCGCGCGCGTTCGGTGTGACCTCGCCCACCGACTTGTGGAACGTCGGCGACACCTCCAATCCCGGTTCGCGCCTGGGCCAAAGCCCGTTGCGCTCGCCTTCGGTGTTCAATTTCTTCCGCCCCGGCTACGTGCCGCCGGACTCGGCCTTGGGAGCCAACGCCGTCACCGCTCCCGAGTTCCAACTGTGCAACGAAACCACCGTGGCGGGCTACCTCAATTTCATGCAGGGTGCGATCCAGAACGGCATCGGTGAACTCAAGCCCGACTACACCCCAGAATTACCGCAGGCCAACGACGCTGCGGCGCTGGTGGCGCGCTACAACCTGCTGCTCGCCGGCGGGCGTCTGGGGGCCGACACGCTGGGCACCATCACCGCTGCGGTGGCCAGCGTGGCCGCCACCACTGACACCGCGCGACTCAACCGCGTGCGCGCCGCCATCCTGCTGGTGATGGCGGCTCCCGATTACCAAATTCAACAGTGAGGCGGTCATGCACATCGGCAATCTGAACAACATCCAGCGGCGTGAATTCCTGCGCCGCGCCTCGGCGCTGAGCCTGCTGGGCACGGCCGCGCCCTGGGCACTGACGCTGGCTGGCATTGGCGAGGCTGCGGCGGCCGACGCCAGCTGCTACAAAGCCCTGGTCTGCGTCTTTCTGAACGGCGGCAACGATCACGGCAACACCGTGGTGCCCTACGACCAGCCCAGCTACGCCGCCTATGCCGCCATCCGTCAGACCCTGGCCACGCCGCGCGA
>JAJZDV010000177.1 GCA_021846025.1 Pseudomonadota bacterium
CCAGCGGCGTGCCGGGCGGGGTGAACTTCAGCGCGTTGTCCAGCAGGTTGACCAGCACGCGCTCCAGCAGCACGGCATCGGCGCGCACCAGCGGGAAATCGGCGGGTAGGTCGATGTGCAGCGGGTGCTGCGCCAGTTGCGCGGGGTCCACCGCGCGCAGCGCGCTGCCCACCAGCTCCTCGACCGATTGCCAGTCATGCCGCAGCGTCACCTGGCCGGACTGCAGCCGCGCCATGTCGAGCAGGTCGTCCACCATGTGGGCCAGCCGCCGCGCCTGCTGCATGATGGTGAGGGCCTGGGCATGCAGCGGTGCGGCGCTGGCCGTGCACTGGGCAGCGAGTTGCGAGGCCAGCACTTCGGCGGCGCCCACCAGCGAGGTGAGCGGCGTGCGCAGGTCGTGCGACAGCGCCGACAGCAGCGAGTTGCGCATGCGCTCGGCCTGCATCGCCAGCAGCGTGTCCTGCGCCACGCTGACGAAATGGATGCGCTCCAGCGCGATGGCGATTTGCGTGGCGCAGGTTTCCAGCAGCCGTCGCAACTCGGGGATGGTGGACAGACGGGTGTAACCGGGGTCCATCACCAGCACGCCGCGCACGCGCATGGGCGCCTTCAGCGGCAGATAGAACAAGGGCGCGCCGGGCAAGGTGTCGGTGCCCTGGCCGGCGGGCTCGCCGCGCTGCAGGCACCAGCGCGCGAGTTCGGCGTCGAACGGCAGGGCCGTGCCCGGGGTTGCGCCCGCGGCCGGTTGCAGGCTGTCGTCCATGCCAAGCAGCAGCAGGCTGGCGCGGCAGCGAAAACTGGCCTGCACCACACGCTCGCCGATCTCCGCCACCTGGTCGGTGGTGAGCGCGCCGGAGAGCTCGCGCGAGAGTTCGTATAAATCGTGGGTGCGGCGCTCGCGCTGGCCCGCGACCTTGGCCTGGAAATGCAGATGCGAGGTGAGATGGCCGATGAGCAGGCCCACGCCCAGCATGACGCCGAAGGTGAAGAGGTATTGCACGTCACTCACGGCGAAGGAAAATCGCGGCGGCACGTAGAAAAAATCAAACGCCAGCACGTTGACGATGGCCGCCAGCGCCGCCGGCCCGCGGCCGAAGCGCAAGGCCACGGCCACGACCCCGAGCATGAAGAGCATGACCGTGTTCGACAGATCGAAATAACTGCGCAGCGGACTGGCGAGCAGGGTGATGATGGCGGAGATGAGCAGCGCCGGCAGGTAGCGCCGCCACAACGCACCGGCCTGCGGCAGGCCGAGGTTTGCGCGGGCGGATGCCGGGCTTGGGGCCTGCGCCGAGCGGGTGATGAGGATGAGGTCGAGGTCGGGCGCATGCCGCGCCAGCAGCGCGGTGGTCGAGCGGCCCAGCACGCGCCGCCACCATGGCCAGGCGGGCGAGCGGCCCAGCATCACGCGGTTGAGGTTGTGGGTGCGGGCGTAGGCCAGAGCGGCCTCGGCGGCATCGGGCCCGGCGAGCATGGCGGTTTGCGCGCCGAGTTCGCGCGCCCGTTGCAGCAGCTTGACGGCATGGTCGCGCCGCGCTTCGTGCAGGCTTTGCAGCGTCGGGGTTTCCACCGTGATGACGTGCCAGCGGGCGTGCAGGGCGTCGGCCAGGCGCGCGGCGGCACGCACCAGGCTGGCATCGTCGCGCGGGCCCACGCACACGAGCAGGGCTTCGGCGGCATCCCACACCTGGCCGCCCACGCGGCTGCTGCGGTAGTCGCGCATCTCGCCTTCCACCTGCTCGGCCGTGAGCCGCAGCGCGAGCTGGCGCAGCGCCAGCAGGTTACCCTTGCGAAAGAAGTTGCGCACCGCGTGCGCGGCCTGCTCGGGCAGGTAGATCTTGCCGTCCCGCAGGCGCTGCAACAGGTCGTCCGGCGGAATGTCGACCAGCACCACTTCGTCGGCCGCCTCGAACACGCGGTCGGGCAGGGTCTCGCGCACCTGCACGCCGGTGATGCTGCCGACGATGTCGCTCACACTCTCCAGGTGCTGCACGTTCAGCGTGGTGTAGATGTCGACGCCGCCGGCTAGCAGTTCGTCCACGTCTTGCCAGCGTTTGGGGTGGCGGCTGCCCGGCGCGTTGCTGTGTGCCAGCTCGTCCACCAGCAGCACCGTGGGGTGGCGCTGCAGCGCGGCAGCGAGGTCGAATTCGCGCAGGGTGCGCCGGTCGTGGCGGACCTCGCGCAACGCCAGATGGTCCATGCCGTCCAGCAGCCGCGCGGTATCGGCGCGGCCATGGGTCTCGACGACGCCGATGCACACGTCCACCCCCTGTTCGCGCAGCCGGCGCGCGGCCATGAGCATGGCGTAGGTCTTGCCGACACCGGGCGAGGCGCCGAAAAAGACCTTGAGCTTGCCGCGATGCGCCTGGGCATCGTCCTGCTGGACCTGGGCCAGCAGCGCGTCGGGCGAGGGTCGGGTTTCGGGATCAGTCAATGCGGCGGTCCGTGCATGCAGCCATGATGGGTGGAACATCCATGCGTGAAAGTATGAACCCTTCCCCACCCCAACCCTCCCCATGCATGGGGAGGGAGCCGGCGCCGCTGCTGCCGCGGGTGAGGGTTGGGAGGGGGTGGCCCCCAAGTTCGCATCGCGTCATTCTGACCTCCGCAACCTGAGGGGGAGGCCGGGAGGGGGAGATTCGTGCGCCGCTTCGAGTCCGTCGCCCATGCTGGAATGCTCAACCGTCCATGCGCCGCGCCGTCAGGCCGTCGAGGGCGAGGTTCAATGCCAGCACATTCACCCGTGGCGTGCCGAACAGTCCGAGCCAGCGGTGGCGGGCGTATCGCGCGATCAGCGCCTGCACCTGCGCCAGCGGCACATGCCGCGCCCGGGCCACGCGCGCGGCCTGGTAGTCGGCGCCAGCCAGGGAGATTTGCGGGTCCAGTCCGCTGGCGGAGGCGGTGACGAGGTCCACCGGCACCGCGGCGGTGTTGCCGGGGTCGGCCGCGCGCAGGGCGGCGATGCGAGCCTTCACCGCATCGATCAGGGCCGGGTTGGTCGGCCCGAGGTTGGAGCCGCCCGAGGCCAGCGCGTTGTCGGGATAGGTGCTGGTGGCCGAGGGGCGGCTCCAGAAATAGCCGGGCGCGGTGAAGTTCTGACCGATCAGCGCCGAGCCGATGGGGCGGCCCTGCACCGCGAGCACCGAGCCGTCGGCCTGCCAGGGGAACAACACCTGGGCCAGGCCGGTGACGGCGAGCGGATAGAGCAAGCCGGTGACCAGGGTGAACAGCAGGAGCAGGCTGATGGCGGGACGCAGGGCGGATTTCATGGTTGGTGGCTTGGATTGAGCGATTCAGGGCTGCGTCGCCGGGGGTTCAAGACAGGCCCAGCACGGTCAGCAGCATGTCGATGAGCTTGATGCCGATGAAGGGCGCGACGATGCCGCCCAAGCCGTAGATCAGCAGGTTGCGGCGCAGCAGCACGGCGGCGCCCAGCGGGCGGTAACGCACGCCCTTGAGCGCCAGCGGGATGAGGGCGACGATGATGAGGGCGTTGAACATCACCGCGGCGAGAATCGCCGAGTCGGGCGAGGTCAGGTGCATGACGTTGAGCGCGCCGAGCTGCGGATAGGTGGCGACGAAGGCCGCCGGGATGATGGCGAAGTACTTGGCGATGTCGTTGGCGATGCTGAAGGTGGTGAGCGCGCCGCGCGTCATCAGCATCTGCTTGCCGATCTCCACCACCTCGATCAGCTTGGTGGGGTTGGAGTCCAGGTCCACCATGTTGCCGGCCTCTTTGGCCGCCTGTGTGCCGCTGTGCATGGCCACGGCCACGTCGGCCTGCGCCAGCGCCGGCGCGTCGTTGGTGCCGTCGCCGGTCATGGCCACCAGCCGGCCCTCGGCCTGGGTC
>JAJZDV010000178.1 GCA_021846025.1 Pseudomonadota bacterium
TAACGCTCGTCGAGATGCTCCAAACCGGCGAGGATGGCGCCGCCAGGGCGGTTCTCGAGGAAGTTCTTGATCTCGACGATGCTGGGAATGGCCTCGCGGGCCTGACCGAAGAACTCCAGGCAGAAGGTGCGCACCTGCGGCGGCATGCGGTGCAGCACCCAGCGCGCGCTGGTGATGAGCCCGTCGCAGCCCTCTTTCTGGATGCCGGGCAGGCCGGCGAGGAATTTATCGGTCACGTCCTTGCCGAGGCCGGCCTTGCGAAAGCGTGCGCCTTCGATCTCCAGCACTTGGCTGCTCAACAGGGTGCGCATGTCGGCGGCAAAGGTCTCCACCTGGAAGCGCGCCAGTTCAACGTCGTGAATCTTGCCGAGGTTGTGGTCCAGGCGCGTGACTTCGACCCAGCGCCCCTGCGGGTCCACCAGGCGCCACCAGGCGAGGTTGTCGATCGCCGTGCCCCACAGCACGGCCTTCTTGCCGCCGGCGTTCATGGCGATGTTGCCGCCGATGCAGGAGGCGTCGGCGGAGGTGGGGTCGACCGCGAACACCAGACCGGCGCGGTCGGCAGCGTCGGTCACGCGCTGCGTCACCACGCCGGCGCCGCTGCGGATGGTGGCCACGGGCTCGGCCACGCCGGGCAGGGCGATGTGCTCCACCGCGCCCAGGTCTTCCAGCTTCTCGGTGTTGATGACGGCGCTGTTCCACACCAGCGGCACCGCGCCGCCGGTGTAGCCGGTGCCGCCGCCGCGCGGCACGATGGTCAGGCCCAGCGCCACGCAGGCCTGCACCAGCGGCGCCATCTCGGCCTCGGTGTCGGGGCAGAGCACGACGAAGGGCACCTCCACGCGCCAGTCGGTGGCGTCGGTCATGTGCGAGACGCGCGCCAGGCCGTCGAAGCGGATGTTGTCTTTGCGCGTGTGGCGAGCGAATTCGCGCAGCGCCCGCCGGCGCAATGCCGCCACCTCGTCGAACCAGGCGGCGAACGCGCCCACGGTGGCGCGGGCGCGCTCCAGCAGTTGCAGCACCAGGGCGTCGCGCGCCTGGGCCTGGGGGTCGTTCATGTCCGGCGCGCTGCGGCGCTTGTCGATTTCGCGCAGGCGGTGCCAAAGGGCCTCGACCAGGGCGCCGCGGCGCTTGGCCGAGTGCAGCAGGTCATCCTGGAGATAGGGGTTGCGCTGGATGACCCAGATGTCCCCCAGCACTTCGTAGAGCATGCGCGCGCTGCGCCCGGTGCGGCGCTCCTGGCGCAATTGGTCGAGCCAGCCCCAGGCTTCGGTGCCGAGCAGGCGAATGACGATTTCGCGGTCGGAAAACGAGGTGTAGTTGTAAGGAATTTCGCGCAGGCGCGCAGGCTGGTCGGTCACGGTCGTGACGGACGCTTGCGCCTGGGGGGTGAGCAGCGGAGCTTGGGGGACATTCATGGCGGCACCAAAAGCGGCCATTGTAGGAAACGGGGGTTTCCCCGCATGGGCAGGGCCTGTTCCAGCGGCATCGCGGCGGGCGGCCGCCTCCGCGATGGCCTCAAGGTTGGTGAGCCATGCCCTTCATGCCCGGGCCGGTCATGCCGGCGGGACCGGTGGCATCGGCCTTGCGCACCTCGAAGTCCACGCGCAGGGTCATGCCGCCGGCGAACTTCAGGGTGATGGGCACGTTGTCGCCAGGCTTCACACCGGTCTTCGGCTGCATCAGCATGATGTGGTAGCTGCCGGGCTTGAACGCCACGCTGCCGTGCGCGGGGATGGGCACCTGCTCGACGTGCAGCATTTCGCTCATGCCGCCCTTGCTCATGCTTTGATGCAGCATGGCGTTGCCGTAGTCGGGACTGTCGGCGCCGATCAGTTCCACCGGCCTGTCGCCGGTGTTGTGCAAGGTGACGTAGCCGCCCGCCGGCAGGCCCGCCGGCAGCCATCGAATCCATGCCCCGCTGGCCTGCACGACCGGCGCGGCAACGGCCAGGGCGGGGAGCGCAACCAGGGCCAGCGCGGCGGCGCATGCCGCGAGCAGGCCACGGCGGGGGCCGCGATCGGGGTTCAAACGCATGGCGATGCTCCTTCTGGAACGTGGCAGAAATGTGGCGGCGATGGCGCGTCGGATGCCGCTGCAATGCCGGGCGGGCGGCAACGCCGGACCGGGTGCGCTGGCGCGTTCATCTTAGCCCGCCGACCTTGGCCGGAATGACGCCAGGGCGGCCGCGCCGGCACGGCCCATCCGGCGCCCATCCAGCCTGCTGTGCGGGCGGGTCTGGCCGCAACCCTCGGGCGGTGGGCGTCAAGCCGAGGTCGCGACGCGGCTGTGCATCCACGCCACATCCAGCAGAAACGAGCCATCGGGCCGGACCTGAAAATGCGTGCGCGCCTCCGCCGCGGCCTGGGCCAGCACGTCACGGATGGCTTGCACCCGCAGCGCAGGGGTGCGCATGCGCGCCACCCAGGTGTCGAACACCATGGGCAAGGTCCAGCGCCGCGTTTCGGGCACGGCAAACCCGGCCGCATGCAGCATGGCGTGCCATTCGGAGACGCGGTAATCGCGGACGTGCGAGGCGTCACGCAACAGCTCCACGGTCTGCAGCAGGGTGTCGAGCAGGGGCGATTCGGGGGCTACGGCATCGACCACGACCAGCGCGCCGTCGGGCCGCAGCACACGGCGCGCCTCGCGCAGCGCGCCGGGCAGATCCAGCCAGTGGTGCGCCGAGAATCGGGTGACGATCAGATCGAAGGCCGCAGCGTCGAAGGGCTGGCGCTCGGCCGCGCCCTGACGGGTTTGCAGCCCCTGCAAGCCGCGGCGCTGCGCCTCTTGCGCCACCACGTCCAGCATCGGCGCGGACAGGTCGTAAGCCGTCACCTGCAGGCCGGCTTCGGCCAGGGCAAAACCGGCGTGGCCGGCGCCGCAACCGAGGTCGAGTGCGCAGGCACCGGGCAGGCTGCGCCCGAGTTCGCGCAAACGCTCCAGGTCCGCGCCCTGGGCGTGGACCGCGCTGGTGAGGTAGGCCTGGGCGGTGGTGCCGAATTGCTCGGCGGCGAGTTGATGTTGATCCATGGCGGGAGCGAAGTCGCGGTGAGGTGGACGATGGGCACTGGAACGCGGCGATCGCGCCCCGGGGCCGAACCCATCATGGGCGTCCGGCGGGCGAGCCACGGCCGATACCTTAGGCGAACCATCATCCTGGTACAAGATCATCGTTTATCCTGGTATAGAATGCGCCATCCTGACGGGCCGAATGCCCACCCATTTTCACCCCATCATGGCCGAATCCAGCGCAGCCTCCATCGAACCCGGAGCCGCCGCAACCCCCGAGCAGCAGCGCCAGCACCTGGGCGATTTCATCCGTCTGCACCGCCAGCGCCTGCAGCCGCAGGCCGCCGGCATGGCGGCTTCGTCACGGCGCCGCACGCCCGGCTTGCGGCGCGAGGAGCTGGCGCAACTTTGCGCCGTGAGCACGACCTGGATCACCTGGCTGGAACAAGGGCGCGCCGTGGCTGCCTCGGCGGCGGTGCTGGCGCGGCTGGCGCAGGCGCTGCAGTTGTCGGCGGCCGAACGCGCCTATGTGTTCGACCTTGCCGGGCGACGCGACCCGGCCGAGCCGCGGCCGACCAGCCGGGCTGCTCCCGCCGTGCTGCGCAGCGTGCAGGCCCTGCAGTGCCCGGCCTATGTGCTCGACCGACGCTGGGACGTGGTGGCGGCGAACGCATTGGCCCGCGATTTGTTTCTCGGCTGGGGTGACGCCGATGCCACGGCGGGGGCGGCAGGGCTG
>JAJZDV010000179.1 GCA_021846025.1 Pseudomonadota bacterium
AGCACCAGGGCCATGAAGACAAACACCACGGTGGTCGAGATGGGGGCGTAAACGACCTTGGCCAAGCCCTCGATGATGCCCAGCGCCAGGCCCGAGACGATGGCGCCCATGACCGAGCCCATGCCGCCAATGACGACGATGGCGAAAACCACGATGATGAGGTTCGAACCCATCAGCGGGGACACCTGGATGACGGGAGCCGCCAGCACTCCGGCGAGGCCGGCGAGCGCCGATCCGAAGGCGAATGTGAGCATGACCAACAGCGGAAAGTTGATGCCGAAGGCCTGCACCAGCGCCGGGTTCTCAGTGCCCGCACGCAGGTAGGCGCCCAGCTTGGTGCGCTCGATCAGCAGCCAGGTGCCAAAGCAGGCGACCAGACTGGCGACCACGGCGAAGGCGTAGTAGACAGGCAGGTACATGAAGCCCAGGTCGAGCGTGCCGCTCAGCAGGGCAGGCGGGTTGTAGGGCGATCCCGCCACGCCGAAGAAGGAGCGGAAGACGCCTTCGATCAAGAGGGTGAGGCCGAAGGTCAGGAGCAGGCCGTAAATGGGGTCGATGCCGCGCAGGCGGCGCAACATCAGGCGCTCGACCAGCACGCCGAACAGGCCCACCAGCACAGGAGCGATCAGGAGCATCCACCAGAAACCGAGATGCAAGTATTGCCCGCCCATCCAGGCGAACATCGCGCCCATCATGAAGAAGGCGCCGTGGGCGAAATTGACCACGTCCATCAAGCCGAAAATCACGGCCAGGCCCAGGGACAACATGGCGTAGAACGCGCCATTGACGAGGCCGAGCATGAGTTGCCCCAGCAGCAAGGGCAAGGGAAAACCAAAAAATTCAGTCAAACGGCACCTCTCAGGCAAACGCAGGGCCACCCCAAGTGTTCAAGCCCGATGCGCAGGGGTGGGTCGACGAGCCGACCTTGGAGGCGCTCGAGCGTCAAACGGGTTTCGTGAAGGCCAGCCACACGCCGTTCGACTGCGCAAGGCTGGCACCTCAACACGTCATGCGCCCTACTTGTCGAGCGGGCAACCGTAGGCGGCAGCCGGGCCGAAAGCGTCGTTGCCGGGGATGGTCTGCACCAGTTTGTAGTAATCCCATGGCTCCTTGGATTCGGCCGGGGTCTTGACCTGCTCCAGATACATGTCGTGGATCATCAAGCCGCTGGGGCGCATGAAGCCGTCATGCATGAACATGTCGTTGACCTTCATCTTGTGCATTTCGTCCATGACCTTGGTGCCGTCCGTGGTTCCGGCCGCCTTGACCGCCTTCAGGTAGGTGAGCGTGGCGGAATAATCGCCAGCCTGAATGAAGGTGGGCATCGCCTTCATCTCCTTGAAGTAGCGCTCGGCCCAGGCCCGTGACTGCGCGTTCTGGTTCCAGTACCACGGCGTGGTGAGGTAGAGGCCTTGCGCGGCCGGCAGACCGACGGCGTGGATGTCGGTGATGAACAGCAGCAGGCCGGCCAGCTTCATGGTCTTGGTCACGCCGAACTGGTTGGCCTGCTTGATCGAGTTGTCGGCGTCGCCACCCGCATTGGCCAAGCCGAGCACCTGCGCCTTGGAAGCCTGCGCCTGCAGCAGATAGGAGGAGAAGTCGGATGCACCCAGCGGGGCATAGACTTGGCCCACGACCTTGCCGCCATCGGCCTCGACCACCTTGGCCGCCTCGCTCTCGAGCGACTTGCCGAAGGCGTAATCAGCGGTGAGGAAATACCAGTTCTTGCCACCATGGCGGATCACGGCGCTGGCGGTGCCGCGTGCCAGAGCCGTGGTGTTGTAGGCATACATCACCGTGTACGGGGTGCATTGCTTGCCGACGATGGTGGACGCGCCGGCGCCCACCACGAAGAACGGCTTTTTGTACTGTGCGGCGATGGGTTCCATGGCCAACGCGGTCGCGCTGTTGGTGCCGCCGATCAGCATGTCGACGCCGTCCTGCGACAAATACTCCTTGGCCTTGCCAGCGGCCAGGTCGGCCTTGTTCTGGTGATCGAAGCTGGTCAGTTCGATCTTGCGGCCGAGAACCGAGCCGCCAAAGTCCTGGATGGCCATCTTGATCGCAGCGACGCCACCGGGGCCGTCAACGGCGGAATAGACGCCGGACAAGTCGGTGATGAAGCCGATTTTCACCGGCGGCTCCGCCTGGGCCATCGAAGCTGCGCCCAGCGCCAGGGCGAGAGCCAGGGTCAGTTTGTTCAGTTTCATGCAAGTCTCCTCGTGGATGGATATGGTTTGACGCGATTCAGATACCGAGTAAACCCTTGAGTGTCGCGCGATTTTTTTCCAAGTCGGCTCGCGCCATTTCCAGAACGATTCGGCCGCCTTCCATGACATAAAATCGGTCGGCCAAATTCGCAGAAAATCTGAAATTCTGCTCGACGAGCAGAATTGAAAACCCTTTATTCTTCAGTGTATTCATTGCCCGGCCAAGGGCCTGCACGATAACCGGAGCCAGGCCTTCGGAAATTTCATCCAGCAGAAGCAAGCGCGCGCCGGTGCGCAAAATGCGCGCCACGGCAAGCATTTGTTGCTCGCCACCGGATAAACGTGTTCCAGGGCTCTTGGCCCGTTCCCGCAAATTCGGAAACAACGCATAGATCTCCTCTTCGCCAAGCCCGGGAAAACCGGTTTTCAATCCAGGGGGGAGTAAAAAATTTTCGTGCGCGCTGAGACTCGCGAAAATACCGCGTTCTTCCGGGCAGTAGCCCACACCGAGTGGCGCGACGCGATGGCGCGGTATGCCGATGACTTCACGTCCGGACACGCGAATGCTGCCGGTGCGCGCACTCGTCAGCCCCATGACGGCGCGCAGCGTGGTGGTCCGCCCGGCCCCGTTTCGGCCCAGCAGGCAGACGGTCTCGCCAGGCTCGACGTGCAGGTTCACGCCGTGCAGCACATGCGATTCGCCATACCAGGCGTGCAAGTTGTCGATCAGCAGCGCCGCCGCCGAATCCGGTACGCCTACCGAGCCCGGCGGCGCATGCAACACCTCGGCCACCGTCATGCCTCCATCTCCTCGGCTTCGTCGCCCATGTAGGCGGCAATCACCTCGGGCTTGCGAGAAACCTCGGCATAACTGCCCTCGGCCAGAATCTGGCCGCGCTGCATCACCGTGACACGATCGCAGATTCGGGAGATGACCGACATGTTGTGCTCGACCATCAGCACGGTGCGCCCCTTGGCGACGCGGCGAATGAGATCGGTGACCTGTTCCACGTCCTCGTGGCCCAGGCCCTGGGTGGGCTCGTCGAGCAAAAGCAGTTGCGGGTTCATCGCCAGCGTGGTGGCCAACTCCAGCGCGCGCTTGTGGCCATAAGGCAGGTTGGTGGCCAATTGTTCGGCTTCTCCGGAGAGACCGACAAGGTCCAGAAAGCTCATGGCCTGGTCGTCCAGTTTGCGCAACGCGCGCTTGGGTAACCAGAACTGATGCGCCAGCCCAGAACGGCGCTGCAGACCGACGCGCACATTCTCCAACAAACTCATGTGAGCAAATGTGGCGCTGATTTGAAACGAACGCACCATACCCAGCCTTGATATATTCGCCGGAGACATTTTTGTGATGTTCAGTTCACGGAAATAAATGTCACCTGCACTGGGCTGGAGAAATTTGCTGAGTAAATTGAAACAGGTTGTTTTTCCAGCGCCGTTCGGACCGACCAGCGCATGAATCGAACCCTCTTCGATGTTCAGATCGACATTCTGTACCGCGGCGAAACCGGAAAATTG
>JAJZDV010000180.1 GCA_021846025.1 Pseudomonadota bacterium
CCGCCCTGGGGAGTTGCGCACGATGCGATGGGAGCAAGTGAACCTGGAGCCTGCGGAATGGCGCTACATCGTGTCCAAGACGGGTACGGATCATCTGGTCCCGCTCTCGCGTCAGGCCGTGGCGCTGCTGACCGATTTGCACTTGCGATCTTCGTGTGCCTCACGAATCAGCCAGATCGACGGTTTGTTGGATCCTTCTCCTCACGCGTCTGGCCCGGCCGCAGCCGGGCGTGCAAATTCCTGCAGCACCCGCCGCAAGCCGACCCTGGTCGGGCGTAAAGCACGGCGCATGACTACCATGGATTCGTGCGTTGTTTCGCTGCGCTGGCTGCAACGGCGAGCGCACGACGAGCACGCATCACTGCGCCGGCTCCGTGCCGGCACCATCCCCGGCACATCACGCACTCAGGAGTAATCATGGCTCAAGTCACCCTTCGCGGTTCCCACATCCAGGTTGATGGCCATCTGCCGCAGCCGGGCAGCAAGGCGCCGGCGCTCAAGCTGACCAACAAGGAACTGGCTGACGTCGGGCTCGATGCGTTTGCCGGCAAGCGCAAGGTGCTCAACATCGTCCCCTCGCTGGATACGCCCACCTGTGCGCAGTCGACCCGGCATTTCAATGCCGACGCGAGCAAGCTGAACAACACCGTGGTGCTGGTGATCTCGGCCGACCTGCCGTTCAGCGCCAGCCGCTTTTGCAGCGTCGAGGGGTTGAACAACGTCGTCACCCTGTCCACCTTTCGCAATCCCGATTTCATGCAGGCCTATGGCGTGAAAATCGCGACCGGCCCGCTGACGGGTGTGACGGCACGCGCCGTGGTGGTGCTGGACGAGCATGACAAGGTGCTGCACGCCGAGCTGGTGCCCGAAATCGGCCAGGAACCCGACTACGCCGCGGCGCTGGCCGTGCTGCAGTGAAAACGCCTCAAGCCGCCAGTGCCTTGCGCACGGCGTGCTCCCAGGACTGCCGGCGTGACGCCGCCTGCGCCGCCGACATGCGCGGCAGGAAGCGGCGGCTGTGGCGCGGCAGCGCCTCGATCTCGGCCCAGCTGCTGTAGACGCCGCAGCTCAGCCCGGCCAGGAGCGCGGCGCCGAGGGCGGTGGTCTCCAGCACTTGCGGACGCACCACCGGGATGCCGAGCAGGTCCGCCTGGAATTGCATCAGCAAGTCGTTGGCGCTGGCGCCGCCGTCCACGCGCAATTCGGCCACGAGATTCTGGAGGTCACCCGGCGTTTCCCCGGCACCCGCGGCACGCATGTCGGCGTTCATGGCCTGCAGCAAGGCGGCGCTCTGGAAGGCAATGCTCTCCAGCGCCGCCCGCGCCACATGGGCCACGGTGCTGCCTCGCGTCAGGCCGGTGATGGTGCCGGTGGCATCGGCCCGCCAGTAGGGTGCGCCCAGGCCGGTGAACGCGGGCACGAACACCACGCCGCCGCTGTCGGGCACGCTTTGCGCCAGGCGCTCGACCTCGGCGCTGGCGCGGATGGCGTTGAGGCCGTCCCGCAGCCACTGCACCACCGCGCCGCCGACGAACACGCTGCCCTCCAGGGCATATTGCGCAGCGCGCGCCGGCCCGCCGAGCGGGGCGACCTCGTTGCCGATCTGCGCCGCGGCCGTCGTCAGCAGGCCGTTGCTGCTGGCCAGCGCCGTGCCGCCGGTGTGCAGCAATAAAAAACAGCCGGTGCCGTAGGTGTTCTTCGCCAGCCCGGGCCGCACACAGCCCTGGCCGAACAACGCGGCCTGCTGATCTCCGGCCAGCGCGCCGATGGGCAGCACCGCCGGCAGCAAGCCCGGGGCGGTATGGCCGTAGACATGGCTGGATGGCAGCACCTGCGGCAGCAGTTCTCGCGGAATGCCAAGCGCGGCCAGCAAGGTGTCGTCCCATTGCTGGGTGTGGATATTCCACAGCAGGGTGCGGCTGGCGTTGCTGACATCGGTGGCGTGCACGGCCTGGGCGCGGGTGGACGCCGCAACGCCACCGGACAGCAGCCACAGCAGCCAACTGTCGATGGTGCCGAATGCCAGTTCGCCGCGCTGCGCCCGCGCCCTGGCGCCGGGAAGGTGATCGAGCAGCCATTGGAGCTTGGTGCCGGAGAAATAGGGATTGAGCAGCAGGCCGGTGCGCGCCCGAACCTCGGCCTCCAGCCCCTGGGCGCGCAGCGCGGCACAGGTCTCGACGGTGCGACGGTCCTGCCAGACGATGGCCGGGTGCAACGGCTCGCCGCTGGCGCGGTCCCACAGCACCGTGGTTTCGCGCTGGTTGGTGATGCCCAGGGCGGCCACGCGGTCCACGCCCGTCGCGGCCAGCGCCTCGCGCGCGGTGGCGAGCTGGTCGTCCCAGATGCGGCGCGGGTCATGCTCCACCCAGCCGGGCTGCGGATAGCTCTGCGGCAACTCGCGCTGCGCCACCGCGACGAGACCGCAGGCGTGATCGAAAACTATCGCACGCGTGCTGGAAGTCCCCTGGTCGAGGGCGAGGATGGACGAGGACGGGTCGGTGGTCATGGTGGCGCTGGCAGTCAACGGAACAGGGCGGTCATCTCGATGGAGGATTCAGCATAGCCAGTACGCCGCAGCCGGGCAAACCTGGAGCGGGTGAGCACCAGGAAAGTCGGGAAGCAGGCCGGGAAGCCGGCCCTGCGCAGGCACAAGCGCGCGCCACGCCGCTGACCGCTACAGTGCTGGGTTTCCCGTTCGCTCAACCCGCTTCTCGCCATGTCCAGCCTCATCTGCGGTTCGCTCGCCTTCGACACCATCACCGATTTTCCCGGCCGCTTCGCCGAGCACATCCTGCCCGACAAGGTGCACATGCTCAACGTGGCGTTCCTCGTGCCGACCTTGCGGCGCGAGTTCGGCGGCTGCGCCGGCAACATCGCCTACGGCATGAAGCAACTGGGCGGCGAACCCGTCATCCTGGCCGCTTTGGGTGAGGACGGGGTGGACTACGAGGTGCGGCTCGACCGCCTGGGCATCTCGCGCGAGCATGTGCGCGTGATGGCCGGCAGCCACACGGCACAGGCCCACATCATCACCGACTGCGACAACAACCAGATCACCGCCTTCCACCCCGGGGCGATGAGCCAGGCGCACGAGCAGCAGGTCCCGGCCGAGGCGGGCCTGCGCCTGGGCATCATCGCTCCCGACGGCCGTCAGGCCATGCTCGACCATGCCGCGCAAATGGCCGCACGCGCCCTGCCTTTCGTCTTCGACCCCGGCCAGGGCCTGCCCATGTTCGACGGCGCCGAACTGCGCGCCTTCATCGCCCAGGCCGCGTGGGTGGCCGTGAACGACTACGAAGCCGCCATGCTGGAGGAACGCACCGGCCAGGGCCTGCAGGACATCGCCGCACAGGTGCGCGGCCTGGTGGTGACCCAGGGCGCCAAAGGTTGCACGGTGTACGAGGCCGGTACCAGCATGCCGGTGGCTGGCCTGGAGGCCCGTGCCGTGGTCGACCCCACCGGCTGCGGCGACGCCTTTCGCGGCGGGCTGCTGTGGGCGCTGGAGCAAGGCTGGAGCCTGGCCGACGCCTGCAAGCTGGGCAATGTGATGGGTGCATGCAAGATGGCCTGCGCCGGGCCGCAGAACTACACCATC
This sequence comes from Pseudomonadota bacterium, assembly GCA_021846025.1. Lineage (GTDB taxonomy): Bacteria > Pseudomonadota > Gammaproteobacteria > Burkholderiales > Burkholderiaceae_C > Thiomonas_A. The sequence continues at coordinate 3,596 of JAJZDV010000180.1, forward strand.
ACGCGTGACGCGGCGCTCGAACGCCTGCGCCAGGCCTACGGCGCCATTCCCATGCCTGAGCGCCGAGGCGCGTGACGGCGCTGCAAAGCGTTTCAGGTGTGACGAGGCTTGTCCCTGCC
>JAJZDV010000035.1 GCA_021846025.1 Pseudomonadota bacterium
GCCATGCCATGGTGACGCAGCAGGATTTTGTCTTTGCGCCGCCGCCCGAGCAGTTGTTGCCGGTGTCGATCTGGACAGCGTTTTTCCCCAAGCAGCAGATGTCCGCGCAATACGTCAAGCTACTCGGTCAGCACCCTGAGGCGATCGTGAAATGACGTGGTGTCGGTGTGCAAGTGAGGCCGTGATCCAGTGGTGCCAACTTCGAGCGTCAGATGCGACAAGTCTTGGAAGCCTTGCAACTTCTGCCGGTAGTGAGGCGCATCGCGCTTGGGGCTGTGGCTCTTGATCGCCACGATCGCTCCGAGGTGCCCAGGCCCAAGCCGCCAGAGATGCAGGTCCGCAAGTTCATCGCCTTCCTCCTGAACAGCCTGGCGGATGGCCGCGCTCATCGACGCGTCCGGGTTCACGTCCAGCAGGATGGAGCCGGTGTCGCGGATCAGTCCGAAGGACCAATTGGCAATGACCACGGCCCCCACAATGCCCATCGTCGGATCCATGAAGTTCAGGCCGAAGAACTTGCCCGCCATCAGACCGAGGATGGCCAATACCGAAACCGCCGCGTCCGCCGCCACGTGCACGAACGCTGCGCGCATGTTGTGGTCGCGGTGATGCGCGGCATGGCCGTGGTCATGGGCATGCGCCTCTGGTTCGGCAAAATGCAGCAAGTGGCTGAAGTCTTCGGCTCCGCGACGCAGGTGCAGGTGAGCCTCGAAGGCGTGGGGTTCTGGAATGGCATCGATGGATTCCCAATAGTCCCCCTTGTTTTGGAATGCGAAACGCTGGCGCTGGCCTTCAGGCCGGACCGTGTCCAGGCTCCAGACGAGGGTCGCAGGGCTGTGCGGGGCGCCAGGATGCTGGCTTGAACAGTCCAGCCTGTGCAGCCGAAACCTCGGCGGGATGTGATCCTCATGAATCGTCACCCGCACACGGCCTGCAGCGGTGTCGGCGAACTGCGCCGCATCCCCGGCTGGGGATGCGGCATGGGGGTGAGCATGCCCATGCCCATGGCTGTGCGCATGGCCGCTGAGCAGCCAGGCGCTCACGATGTTGACGACCAGGCCGAGAACGGCAATGGCAATGGCCGCGTTGAAGTCGATTGCCACGGGATGCATCAAGCGCGAGATCGCCTCGTAGCCGATCAGCAGGGCGATCATGGCCAGAACGATGGCGCTGGAAAAACCAGCCAGATCCCCCACCTTGCCCGTGCCGAAGCTGAAGCGCGGGTCCCGGGCGTGTCGCCGCGCGTAGCGGTAGGCCAGGGCGGCAATCAGCATGGCTGCCGCATGGGTGCTCATGTGCAGGCCATCGGCCACCAGCGCCAGGGAGCCGAAATGGAGTCCGCCGACAATCTCGATACCCATCACCACGGTGCACAGGGCTATGACGGACCAGGTCTTGCGGGCGTTGCGGTCATGGCCCTGGCCGAGAAAGACATGCTCGTGTTCCATGGCGAGTGGCGTGACAGGCATCATGCTTGTTCTCACTTGAAGTAGCTGTGCACGACATCGATCAGCTGCGTTGCAGCTTGGGTGGATTCGTCGTGTGTCCCCTGGAGAGGGTCGATCAGGTGGGTCTGGATGTGAGCTTCGACGACTTCGCACAGCAGACCGTTGATGGCCCCGCGACAGGCAGCAATGACATGCATGACCTGCTCGCAGCCGGCCTCGCTCTCCAGCGCCCGTTCAATCGCATCGACTTGGCCGCGGATGCGGCGCACGCGATTGAGGAGTCTGGTTTTTTCTCGAACGGTATGGCTCATCGAAACAGTATAGGGGGGTAGGTTATTGTTGGAGGCTTGTCTTGACTTGACTGATGGTCAACGCCGAGGTTTCAGCGTTGTACCGGCCGATCCTTGCGCTGCATCAATCCGGTGGCAATCGGGCCTGCGATGATGAGCCCAGAGGGTGTTCAGTCGTGCCTCGAAGGAGCATCATCGCGATGCCGCATGCCTCGGCGTGCGACGGCCACGGCGTCCACCAGCGCACGAGATCAAGTCCGGAGTCAGACATGCCCAACGATCCCCATCAAGACGTCGATCGCTCACCGCCATTCGACCTGGCCTTGAGCCGTGAGTCCCCGACGGTCAAGCGGCGTCAGGTGTTGGGCGCTGTTGTGGCCGCGGGCGCCCTCTGGACGGCTCGTCTTGCCAGCGGCCAGGGCCTGGCCGGACAGCGCATGGAGATGATGGGCGGTGCAATGTCGGGCATGTCCGGCATGGGCGCGCAGTCCATGACGACCCCGTCAGTTGCGCCGTTCAACCGCGCTCTTCCCATTCCTGCCCAGCGGCACGGGCAACTCGAGGCCGACGGCAGCCTCGCCTATGCACTGCGCATGGCGCCGGGCCGGGCCGAGTTGCTGGCGGGTGTGCAAACGCCCACCTGGGGCTACAACGGAGCCTACCTCGGGCCTGCCCTGCGTGTCCCGCAAGGCAAACCGGTGCGCATCACCTTGCACAACGATCTGAACCAGGCCACCACAACCCACTGGCATGGCGCGCACGTCCCGGGTCGCATGGACGGTGGCCCCCAGAGCCTGATTGCGCCGGGCCAATCGCGGGACGACACTTTCACCCTGCATCAACCCGGAGCAACTTTGTGGTACCACCCGCATCCCGATGGACGGACTGGAGCACATGTCTACGCCGGGCTGGCAGGATTGCTGCTGCTGGATGACGGCGTCGACACATCCCTGGGGTTGCCGCACACCTGGGGGGTGGACGACATTCCCGTGGTTCTCCAGGACCGCCGCATCGCGGCAGACGGCACCCTGCAGTACATGACCAGCATGGCGGATCGCATGGGGATGAAGGGCAATCGCTTCCTGGTCAACGGCTGCGAGCAACCCTATGTCCAGGTTCCAGCGCAATGGGTGCGGCTGCGCGTGCTCAATGGTTCCAACGCACGGGTTTACAACCTTGCGTTGGCCGAGAGCCGTAGCTTCCAGATGATTGCCAGCGATGCCGGCCTGCTGGCGCATCCTGTGGAGATGCGCAGCCTGTTGTTGGCACCGGGCGAACGTGCGGAGCTGCTGCTCGACCTTCGCCGGCTGCAGGGCAGGTCGTTGATCTTGCGCAGCGACTCGGGCACCGTCGTGCCCGGGCTGAGCAGCATGCCCATGGATGCCGACGTGTTCGACCGCGAAGGTTTCGATCTGCTGCAACTGCGGGTGACGGCCCCCACTGCAAACCCAGGCCGACTGCCCGCCAAGTTGGCCACCGTACCCGAGCTGCCATCGCAGGCGCCGCTGCGGCGCTTCAGCCTCCAGGGGATGCGTGCCATGATGGCCGGCGGCATGGGCGGGATGATGAACGGAATGATGGGCCGGCAGGCAGGTTCGGGCAACACCGGCCCGGGCGGGATGAGTCTGGGGGTCGGCATGCAGCACCTGTTTTCCATCAACCACCAGTTCATGAACATGGCGGTGATCAATCAGCGTGTGCGCCTGGGCAGCACCGAGATCTGGGAAGTGAGCAACGATGCGGAAATGGCGCACCCGTTCCATGCGCATGGCACGTCGTTTCAGATCCTCTCGCGCAACGGCATGGCTCCGCCGGACCACGAGCGCGGCTGGAAGGACGTGGTCTTCGTGCGCCGCAATGAAACGGTTCGGCTTGCCGCCCGCTTCGACCAGCCTGCAGACCTGGCCCACCCCTTCATGTACCACTGCCATATCCTCGAGCACGAGGACAACGGCATGATGGGCCAGTTCACCGTGGCGTGAACCGCGGCAAACAGTTAGGCCCGCCAACGCAAGCCAACCCATTCAGGCACAAGGGGGCTCCCATGAACGCCACCAGCGTCATCGATGTCTCCGGTCTGGTGTCGAGCCTTTCCGCCCGCGGGGTTGAAAAGCAGCTCCGGCGCCTGCCCGGTGTGGCCGACGCGCAGGTCAACGAGGTCGCGGGCAGCGCCACGGTCGTGTACGACGCGGCCTTGACCAACATGGCCGCACTGCAGGCGCAGGTCAAGCGTTGCGGCTACCACTGCCGCGGCGAGTCGGTTCCCGACCATCTGTGCGAGCCACGTGAGGAGCATGCCGTGAGGCATGCTCAGGGTGTTCACAAGGCTGGGGTGGAGCATGGTGAGGCCAGGCCCGAAGGCGCCGAACACGACGTCGATGCCGGACGTGCGACCGGCATCGATGCCATGGCGCACGACATGGGCCATGGCGCCGGCATGGATGCGCGGGACCTGGCGCGGGACATGCGCAACCGGTTCTGGGTCTGCCTGTTGTTCACGGCCCCGCTGTTCTCCGCATCTGCCGTGGCGGCGCTCCACGCCAGGGGCGTGCAGATGGCCATGCTGACCGGCGACAACCGGCCGACGGCGGAGCGCACCGCCCGCGAGATCGGCATCGACATCGTGCTGGCGGACGTGCTGCCCGGCGACAAGGCGGCCAAGATCAGGAAACTGCAGGGGCAGGGCAGGCGGGTCGGCATGGTGGGCGACGGCATCAACGATGCACCGGCACAGACGCAGGCCGATGTCGGCTTTGCCATCGGCGCCGGAGCCGATGTGGCGATCGAAAGCGCCGACGTGGTGCTGATGACAAGCGATCCGTTCGACGTCGTCGGCGCGATCGGGCTGTCGCGCGCCACGCTGCGCAAGATGCATCAAAACCTGTGGTGGGCGGTGGCCTATAACGTCATTGCGTTTCCAGTGGCTGCAGGGGTGTTCTACCCCTTCACCATCGGTCCGGAAGTGGCGGCGCTCGCCATGTCCGGCAGTTCGGCGCTGGTGGCCGTCAATGCCCTGATGCTCAAGCGCACCCGGCTGGCCGGCATTCGCACCGGGATGTCCGCCGAGTCCATCGCTGCGCCGCAGATGGCTACGCTGCAGGTTGGAGATGCCGCCGCGAAAGCCACGCACCAGACGGCCCTCTAGGTCCGTGCATCACCATCTTCAACCCGTTCATTCCTCAACCCCGGAGGTTTACCCATGAGTGACTATGTCTTTACCGTGACCAGCCCGAAAGGCTTCGAGGCCACCGTGCAAGCGGCGACCGAAGCGTTGAAACAGGAGGGCTTTGGCGTCCTGACCACCATCGACGTGGCCGCCACGCTCAAGGCCAAACTCGGCATCGAGGAGCGTCCCTACCTCATCCTCGGGGCCTGCAATCCGCACTACGCTCACCAGGCCCTGAAGGCCGAGCCGGATATCGGCGCGCTGCTGCCCTGCAATGTCGTCGTGCGGGAAGAAGCGGACGGCAGGATCAGCGTGGTGTTCATGGACCCGGCCGCCGTGCTCGGCATGGTCAAGCGCCCCGAGGTGGACAAACTCGGCGGCGACGTGCGCGACAAGCTCAAGCGTGTCGCCGAGGCCCTGCGCGCCTGAGGGCGGCGTCGGTGCCGTCATCATCCAGGCACTGATCCGGTCCGGCCGGTCGGTCCCTGGTGTTTGTGAACATCCAAGGGGAGCATGGCCATGGGCTATGGATATGGAATGATGGGCGGATGGGGCGGCTTCGGTTTGGGCTGGCTCTTCATGCTGGTGTGGTGGGCTTTGATGCTCGCCGTGCTTGTCGGTTTGATCCGATGGCTGTTCACCGGCCATTCGGGCGATGCCGGGGCGCGATCCGACAGCAAAAGGCACCTGGCTATCCTGAAGGAGCGCTATGCCCGCGGAGACATCGACCGCGACACCCACGACCGCATGCGGCGCGAGCTGGACAGCTGAGGTCCGGGTCACGAAGCGTTCACGCCGCAGCAGCGCGTACGGATTGGACAGATCCAAGCCGAGGCCTTGCGTCAGGAAGGCGCCTTGCAGACGCAGCTCTACTCCGCCCGCGCCAATCTGCTGGCGGTCAACTCCATGGTCAAGCCCGATCCCGCAGCGCCGGCCTTGGCCGGCGCTGCGGTTGTCGACATCCTGCGACAACTCGTCCACATCCGCCTTCAGGCAGAGCAGCAAATCCAGGTTGCATTGATCGTTCCGTCACAGCCAGCGGCGGCAGCGTCCACGCCCAGCCCCTGATCTGGCTGACTGACGCTCCCGGCTGCCGGGTCGCCGCTGCCGCGAGGCGCGTCGGCATGACGCATCGCAGCCGTGGGGCCGCTGGACGATGCCGTGTTGCGTCCCTGCCGGCCAGGGGTGCGTTGGCCGGGATCCATGCTGCACGGCGCGCGATCGCCGCCCATGCCGACCCAGAATCGCCACGAACGGCAGGCTGTCTTCCGTGTGCGGCCAGCCACCGTTGCAGCGCCGGGTCGGGTCGTTGTCGATTGCACGGGGGCGATGCGACCGGTGCGCCGCGCGTGCACAACGCGCGAGAGTCACGGTCGACGGTTTGCTCCGGATCCCGGCCATTCCGGCACCACGTTGCGCCGAACCCGCTCAGCGCTGGCCGGTGCAGACGTCGGTCGCGACGACCGGATGGGTCGTCAGCGGCTGCGGGCGGTGCCCTGCGATGGGACCAGCCCCGCGTCCTGCACCCAGCCAGACCAACGCCCGCGCGAGAAGGCGCGAGAGTGGCGTGGCCCAGCGGGAGCCGCGATTCGCGGCACGAGGGCACGTTGCGCAAACGGGATTGGAACCGCACGCCCGCGGGAGCCGCAGCGCGCTGTGGCCAACTGCAATGGGATGAACAACGGCAGAGAGCTCCCGCGTTGCCGTCAAGGCAGGTTTACTCCACGATGATTTGCCCAACCATGCCCGCTTCCAGGTGACCAGGCATGAGACAAGCAAAATTGACCGTGCCTGCCTTGTCGAATGTCCACACGATGCCCCCTTCTTGCCCAGGCGCCAGGGCGATCATGTTGGGCTCGGCATGATGCATGTTCATGTCAGGCATCGTCCGCATCATCTTCTGGTGCTCCAGGAGCTCGGCCATGCTGCCGATCACCATTTCATGCGGCATGTTGCCGGTGTTTTTGAGAAAAAATTGGACGGTTTGCCCCGCCTTGACGTGGATCGTGCCCGGTGTGTAACGCATCGAGTCGTCCATGCGGATGTCGATGGTGCTGCTGACCTGGGCCGGATCGCCGGGTTGTCCTACCGCGGCATCATGCTGGCGGTCGTGCATGCCGTCCATGCCCTGCTTTGCCATCATCGGCATGTCCATCATGCCCTGGCCCTGCTTCGCAGCCTGGCCCGGAACCGGGCTCTGCTGTGGCGCGGCGCCCTGTCCTTGTGCCTGAACCGGCGCCTGTCCGTCATGGTTGTGATCATGGTTGGCGGCGGCACTGGCGAAGAGTGGCATCGCGCCGAGCAGGATGGTCGAAATCATTTTTTTCATATGCAGGTCGTCCTTGGAGGTGGTTGTTGAGGTGGATTGTTCCGTTGGGTGAATCGGGTCTGAAGGGATGGACGTCCCACGCGACGCATCAAAACCAGAAGCGCAGGCCGGCCAACAGGCGCGTTTGCTTGGCCTTTTCGCCTGCCGCCTGGGCATAGTCGGCAGTTTGACCGAACTTGCCTGTCCACTCGATGCCGGCATACGGCGCGAACTGGCGGGTGATTTCATAGCGCAGGCGCAGGCCGGCGGTCGCGTCGGACAGGCCGCTGCCCACCATGCGCGCCGGGTCGTTCTTGCCATACAGGTTGGTTTCGACGCGCGGCTGCAGGATCAGCCTTTGCGTGAGCAAGATGTCGTAGCTCGTGGCCAGCCGGATGGCGCTTCGCCCCTGCTCGCCAAGATAGCCGGTGGCTTCGACGTCGAACCAATAAGGGGCCAGGCCCTGCACGCCGAAAGCCAGCCAGGAACGCTCCGGACCGATTCCACGGTCCAGGCGCAAGCCCAGTTGGGTATCCCAGAATGCGGCAACGGCATGCCCCCACAGCACCTCCGTGCGTGCGTCCTGCAGCCGACCCCGGGCGATGTCGCCTTCCGCCTTGAGCACGGCACGGTTGTCGTCACGCCCAAACCAGGCCTGCACGTCATAGGCCGTCGAGTCGCCGTTGCGGGTGTAGGCCCGCTCCAGGCGGTCGACGAGCAGCGAGCCGAAGTTCTCCTGGTCAGCCATGCGCGGCGGTTGCAGGCCGGCCAGCGCATAAGGCCCCGTGGTCAGCGTGTAGCCATCCGAATAGGCATGGGGATCGCGCGAGCTCAGGGAGCCTGAAGCTGATGCATGGCTCGACGGCATGGCACCCGGCGCGGCCTGATCGCCTGTTGCGCCCATCGAGCCGGTTATGCCTGGCAGGGTGCCGCCGGCTGCAGGCTGGGGCGGCTTCGCTGGAGTTTCGTCCGCCATGCCCGGCATCGCCATGCCCGCCATGGGGGCGTCGGAGGAGGCGGTCGCTTGGGTCGGAGCCGTCGTACCGGTGTGCTGCCGGTGATCCCCGGCGGCGCTCTGCGACCATGCGGGAGAGGCCCATAGGGCTGCGATGGCAATCGACAGCAGCTGGGTGTGCATCGTGTTCATCCGGATTCCTTGTTGATGGTTCCTGTTGCTGGGCTCGTACCTGTGCAGTCACGACACGATGATTTCGCGGAACATGCCGGCTTCCATGTGCATCATCAGGTGGCAGTGCCAAGCCCAGCGTCCTGGTGCATCGGCCGTCACGAGGTAGCTGATGCGCTGCGCCGGCTGCACGGGGATGGTGTGGCGCCGGACCTGGAATTGCCCAGTCGGACTTTCCAGCTCGCTCCACATGCCGTGCATATGCATGGGATGGGTCATCATGCTGTCGTTGACCAGGACAACGCGCAGGCGCTCGCCATAGCGGAAATGCACGGGCGTCGATTTGCCGAACTCGACCCCGTCCATCGACCAGGTGTAGCGCCCCATATTGCCCGTGAGGTGAAACTCAAGCTCACGCTCGGGGGCGCGCGGGTCGATGGGACCCCCCACGGTGTGCTGATCGGCCAGCGTCAGGACCCTGCGGGCGTTCTCGCGAAGGCCGACTCCCGGATCGTCCAGGTTGGTGCGCGGGGAGTCCACGCGGTTATCGGTCGTCGGGCCGTATTCGGTCGACGCATGGCGCGAAGGCTTGCTCGTCGCGGCCGTATCGCCTCCCATCGGCATGCCAGGCATGTCGGCCATCCCCGGCATGCTGCCCGGTGCCATGCCATCCATGCTGCCCATCATGTCGGCCATGGTGAGTTGCTGCGGCTTGTCCATCGCCGGCACCGGCGCCGCCAGACCTGCGCGGCTCGTCAGCGTGCCACGGGCATAGCCGGTCCGATCCATCGATTGGGCGAAAATCGTGTACGCATCCGATTGCGGTCGCACCAGCACGTCGTAGGTCTCGCCGGGACCGAAACGGAATTCGTCCACGGTCACCGGGTCGATGTTCTGACCATCGGCCTGCACCACCGTGAGTTTCAGATTCGGAATGCGCACGTCGTAGAACGTGTTGGCCGCTCCATTGATGAACCGCAGCCGCACCACCTCACCCGGGCGCATCGGCGCGGTCCAATTGCCGGCCGGAGTCGTGCCGTTCATCAGGTAGGTCAGCGTGCTGCCCGAGAGATCGCCCAGATCGTTCGGGCTCATGCGCATCGTGTTCCACATCTGGCGCTTCTCCAGAGCGGCTTTCAAGCCGTCCCGGGCGACATCCTGAAAGAACTCCGTGGCCGTGGGTTGGTTGTAGTTGTAGTAGCCGCTGTCGGCCTTGAGCTTGGCGAAGACGCGCATCGGATCTTCATCGGTCCAATCCGAAAGTTGGACGACATAGTCGCGCGTGGCCTTGAGGGTTTCGCCACCGGCCGGCTCGATGACGATGGCGCCATACATGCCCGTTTGCTCTTGCGTGCCGGAATGGGAGTGGTACCAGTAGGTGCCCGATTGAAGGACCTTGAAGCGGTAGACAAACGTTTCCCCGGGTGCGATGCCCTTGAAGCTGATGCCCGGCACGCCGTCCATCTGGAACGGCAGCAGCATGCCGTGCCAATGCACCGAAGTCGCCTGACGCAGTCTGTTCGTCACCCGGATCGTCACGGTCTCGCCTTCGCGCCAGCGCAAGGTCGGCGCCGGAATCGAGCCGTTGATGGTGGTTGCCATCCGCGAGTTTCCGGTGAAGTTCACCGGCGATTCGGCCACGGCGAGGTCAAAGTCGGTGCCTCGCAGTTCCGGGGCCGAGCCCGTCGCAGCCGTGGAGCCCTGTGCCCGCGCCAGGCTGGCGAACGGCGACAGGCCGAGCATGACGCCGCCAGCCGCGAGTCCCTGAACGAATCGTCGACGAGATCCCTGGATTGGGTGTGGGAATGACGGCGAAAGTTGCTGCATGGTGATCTGTTCTCCTGGTCTGGATGGCTCGATGGCATGTTCTGAAGCATCGTCGCGGAAGGCGTCGGTCGCTAATCTGCTGTGGTGCACCGGCTCTGCCACGCCGCGCCTGCCGCTACTCGACAAGTCAGCATCGTATGTAACGATAGATTTCAGAGGCATGACCGCGAGATGACATTGATGTCATGTTGCGGTCATGTTCGTGTCGCGTGCGCCGGATTACAGTGAGGTCCGTCGAATCCACCGCGTACGGCACCGTGGGAGCGGGGAGCGGGGAACGGATGAAGGGCGGCGCAAGTGCAACGGCGACGCAGCAACGGAGACGTGCATGAAACTGCTCATCGTCGAAGACGAGCCCAAGACCGGGGAGTACCTGCGGCAAGGCCTGATGGAGGCCGGCTTCGTCGTCGACCTCGCGCGCACCGGCCTGGACGGGCATCATCAGGCGATGACGGAGCCCTACGATCTCGTGGTGCTCGACGTCATGCTCCCCGATGTGGACGGCTGGAGCATCGTGCGGGCTCTGCGTCAGGCCGGCAAGGACGCTCCCGTGCTGTTCCTGACCGCCCGCGACAGCGTCGAAGATCGGGTCAAGGGACTGGAACTGGGGGCCGATGATTATTTGGTCAAGCCGTTTGTCTTCACGGAACTGCTTGCGCGTGTGCGAACCTTGTTGCGGCGGGGGCGCATCGCGGTTCAGGCGGAACGGCTGCAGGTCGCCGACCTCATGCTCGATTTGACGCGCCGTCGCGCGGTTCGCGCCGACACCCGAATTCATCTGACCAACAAGGAATTCGCCTTGCTGGAACTGCTGGTCCGAAGGCAAGGGGAGGTTCTTCCCCGCTCCCTGATCGCGTCGCAGGTCTGGGACATGAATTTCGACAGTGACACGAACGTCATCGATGTGGCCATCCGGCGCCTGCGGGCCAAGGTCGACGACGCGTTCGAACCCAAGCTCATCCAGACGGTGCGGGGCCTGGGCTACATGCTGGACGCACCCGATGGCCAGTAGCGCACGCCGACGCCGCCCGGCCTCGCTCGCGCTTCGCGTGACGACCTTCGTCGGCTTGGCCACGACGCTCATGTTTCTGCTTTCGGCCTGGGGCATCGAGGTGTCCATCGAGCACCACTTCGCCGAGCAGGATCTTGGCGAACTGCAGGCTGTCAGCCAATCTGTAGAGACTGCGCTTACCTCGGCAAGCGCGAACCATGATGACCTCGAACACAGACTGGCCGCCGCGGTGGCCGGGCATCACGGGGTGTATTTCCTGGTGCAGGATGCCCAGGGAAAACTACTCTACGAAACCGCGACCCCGGGCCTTGCCGAATTGGCCCATGGGGTGCAACCGGTGACGCGCCTCGACGCGCGGGCGCTGCGCATCTGGCGAGTCAACCAACGCACCTACCGTGGTGCCGTGCTGCGTGACGGCCCTTTCACCGTGCTGGTGGCGATGGACATGGGCTTTCATCTCCACTACCTCGCTGAACTCAAGCGCGCCCTCTGGCTGGGGGCGCTGATGACCAGCCTCATCAGCATCGGCGTGGCATGGCTGGCGGTGCAGCATGGTCATGCGCCGATTCGCCGAATCGGTGCCAGGATGCAGGACATCACCTCCGAGCGTTTGCACGTTCGGCTCGACCCGGAGCAGGTGCCGGTCGAGCTCGCCGAGCTGGTGGTGGCGTTCAACACCATGCTCAGGCGCATCGAGGACAGCTTCCAACGCCTGACAAACGCTTCCGCCGATATTGCCCACGAATTGCGCACGCCGCTGACCAACCTGATCACGCAGACGCAAGTCGCCTTGTCGAAAGTCCGTGGCATGGACGCCTACCGTGAAGTTCTCTACTCCAACCTGGAGGAGTTCGAGCGCTTGAGCGCGATGATCGGCGGCATGCTGTTTCTGGCCCAGGCCGACCACAGCCGGATCCACCTGGAGTCGGGCGGAGTCGACCTCGGTGCCGAGGTGCGGGCGCTGTTCGATTACTTCGAGGCCTGGGCGGACGATCATCGCGTCGGTCTGGTCCTCGAAGGAGAGGTCGACACGGTCCGTGGCGACCGCCAGATGTTGCAGCGAGCCCTCAGCAACCTGATCGCCAATGCCATCCGGTATACGCCTGAAGGCCAGGCTGTCGTCGTCGCGCTACGGCGGGATGCCGATCAGGCCGTCGTGGACATCTCGAACCCGGGGCCGGACATTCCCGCGGAACATCTGCCCCGACTCTTCGACCGCTTTTACCGCGTCGATCCCTCCCGCCAGCGCAAAAGCGAAGGCGCGGGATTGGGGCTGGCCATCGTCAAGTCCATCGTGGAAGCGCACGGCGGAACGGTGCAGGTGAGGTCCGAGGGCGGACTCACGCGGTTTCGTGTGAGGCTGCCGAATGGTCCGGCTCAAGGACCGGGCGGCCTCCAGGGAAGCGCTGCGCGTTGACGCGAGCCCAAACAAGCCATCCCCGACCGCCTATTCCCGAGCGTCGGCCGGCCCTGGTGCAGGTTCACATTCCGAGGTCATGCGGGGCGTGTTGGCGCTTGCCCAAGGGCTCGAGCCGGGTACAGGACGCCAGTGACGTGACGCTGCGGCACTTGCGCCGCGCGATGCCTCTCTCGGCGTGGCTTGGGCCCACGCCGGCGTTCAGCATCGTGGTCATCGTGCAGGCCCTCGATCATGGCGAGCCGTGTCCCATGGGCGCTGTGCCTGCGGCATCCTTGTTCATCAAGCCTTCCTGTTGCATTTTTTTCTCCTTGCTCATCATGCGTTTTTTCATATTCATGGGCTCGCCTTGCTGCATCATGCCTGCGGCGGCCGAGGCGGGGTGATGCATGCCACCCATGGCGCCAGGGTCCGTGGTCGTTTGTGCCGTGGCACTCGCGGCATACAGTGCCAGGCACAGTGCGCCGAGCAGGGTTGACAGGGTGGTCATGATGCAATCCTCAGTCCAATCGATGGCCGGAGTGCCCACACATCGGGTGCGCGTACCGGCAATACGGGTCAGGAGCCGCCGAACCAGTTGTATCCCTGGTCTTCCCAGTAACCGCCCGGGTAGTTGTTGGTGACTTGCATGGCGGTGATGAGCTTGGGATTCTTGTAGCCCAATTTCGTCGGTATGCGCAATTTCATCGGGTAGCCGAATTTCACCGGCAAGGTCTTGCCGTTGTACGTGAACGCCATGATGGTTTGCGGGTGCAGCGCGGTCTGCATGTCGATGCTCTCGTAATAGTTGTCCGCGCATTGAAAAGCCACGTATCGGGCGGACAGGTCGGCGCCGATGCGCTTCAGGAAGATGTGAAACGGCGTGCCGCCCCAGCGGCCAATGGCACTCCAGCCCTCGACGCAAATGTGCCGGGTGATCTGATCGGACTGCGGCAGGGCGTGGAGTTCGGGCAGGCTCCACGAGCGCTTGTCCCTGACCAGGCCGCCAACCTGCAGCCGGTACGTGCTGCCATCGATCACCGGGGTCTGGTCTTCGGCGTAATAGGCGTTGAAGGGGAAGGGATGCGTGATCTGCGCCTCGCTGTAGGTCGGCGCCAGCCGCTTCGGGTCGAACAGCCAGAGTTGCACCCGGTCGTTCCAGCGCGACATGCCTTGCAGGATGTTCTGTGCGGACTTGGAATCCGTCACGTCGCAACCGCTCAGCAACGACAGTGCGCCCAGACTCAGGAGTTGCTTGCCGAAGTGCCGGCGTGCCGGAGCGCCCAGGGATTGCTGTGCCTCTCTGAGCAGCGCTTCGCGGTCGAAAGGTCGGACGATGGATTTTGGATCGATTGGCATGGCGAACTCCTCAGCGACCGCGAACCATGGTCAGGAATGATTTCGGCACCAGCGCCACCATGACGAGGTGCACGAACACGAAGGCCACGACGATGCTCATGGCGACGAAATGCACGATGCGGGCGTTGTCGTAGCCGCCCATCGCATCGCGCAGCAACGGAAACTGCACCGACTTCCAGATGACCAGGCCGGACAACACCAGCACGATCAAATCGAGCACGACCACCAGATAGGCGAGTTTCTGCACCGCGTTGTAGTGCGACAGGTCTCCATGCCCCAGCTTGCCGGTCATGGCCTTGCGGAAGTCGCTCCAGATGTCGCGTGGCCATAAGGGAAAATATTTGCGCTTGAAGCGTCCCGTGACGCTGTTCATGCACAGGTAAAACAGCCCATTGGTGAACAACAGCCACATCGCGGCAAAATGCCACTGCAGCGCGCCGGCCAGCCATCCGCCCAGGGTCCAGCCGGTGGGGATGGAAAAGGAGAAGATGGGCGAGGCGTCGTAGATGCGCCAGCCGCTCATGACCATGAGCACCACGGCGAGTGCGTTGATCCAGTGCGACACGCGCAGCCAGACGGGGTGAATGGTTGTGGCGTGACTGCTCATGGTGCGATCTCCTCGATGCCAATGGCCGATTCGTCGACGGTGCTGCCGTTTCCTGACGTCGTCACGCGCACGCAGTTGCTACCGTGTGTGACCGAGTGCCCGGCGCCTGCGCTGGCGCATGACTTCCAGGAGACCTTCCGCGGGATCTGCGATGAGACCCCGACAAGGCATCCGCCCTGCGGGCCTTCGCGGCTTGGGAAGCAAGGCGGGAAGCGTCATCCGACGCGCGAGGGGCGCTCGGCCCGCGTTCCAACCCCCGCGGGTCGCCACCCCGTCGAGCACGGCCCGCACCTTCCAACCCTGGTGCCGATGTCTGCGTCAGGCTAACTGGAGTGACGCAGCGAGTTCATTCCGGCTTCGTTTGGCATGCGCCTCAAAAAGCCGCTCGGCGATCGATGTCTTGCGAGCGTTGGAAGCGCAGCGAACCGGTGCAAAAACATTTGGAGCGGGCGATGGGAATCGAACCCACGCTATCTGCTTGGGAAGCAGAAGTTCTACCATTGAACTACGCCCGCTTGAACCGTGGAAAACAAGTAAAATCAATAGCTTAGCTTGTTTGTAACTTCCTATGCTCGCTAAGGATTGTACTCTATTGCTCCCACAATTCCCACTGGATTCCCACTGGATGCTGGTCATCCGCACAGCCAATGCCCCTACCCTTTGCAAATAGTTTGCAGGCTGTTGTAAAATGCCGTAGCGGCTAGCTGTGTTACGCACTCTTACAATAAAGTTTGCACGCTGTGGCAAAGAGGTGCTACATTTAAGTCATCCACTTGATGGAAATTGTTTAAGTCAGCACCCAGCCGCACAAGCGGCATGAATTGAAAAGTCCTGGCGCAACGCCAGGGCATGCGAAACGATTTGCACTGTTTTGCACTGAAAGACAACTGGCGATGCCCTGCCCGTTGAAAATCCAAACCCAGAAATCTCATAAACGTGCACTTGGTTTGCCGCTCGTGTGCTCGTTTCTGAAAACAGGTAATCGCAACGATTACCTATAGCCGTTTCCTGATAACGGCTCTAAATTAAATCAGAAGTGGCTCCATACCCTGCGCAACCAGATTCTGCGGGGTTAACTGGAGAGCTTTATGCTTTACCCCACCCCCAAAGCCCAATTCTCGCGCCTTGCTGCGCGGGTGCATGCCCTTGGCTGGAATGATCATTCCAGCGAGGATTTCCAGTCTGCGCATTTCATCGCAAATCAGGAAACTGGTATTCAGCTTGATGAATGGCTGAAAATCTGCCATTCGCGTGTGGGCCACCGTGCCGATCCCCTGACTGGGGAGAAGCGCCTGTGCTGGGCCGTCTCCACCGTCAAAAATGATGAAGGGGAGATTATCGATGCGCTCCAAAATGCCGCCCAGCCGGAGCATGAGGTTCTGGAAACCACAGACAGGCAAGAAAATGCCCTGAGCGCTGCGGGCAAAATGGATGCCAGGGAAATCGCCAAGGAGCACAAAATCACCCTGAGGCAGGCAAGGAATCGGGTCAACGGCGCGATTCAGAAAATCGCTGAAGACCTGAAAAAGCCGAGACTTTTTGAAGCGGACTTTGATTATCTGGATCTGGTGCACGCCAAGGCCAAGCGTGGCGCTGGGCGCAAGAAAAAGGGGTATCAAGGCAGTCTGTTTGATTTTGCCGTGGAGCAAGGTTCTTTGTTCGATGGGGGCGAAGAATGAATACTGCCCCGATTCTTTTGCCCCAGCGGGTTGACCTGGGAGACTGGACCAAGCGGCGCCCGGCGCAGCCTGATTTTCTTTTTGACCATGGCCCTGTCTCAAAAACTCTCGGGGGGACTATCGGGGAGGGCGGGTCTGGCAAATCGTTTTTACTCTACCAACTGGCATTGTCAATGGCCGGAGGTGCGGACTTGCTCGACTTTGGAAAAATGTCTTCTGGCCCAGTCACAATTATTACTCTGGAAGATTCAGCCGAGAAGTTGCATCGCCGGCTTTGGAACATCATCGATCATTACCAATGGAAGGGAGAAAAATGGCATTGGAAATCGCAGGAGCGGGCGCTTGAAAACCTATCAATCTACGACGGAGTTGGGAAAGAATTCGCCGTAGAAAATGATTTTGGCTTAAATTGGCTGTATGAGGTTTGCGCAGGCCAGAGGCTGGTCATTATTGATACACTGTCGCGCGCGCATGCGCTTGATGAGAACAAGGCTGGCGAAATCAAAAGGGTTTTCCGCCGCCTGGAGGCTGTTGCCACAGAAACAGGGCCGCATATTCACTTCGCACACCACAATTCAAAAGCAGCGAGGCTGTTCGACAATGGCGGTGATAACAGTGGGCGTGGCAGTTCTGTCATCATTGATGATTCACGATGGGTTATGAACGTGCGGAATATGCACGTGTCGGAAAACGCATTCGATGAGCACGGCAATAAAATACCTGATTCTGAAAAGAAGCTATATTGCCGGGCGGAAATCACTAAAAACAACGACGGGCAGATTGGAATGATCAAGTGGTACAAGCGCCCGCCAAAATCAGGGTGCTTGATTCCGCATGATGTGAAGATCAGTGAGAAAGGCTTGGACACGGCAGATAAGAAGGGAAAGGAGAAGAAAAATGGCGCAATCTAAACCTACCCCTGCCGCCCGGCGGTCCATGGACGCCCGCCAGGGCGTCGCCAGACAAGACATGGCGCTGGGGCTCTCCCCGTTAGTCAAACCAATCATCAGGGGCAAGCGCGTCTGGCTCGAGGGCATCAAACAGTCATGGAATGGCGGCCTGCTGGAACTGGCCGGCCCTGAGCTAGACGCCGGCGACCTGGGCGTGCTCTTGGCGCTGCTGGCGCTGGCGCTGCGCAACACAGGCGAGCAGCGCCTTGAACCTGGCCTTGCCGTACAGGGCATGCTGCCCAAGTCTGGGGGAAAGCCCAACTCGGCGGGGGATAAGGATGTGCTGCCCCTGCAAACAACGCTGGCGGCAATCTGCCGAGAGATCGGGCGCGACACAGAAGACGGGCGGGCGCATGCTGCCATACGCGCCAGCATTAAAAGACTGCAAGGTGTAGTGATCGAGGCGCGCAGCGGCGACGCCTGGGCGTCCACGCACCTCATAGCAGGCGCGGCTGGGCGTGGCAAGGGTGCGGTGAGCGTCGCGCTGAATTACAGGCTCACGCGGGCTGTGCTGGGCACCGCCAGCTATGGCCGAATTCGCATGAGCGTCTGGCGCAGGCTCTCGCCAGTCGGCCAGTGCCTCTACCACTGGCTCGCCTGCTGGCGACCAGGGTATGGCACCTGCCCCCCTATCTGGCTGGACACACTCTCAAGGCATGTCTGGGGCGCCGAAGCCGCCGGCGCAACGCTTCGCGACCGTCGACGCATGCTGCTTGCAGCGCTGTCAGAGCTTCCTTCCGATGAATGGACGGTCCAAATCCACGGCAAATCTGCGCGCATCGAGCGCAAAAACATTGATGCACAAGTGGGGCCGGAACCCTTGTTTTTGCCCACGCCCGGCGAGGAACCCGTGTTCTTGCCCACGCCGACCCGTGTTTTTGCCCACGCCCCACAGAATGAAAAAGGCCCCTGTATAAAACTCCTACATGAAATGTAGGAGAAGAGGCAGATTGGCTTGAAGCCATCTGCCTCTGAACCACCCCTGTCTTTCGGTCAGTGGGGCAAAGCCCCACCGCCCGAAAGACACCCAGCCCAACAGGGCTGGGGCAACCACAGCAGCCCTGTTGGGCTGGAAAGGGCAGGAGTCATACAAACAGAAAACCAGGCAAAGTCAAAAGATTTCGCCAAAGTCAAAACTGTTTTCAAAGCGGTTCGCGAATTCAATTCGGCGTCCTCAAAACAGAAAACATGCATCCACAACCAATCTCAAATTCAATTTCCGATCCTGCCTCATCCCAAAGGAGGTGTGAGATGAGTATTTTCGGCGGAGTTTTGTTGGGCGGCATTTTGCTGTGGGCGTGGATTCACCACTCCAGCAAACATTACAAAAAGCAGCTTGAAAAGCACCAGGCCATCAACGCAGGTGCGGTGCACCAGCGTGGTGCGGCGATTGAAGATCTGACAGGAGAATGATCGTGTACAAAAAAGTCAGGATGGTGGTTGATTCATTTTTTTCCCCTGTGAAAATCGCGGCCACGGCCGTCGGAGGGGAAAGCGCCGGCGCAGCCGTGCGACTCCTCTCTTTCACCATCACCCCCCTGGTGTTCATCCTGGTGCTGCCATTTGCCCTTGTTTTGCACAAGCTGGGCCGTGGGTCCCAATCCGAAAATGGAGGCTCCAAATGAGCATTCTGAACATTTTTTCAAAGCGCCAGGCGCCAACGCCAGCGGCCCGCGGGCCGCTCCAGCCAATCATGATCGGGCCCGTGGCCCTCCCACCACAGGCGGAGACCACCCATTGCATGGTCGCAGGAGCGACAGGCAGTGGCAAAAGTTTGGCGATCAACAGGATGTTCCAGGCCGTCGTTCAGCGCGTCCAGCCGGCCGTTGTGGTCGATCCTGGGGGTGGGCTGCTGGAGCGGTTTTACAGCCCTGAACGTGGTGACGTCATCCTCAACCCACTGGACAGCCGCTCTCACTCCTGGGACCTGTTCTCAGAGATCGAAGGGCCGTGGGATTGCCCCAGGCTCGCAGCCAGTCTCTGCCCCTCTGGTGGGTCTGAGTCCTCGAAAGAGTGGTCAGGGTATGCCCAGGCGCTCTTGAACGCCTTGTTGGCTCGCATGACGGACGGGAACGTGCAGGAGCTTGTACGCCTGGCAACTGCCGCTGATTCTCAGGAACTCGCGGCCTATGTCCAGGGCAAGCCAGCCGCGGCGCTGTGCGCCAAAGGCGCGGACAAGATGTTGGCATCAGTCCGGGCAATTCTGGGGGTGCGCCTGGCGCCTTGGGAGTTCATGCCAACGGATCGACCGACGTTCAGTTTTCGCACGTGGCTCCAGGCCCCAAGAGGCGTCGTTTGGCTGCCGTCCCGCGCTGACCAGCGCACGCTGCTGGCGCCGTTGTATGGGTCCATGTGCGGAGCGTTTTCGACTGGGCTTCTCAGCACGCCTGAAGCGCTGGATCGTCGCGTCTGGATGTTCCTGGATGAGGCGCCCAGCCTTGGCCCCATCGAGGGGCTGGAGCGCCTGCTTGCCGAAGGCCGAAAGTTCGGTGCCGCCTGCGTTCTGGGCTTCCAATCTGTGAGCCAGATTCGGGAGACTTATGGGATGCAGGGTGCGCAGACTCTGGCAAGCGTGATGAGGACAAAACTCATCATGGCCGCAGAGGACCCAGACTCTGCAGACTACTACTCAAAAATGTTGGGGCAAAGGGAGATCATCAGACCTCAAAAAAGCGTCAACGATCAAGGGACATCAGTGTCCTACCAGCATGCCACCGAGCAAGTCGTTTTGCCCTCGGAACTGATGGGGCTGGGGGTCGGTGTCGGGTACCTGAAAATCGCCGGCGATCCGGTCATCAAGAAGATCAAAGTTCCGATCCCAGAACTGCCGCCGAAGCGGCATCCGGCGTTCTCCAGATGAAGCACACCATCTCCCCAAAACCGGGGAGATGGTGTGCGGACAAGCCTGGGCCTGGCTGGGTGCCGCTCATACGCCCACGATGTGCTCGTGAAACCAATCTGAGAACGCCTCACTTCCGTTGACGGAGATGCCGATCCGGCTGGCGTTTTCCAGGGCTCGGGCGATCATCTTGGCGGAGTCCACAGCCAGATCGGCATCGAACGTCTCTGCCTCCCCATCGTCCATGTGCTTGAGATCGTTCCTCGTGGCGTTCTCGCGGGCGCAGTGCTCTTTGAACGGCTTCTTTGGCGCGTGTGCAGGAAAGAACTTCCAGATGACCTGCGCGGATACGAAGCCATCCTGGATGACGTTGGACTGGCCTGCACGTTCGGACTGCTTGCCGAACACTTCTTCCGCCGCGCCTGCCAGGGTCGTTGCCGAGGCGTAGCGCCCATCCAGATGGAAGCGGATAGCGTCTTCCAACTGATCGGCCGCTAGGGCCCGCCTGGAGTGCGGCTGCGAAGGCATGGCGATCAACTCTTGCCCATGACGGACTTGAGTTGCATTTGGCGCTGTCTCACCAGCGCCTTGAACTCATCGTCCATGACGTACATGCGGAACGCGTTCAACTGCATGTCGTCAGGCATGCCAGTCGTTGTGCGAACGAACCTGCGGGCCGATGTGATGAACCAATACCAGGACAGCGGGGCGATCAGGATGAGCCACAGCAGGGGCTTGTAGCTCGACTGATAGAGAGCGATGACGGTCAAGATGCCAGCCGCCCACTTGATGACCGTCCAGGCCTTGCCCTTGGCAGCAAGGTTCATCACGACAGCGTAGAGCGCGCCTTCCTTGAGCGCTTCGTCCTCGGGCGTCGTGCCCATCTTGGTATAGGCCTCGCGCACTTCGTCGGAAAAGTCGCTCACGATCACCTCCACGGCCAGAAGTCCAGTCGATAGTAGCAGCGAGGGTTGTCGATCAGATCAACGGTCGAATCGTGTCCCAGAGCCAGGATGCCAATGGACTGAGCAGTGGAACGCCTTCCATGCGCATGCCAACAACGATGATCCCCGCGACTACCAGGACGACGATGATGATGCCGCCCAAGATCGCGCTGACGATCTTGTTCTCCAAGAACTTGTCCAGAATCCGCGATCCCCGAGCGCGCGCAGTTTTCTCGGCTTCCGTGCCCATGAGCGTCCACTGGTAGACGATGTTCAGCAGCGCACCGATGACGGCTCCACCAGAGAAGGCTTTCGCAAGCGCGACGAAGTTCTGGAGATGAGTCGTGTGCTCACGCGACGGCAGCATGAACATCGCAGCGAAAGCGGCAAGCGTCGCCCAACCGTAGAGCGAATCGTGGTCGAGGGTGCGCTCAGCCAGCTTCTCGGTGATCTGGATGATGAGCCAGCTTGGGACGCCGATGGCGATCCATATGCTGACGATGGCGATGATCCAGATGAGGTCGTTCATGGTCGACCTCATCGTAGCAAGCCCCATCCACCCAGCGGCCAGCGGAGGGCCGGGGCAGATGGGTGTAAGTCGTTGGTCTATGAGGTTTTGTGCATCAGCGACATAACTGCGGTGTGTGGACAAGTCTGGGTCGGGCACGTGCAAACCTGCTGGTTGCCTTCCCCTCTTTCAGCGCCTGACTTGCCCATAAGGCGCGCAGTGCCTCCGCTCACATTCCGTGCATCCACTCGCCGAAAAGACGGCTCGATTCCTGCCCTGAATGTTCGACTTCGGCACTGCAAACCAGCGCTCAAAACCGGCACCGAAAAGTCAAAATCTGAGACGGGTCGATCCCCTCGGGCTTTGCCCTCAGGAATCTCATACCCAACCCATCTAAACGATGTTTCGTAACACACGCCACTCTCAAACATGTGGGACAAGTGTCCCACAAAAACAGCGTTTTCGCCTTGCGCTCTGTGGGACAAAACTGCGCCTCGCGGCGCTCGCAATTTCCCCCGCGCGCTATGTGCAAATGGCGGCGCTTCCCGCTGCAGCAAACACCATCAACCATGACCTCAAAACTCGACAAGCTCAGAGCCCAGCGCCAGGCGCTGGACGCCGCCATCAAAATCGCCGAAGCGGCCGAACGGGCCGCATCCCGTGCGGCTAGGCAGCGCGCGATTTTCCGCGTCGTTGACCAGGCCATCGCCAACGGCGCCAGCACGGCAGAAATCGAGGCGGCCATTGCCTCGCTGACCACCCTAAAACTCGCGCAGCCGATGCCCGAAACCGGCGTGGTGAACCATGGCTAAAACCGCGCACGTCAGCCTGCGGCTCGACCCTGATTTGCTGGCACAGATCGACAGCGCGCCAGGCACAAACCGCACCGAAAAAGTCCGCTACTTGCTGGCGCAGCGCGGCATCGTTTCTGCGTTGCTCGACGACCAAAAAGCGATGCTCTCGCAGGTGCAGAAAGTCGTCGCGAACCTGCACCAGCAGCCCAAGCAAAACCAACCAGCCCAGGCAACGCAAACCGCGCCCGTTTCACCCGCCTACTTGGCTGCAATTTTTCAGGCGCTCGCGTTGGTTTCCGGCGCAGTCGGCAAGCCCGCGATGAGCAGCGAGGCCGCAAACTTTTGCACGTCGAAAGTCCGCGAAATTCTCGCCCTCCAGTAAAGGAAAAGTCATGCTCGAAATCACGGTGCGCGGCGCCGGTGCGGCGACCAGTTACTACACCCACATGATCGGTGAGGCTGCGTCAAATTCGCCTTCAAAAGAAGACTACTACTCCCGCGAAGGCGCGGGGTACTGGAGCGGTGCCGCCGCTGAAAAGTTCGGCGTGTCTGGTGCGGTTGACGCCAAGGAATTCGCACTGCTGTGCAATGGGTTTTCCGCCGACGGCGAGGCACTGGTCCAGCGGGCCGGCGACCCTGAGCGCCGTGCCGGGTGGGACTGCACTTTTTCTGCTCCAAAGTCTGTTTCTTTGGTGTGGGCGAACGGTGACCCGGCGACCGCAGCCGCAGTTGAAAAGGCGCACGCCCACGCCGTTGAAACCGCTCTCCAGTTCATGCAAGACCGGGCCTCAGAAACCCGGCGCGGCCAGGATGGTTTGCGCGTCGAAAAAGGTGACCTGTGCATCGCCAATTTTCAACACGGCACCTCAAGAGAACTCGACCCCCAACTGCACACGCACTCATTCATCATCAATGCCGCGCAGCGCGCAGATGGCACCAGCGGAACGCTGGACGGCAAGCCGATGATGGATTGGAAAATGGCGACCGGGGCGCTGTACCGTGCCGAGCTTTCATCTCAGATGCAGCGCCTGGGCTTCGATGTCGAAAGGGATGGCGACTCGTTCCGCCTGGCCGCCGTATCCAAAGAGGCGGAGCGCGAGTTTTCCAAGCGGGCTGCTCAGATTCGCGAGTACAAATCCGAGCATGGCATGGAGACGTACAAGCAGGCAAAAACTGCCGCGCTGGCGACCCGCAAAGCCAAAGATCATCACATTGACCCCGCAGCGCTGCGCGAGCAGTGGCGAGAGGCGGGCATGGCGTTTGGCCTGGACAAAATCGAGCGTCACACCGACGTCAAAAGTCTTGAAAAAGTGGACGTATCGCGGGTGCTTGATGAGGCGCACCAAAACAAATCCGTGAGCCGCGAGCAGGACATTCTGGCGGCGTCGTTCCGTGCCGCGCAGGGTGTCGCAGGCGCAGCAGGTGCGCGAGAATATGCCGTCGAAGCCATCGCCCAGGCGGTGCACCTGGGCGCGGGCAGGGACGGAAAGGACCGCTACACAACCACTGGAATCCAGAAAGCCGAGCAGCGCATCATTCAGGTTGCCCAAGGTTTCAACAAAACCGCCCACCCCGTGCCCGTGCGCGAGCGCCAGGAAAGCGGCCAGGCGCTCAGCCCCGAACAGCAGGCCGCCAGGGAGTACATGGCCCAGGCTGGCTCTCTGAAAGTGCTGATCGGAGATGCGGGCACTGGGAAATCGACGATGTTGCGCCAGGTTGCCATCGACCATCAGGCAGCCGGCTATCAAATCTTCGGCTGCTCCACGTCTGGCAAGGCAGCCCAGGGCCTGCAGGAAAGCGCCGGCATCCAGAGCCAAACGATTGCCTCGTTGCTGCGCGAGATCGACCAAGGGCAAAGCCCGCTGCACTCCAAATCCATGTTGGTGATCGACGAGGCCGGCATGGTGGACAGCCGGAACATGGCAAAACTTCTGGATGCCGCCGAGCAGGCCGGCGCGAAAGTCGCCTTGGTCGGCGACCACAAGCAATTGCAGCCAGTTGGTTCTGGTGCTGTGTTCGCAAAAATGGCTGAATCGCACGGCGACCCGGCCAGGTTGCAGGAAATTCATCGGCAGCGCGAGGACTGGCACAAAAACGCCGTCACAGAAATGAGCAAAGGCGAGGCGGCAAAAGCCATGGCCGCCTACATCGACCGTGGGGCGGTGAGCGTCGAAAAGACGCACCGCGCCGCCGTGCAGGCCGTTGCCGGAAAGATCATCTTGGCGCGCCATGAAATGCTCTCCCAGGCGCTCAAATCCGAGCACAAGGACATGGCCCCGGTGCTGGCGGCCAAAGAGGTCCTGGGCATCGCAAGCACAAACCAGGCGGTCAATGACATCAACAAGTCGGTGCGCGAAGCGCTCACAAAAAGCGGCGAAATCACCGACACGCGCGAAGTGGCGACAGCCACTGGCCGTCTTGAGGTCGGCACCGGCGACCGCATTCTGATCACCAAAAACGACCGTGAGACCGGCCTGAAAAACGGCGATCTTTGCACTGTAGTCGGATGGGATAAGCAGCACCCAGGCTGCATTCAGGTTCGCCTCGACCGCGATCCACAGCACATCACCCTGCTAGCCCCCGAAGACCTGCATCTCAAGCATGGTTTCGCCGTCACAGCCTACAAGGCGCAGGGCGCCACGGTGGAGAAGGCCGTGGTTCTGGGTAGCGAGTTTTTCTCCCGAGAACTGGCCTATGTTGTCCGCGCCGATCTCAATTTGACCCACCCTGCCGATCTCAACTTGACCCGGGGATGGGTGCCGGCGTTGTAGCTGCCGGTTGTGGATAACTGTAGCTCCTTCCTCCTTTCACTCGATGGTTTGGAC
>JAJZDV010000181.1 GCA_021846025.1 Pseudomonadota bacterium
GTCAGTCGCCCCGAATCGAGCAGACTCGTCAGCGACGATGTGGCGCTTGTTCCCGTCACGTTTCAACGCGCACAGGCCAAACCATGAAGAGTTCGACCTTGCCTCGCCCGCCCGGGTTGCTCCACTCGATCAAGCAGTTCTACGCCCTGACCAAGCCGCGCGTCGTGCAACTCATCCTTTTTTGCGCCGTGATCGGCATGTTTCTCGCCGTTCCCGGATTGCCTGAGTGGAGGCTCTTGGTCTTTGGCGCTCTGGGAGTCTGGCTGGTTGCCAGTGCGGCGGCTGCATTCAATTGCCTGGTGGAACAGAAGATCGACGCGGTGATGCGTCGAACATCCTGGCGCCCGTCCGCAACAGGAGAATTGGGCACATCGTCCATCCTCGTCTTTTCTGGCGTTTTGTGCGCAGCCGGGATGCTGTTGCTCTACACCCAGGTGAACCCCTTGACGATGTGGCTCACCTTTGGCACTTTCATCGGTTACGCGGTGGTCTACACGGTGCTGCTCAAACCGGCGACACCGCAGAACATCGTCATCGGTGGAGCCTCGGGAGCCATGCCGCCCGTGCTGGGTTGGGCCGCGATGACCAACCACGTCTCGGCGCAGGCGCTCATCTTGTTCCTGATTATTTTTCTGTGGACGCCGCCGCATTTCTGGGCTTTGGCTTTGTACCGAACCGACGATTACAAAAAATCCGGCTTGCCGATGCTGCCGGTGACGCATGGGTCCGAACACACCAGGCTACAGGTCTTGCTCTACACCCTGGTGCTCACGGCCGTATCGCTCATGCCGTTTGCCATGCACATGAGCGGGCTGGTCTATGCCATCGCCGCTGTGGTGCTCGACACCATTTTCATCGCCTACGCCTGGGAGCTCAAGCAGCGCTACAGCGACGAGTTGGCGCGCAAGACGTTTCGCTACTCCATCATCTACCTGTCCTTGCTGTTCGCAGCCATGCTGCTGGACCACTACATCAAAATTTGATGCATGGACGGCGTGGACCTCTGCTGATCTGCAGAGTTTTGTCGGCTTCGACGGTGGGTCCGCTTGCGTTCTTGCGCCCATGCCTTGCCATCTAACCCGCCAGATGGCAAGGCGAACTCCAAGCTGCGATGCGCTACATCGGCCGTTTTGCACCCTCACCCACGGGCCCGCTGCATGCCGGATCCTTGCTGGCTGCGCTGGCGTCCTGGCTGGATGCGCGCGCGCAGAACGGTCAATGGCTGGTCCGCATCGAGGATGTCGACCGGCCACGTTGCAAACCCGGTGCAGACCGTGAGATTTTGCGGCAACTTGCCGGCTGCGGGCTGATTCCGGATGTGCCCGTGCTGTGGCAATCCCAACGAGGGCCAGCGTATCAATCGGCGCTCGACTACCTGCTGGCGAACGACAGAGCCTATGCGTGCGCTTGTTCGAACAGCGAGATCGACCAAGCCCTGCGCTCTCGTGGGCTGGTACCTCGGCGCGGCGAGGAGCGCGTGTATCCAGGCACTTGCAGCCTTGGGCTAAGGGGGCGACAACCCAGGGCTTGGCGCTTGCGCCTGCCAGAGGCAACCGAGGCGCTGGTGCATTGGGACGACCGGCGTCTTGGTGCCCAGGCGGAACAGGTCGATCAGGCCGTGGGCGATTTCGTGCTCAAGCGTGCCGATGGGCTGTGGGCCTACCAGTTGGCCGTCGTGGTGGACGACGCGGCTCAAGCGGTGAGTCATGTGGTGCGCGGAGAGGACATGGCTGCGTCCACCGCGAGGCAAATGCTTCTGCAGCGCGCCCTGGGGCTGTCCACACCGAGCTATCACCATGTCGCCTTGCTGCGGGATGCCGAAGGCCGCAAGTTGTCGAAGCAAAACGGCGCGCCAAGCATCGTGCCCGGGCAGGCTGCGGTCTTGGACTCCATCCGAATGCTGGGGCTAACCCCGATCGGACGGACGCTTGGAGAGTTGCTCATGCACGCCAAGAATCAATGGCGTGCCGCGCAACACCGAGCCGCAAAATAGGTCAGGATGTCGAAGCTGCGTGGCGCTACTTGGCGGAAGGCTTGCCCCCCAGCAGCGCAGCAAGTGCGCGGCGTGGGCGAATGTTGGGCGACATGGCGCCACGCGACGGCATGGTCAGGTTGTCTTCCCAAACTGGCTGAGCATTGGGGTCGGCCTCGTACGGTTTGTCGAACCAGGTATCGCGTGGGCCGGGCCGATGAAAGCTGGCTGCGCGGGCCAGGGCCGGAGTGGACGATTGCGCTGATTTTTCAGGGTGAACTGGACGGCGGCTAGGTCGAGGCTCTACCGCGAGAGTGCGGACTTCAATGCCTCGCTTGATCAGTTTTTCGATATCGCTCAGCGAACGGCTGTCGCGCTCGGTTGCCAGCGTAATCGCCAATCCCGATGCCCCAGCGCGACCTGTGCGGCCAATGCGGTGCACATAATCTTCCGCACTGAAAGGCACGTCGTAGTTGATCACACCGGGTAATTCGACGATGTCCAGACCACGCGCCGCAACATCGGTGGCCACGAGCACGGCAACCTCGTTGCGCTTGAAGGCGTCAAGCGTTGCCAAGCGTTCGGCTTGCGACTTGTCGCCGTGCATGGCTTGCGCTTTCAGCCCGTCACGCTCGAGGATGCGCGCCAGGCGGCTGGCACCCAGGCGGCTGTTGACAAACACGATGGTTTGCTTCAAGTCATGCTCCCGCAACAACTGGAGCAGGGCCGGGTGCTTGCTGTCCTCGCTCACCTTGTAGACCAGTTGTTCCACGTTCGTGGCCGTGGCATTGGGGCGAGCAACTTCCACGAGCACCGGGTCTTGCAAATAACTCTGCGCCAAACGCCTGATTTCAGTCGAGAAGGTTGCGGAAAACAGCAGGGTCGTGCGCGCTTTGGGCAGGTATGCCAGGATGCGCTGCAAGTCTGGCAAGAAGCCGATGTCCAGCATGCGGTCGGCTTCGTCCAGCACGACGAACTGCACTTGAGCCAAGCTGACGGTCTTGGCTTCGAGGTGATCAAGCAGTCGTCCCGGCGTAGCCACCAACATCTCCACGCCTAGCCGAAGCGCAGCCTTCTGCGGCGCCATATCCATGCCGCCGAACACACAGGCACAACGCAGCGGGGTGTGGCGCGCATAAGCCTGAATATTGGTGTAGACCTGATCCGCCAGTTCGCGAGTCGGCGCCAGGACAAGTGCGCGAACCGGGTGCCTTGCGGGTGACACGCTGCTCGTCGCCAACGGCAGAAGTTTTTGCAGGATGGGCAGTGAGAACGCCGCCGTCTTGCCCGTGCCGGTCTGTGCCGCCCCCATCACGTCACGCCCCGACAGCACGATAGGGATGGCGCGCTCCTGAATGGGCGTCAGGTTTGCATACCCCATGTCCGACACCGCCTGCAGCAAGCGCGCATCAAGCCCGAGGTCGCTGTAGCGTTGAGCGGGCTGAACATTGGCTTCCAAGGCATTGGACTGGTCGTTCATCAAGGCGGTTTGTGTTGAGACGAAGCACGAATTATGCGCCCGAACAGCGAATTCGAAACATGCGAGGCTTGAATCGTGGTAGGCCGTGTTGGACTTGAACCAACGACCAAAGGATTATGAGTCCTGCAAATATGGCATTTCCATGCGTTGATGGATGATACTGTTTCTAGGTAAATCATGTACTTATGAGATGAGATGTGCATAAGAGCGTTGCCATTCATTCC
>JAJZDV010000036.1 GCA_021846025.1 Pseudomonadota bacterium
CTCTCTCCAGGACGCGCAGAACCGCTGCGATCCGACATCGTCGCGCTTGAACTAGGCTTGCTCCATACCCCAACACCTGGAGACTTGAATGTTCAAAGCCTGGCTTTTGCGCAAGGAGGACGGCCGATTCAGCGCGACCCTGAGCACCCTGGACGAGCGCGAGCTGCCCGAAGGTGACGTCCTGCTGCGAGTGCAGCATTCCACACTCAACTACAAGGATGCGCTGGCACTCAGCGACAAAGCGCCGGTGGTGCGCCAATGGCCGATGGTCCCGGGCATCGATGGCGCGGGCGTGGTGTTGCGCAGCCGCCATCCGGCCTGGAAGCCAGGAGACCACTGGATTCTCAATGGCTTCGGCGTGGGCGAAACCCACTGGGGTTGCCTGGCAGAACTGGCAAGCCTGCGCGGCGACTGGCTGGTGCCGCTGCCGCCGCGGTTCGACACGCGACAGGCGATGATCATCGGCACCGCGGGCTACACCGCCATGTTGTGCGTTCAGGCCATTGCACGCCATGGCGTGCGAGCGGCCGATGGCGAGGTGCTGGTGACGGGTGCCACTGGCGGGGTGGGCAGTGTCGCTCTGGGCCTGCTGGCGCAGCGTGGCTACCGGGTGGTGGCCGCAACCGGCAAGCCTGCCGAGGCAGAGTACCTGCGCGAGTTGGGCGCTGCCGAGATCATCGACCGAGCCCCCTTGAGCGCACCGGGCAAACCGTTGCAAAAAGAACGCTGGGCCGCGGTGATCGACACGGCTGGAAGCCACATCCTGGCCAATGCATGCGCGCAAACCCGCTGGGGCGGTGTGGTGGCCGCCTGCGGTTTGGCACAAGGCATGGATTTCCCGACGAGCGTGGCGCCATTCATCTTGCGCAATGTCACCCTGGCCGGCATCGACAGCGTGATGCAGCCTCTGGCCGCGCGCCGTGCGGCCTGGGACGCACTGGCCGCGGAGATCGACCTCGTTCGACTCGAGCGCATGGCGCACGATGTGCCGCTGGATCAGGTTCCACAGGTCGCTGCGGGCATCATGGCCGGGCAGTCGCGTGGCCGGGCGGTGGTGGGCCTCTGAGCCGAGCCGTTGCAGCACGCATCCGGAGCCCGCGTCGCCTCGCTTGGGCCTGCAGCCATCTGACCTGGGCATGGGTCAGTGCTGCGTCAGGTCTGGCTCCTAACGTGCGCAGGCCTGCTGGTGGGTGGCGTCGTCGCGAACCACGACGCCACCCACCAGCGAATCAGGGCGGCTTCCCCTGCGGCCGCCATCACAACGGGACTGGAGACAATGCATGCGCTACGCCGACTATTACCGTCGCTCGATCGAACAGCCCGAAGCTTTCTGGGCCGAGCAGGCCGGATTGATCGATTGGCACCGGCCCTGGGATCGCGTGCTCGACGCCAGCCGCAAGCCCTTTGCACGCTGGTTCCCGGGCGGGCTGACCAATCTCTGCCACAACGCAATCGACCGGCACCTGCCCGGGCGCGCCGAACAGCCGGCTTTGATCTGGGAGTCCACCGAAGTCGACCAAAGCCGCAGCTACACCTACGCCCAGTTGCATGCCGAGGTGCAGCGCATGGCAGCGGTGCTGCGCCGTCAGGGAGTCGGGCAGGGTGACAGGGTGCTGATCTACATGCCCATGATTCCCGAGGCAGTCTTCGCCATGCTGGCCTGTGTCCGCCTGGGGGCGATTCATTCCGTGGTGTTCGGCGGCTTTGCCGCCATGAGTCTGGCCACGCGCATCGACGACGCACGGCCCAAGGTCGTGGTCAGCAGCGACGCCGGCTCTCGAGCCGGCCGCATCATTCCTTACAAACCCTTGCTGGACGAAGCCATGGCACGCGCCACGCACAAGCCAGGCTCGGTCTTGATGGTGGACCGTGGGCTGCAAGCCTACGAGCCGGTGGCCGGGCGCGATCTGGACTACGCCAGCGCATGCGCCGCGGTGGGTGACGAGTCCGTGCCTTGCAGCTGGGTGGATGCCACGCACCCGAGCTACATCCTTTACACCTCGGGCACCACGGGCAAGCCCAAAGGCGTGCAGCGCGACACCGGGGGCTATGCCGTGGCGCTGGCGGCGTCCATGCGCGATATCTTTCGCGCTGAGCCGGGGCAGACCTATTTCTGCACCAGCGACATCGGCTGGGTCGTCGGCCACAGCTACATCGTGTACGGCCCGCTGCTGCACGGCATGACCACACTGCTCTACGAGGGCACCCCCTTGCGCCCGGACGCGGGCAGCTTCTGGCAACTGGTTGAGCGCCATCGGGTGCATGTGATGTTTTCGTCGCCAACGGCCATCCGCGTGCTCAAGAAATTCGACACCGCCTTCATGCGCAACAGCGACCTGTCGTCGCTGCAGCGCCTGTTCCTGGCGGGTGAACCGCTCGACGAGCCCACCGCAGCCTGGGTCACGCAGGCCTTGGGAAAGCCTGTGGTCGACAACTACTGGCAGACCGAAACCGGCTGGCCCATCCTCAGCATCGCCGGCGGTGTGGAAGAACTGGCGCCCAAGCCGGGCTCCCCGGGTGTCGCCATGCCAGGGTACGACGTCCGAATCCTGCACGACTCCACAGGCGAGCCCGTGGCACCCGGTGAAAAGGGCGTGGTCGCCATCAACTGGCCCTTGCCACCGGGTTGCATGCAAACCGTCTGGGGCGACGATGCCCGCTTCGTCAACACCTATTGGTCGACCTTTCCGGGCAATCCGGTGTATTCCACGTTTGATTGGGGCGTGGCCGACGCACGCGGCTACATCACCATTCTCGGTCGCACCGACGATGTCATCAATGTCGCCGGACATCGCCTGGGCACACGCGAAATCGAGGAGAGCATTTCCAGCCATCCGGCCGTGGCCGAGGTGGCTGTGGTCGGCGCTGCGCACGCGATCAAGGGTCAGGTGGCGATGGCCTTCGTCGTGCCGCGCGATGCCGGCAAGATGGCCGATGCGGCCGCTCGCGCCAGCCTGGAGGCCGGCATCATGCAGACCGTGCAGGCACAACTGGGTGCGCTGGCGCGACCGGCCAGGGTCCGATTCGTCACCATGCTGCCCAAGACCCGCTCCGGTAAGTTGTTGCGTCGCTCCATCCAGGCCCTGTGTGAACTGCGCGACCCTGGCGACCTGACCACCCTGGAAGATCCGCTGGCCCTGACGCAGATTCGTGAAGCAATTGCTCACCAATAGCTAGGGAAACTCCTAGGCTGCCGATCTGGACGCCGAAGGCGACTTCCCTACAATTCATAAGTGCTTGCTTATAAGCAAATTGATGGATGCCAACCATGCTCAACACGCTGCATTTGCTTGAAACAGCGGCCGCCGACCAGGTCGACGCCGAGCGCGTTTTCGTCTCCGCCGCTGAACTGTTCGGAGTTTTGGCGACGCCTTTGCGCCTGCGCATCATCAATGCCATTTGCGACCAGGAAAAAAGCGTCGGCGACATCATGGAGGCGGTCAATTCCACCCAGCCCAATGTCTCCCAGCACCTCAAGGTGCTGTATCAAGCGGGCATCGTTGCCAAGCGGCGCGTCGGCAATCAGGTTTATTACCGGGTGCAAAGTGAGAGGGCGGTGCAACTCTGCCGCACAGTTTGCACGCAAATTGCCATTGAACTGGACGATCCAGAGTCTGTATCGCAATCCGAGCGTCTGGCTCGTCGTACGTAGATTTTCAACAAGTGAGTACGAGGATGAGTGACTTCAGCAAAAGGCTAGGCCGGTTGCGTCCTGCGCCGGAAAATTTCCTGACTGCCGGGCAAATCGCGCAGGTTCAGGGTGGCCGTCGCGATTTTTTGCGCCGGGCGTTGACTGCAGCCAGCGTCACCATGGCCGCCGGAGGGGCCGTGAATGCTTACGGAGCCACCGACGACAGCCGCAAAGACTGGGACGGCGACAAGGGCAGCAAGTTGATTTTGGACAAGCCGGAGTGGGGAACCACGCTTGGCAAGGGTGTTGACGAGCCGCCGTACGGTTCGCCGTCGAAATACGAGGCCAATCTGGTGCGCCGCATCAGCCCGGGCCTGGCGGCCGTCACCCAAGCCAACGTCGCTTTCGCTCCGTTGCAGGGCATGTTCGGGATCGTCACGCCGGCCGGTTTGCACTTCAACCGCTCGCACCAGGGTTGGTATGACATCGATCCGGCCCAGTTCCGGTTGATGATCATGGGCGAAAAAGATCTGGTGAAGAACCCCAAGGTCTACAGCGTCGGCGACATCATGCGGATGCAGCCGGTATCGCGTTTTCATTTCATCGAGTGCGGGGCCAACTCTGCCATGGAGTGGGGCAATGTGGCCGTGCCCACGGTGCAGTACACCCACGGCATGGTGTCATGCAGCGAGTTCACCGGCGTGCCTCTGATCAAGCTCCTGGACGATTGTGGCGCCGATCTGAAGGGTGTGCGCTTCATCATGGCCGAGGGCGCCGATGGCTCCCACGAAAACCGCACCATCCCCATGTCGCTGGTCATGTCCGGCGAGGTGCTGGTGGCTTATGGTCAGAACGGCGAAATGCTGCGTCCCGAAAACGGCTACCCGCTGCGCCTGATCGTCCCCGGTGTCGAAGGCGTGTCACAGATCAAGTACCTGCGCCGCATCAAATTGGGAACTTCTCCCTTCGCCACCAAAGACGAAGTCTTGGGCTACGTCGATCTCATGCCCGACGGCAAGCTGCGCCAATACACCTCCGTCATGGAAGTCAAGTCGGTGGTGACTTCACCGTCCGGCGGCCAAGTGTTGATGGAACGCGGTGTCTATAACGTCACCGGCCTTGCATGGTCGGGGCGCGGCAGGATCAAGCGGGTGGATGTGTCGTTCGATGGTGGCGTCAACTGGAAGGAGGCCCGACTGGAAGGTCCGGTGCAAAACAAGGCCTTTGCCCGTTTCAACATCCCCTGGGTTTGGAACGGCAGCGTGGCTTTCCTGCAAAGCCGTGCTGTCGACGAGACCGGCATGGTGCAGCCCACCTACCAGGAAATGCGCAAGATTCGCGGAACCCGATCGATCTATCACAACAACTCAATTCAAACTTGGCAAGTTCAAGAAAATGGAGACGTTCGCAATGTCCAACTCGCGAATTCGTAAGGCGGCCGTCGCGACGGCACTCGGCCTGGCTTTTTCGGCCGCATGGGGCGCCAACGTCTCAGCCTCGCTGGGCCGTGCGGCAACGCCGGACGAGATCCAGGCGTGGAACATCGATGTGAGACCCGATTTTCAAGGACTGCCAGCCGGGCAAGGAACTGTTGCCGAAGGCACCAACCTGTGGGAGGCCAAGTGCGCCTCCTGCCATGGTGACTTCGCAGATTCGAACTCCGTGTTTCCGCCGCTGGTGGGTGCATTCCAGGCCACGAAACAGGATATTGCCACGGGGCGGGTTGCCAAACTGGCGAACGTGACCGACGGCGGTGGTACTTCGCTCGAAAAGCTCTCGACCTTGTCGACGCTGTTCGACTACATCCATCGAGCGATGCCTTGGAACGAGCCGGATTCACTCACCTGGAACCAGACTTACTCACTCGTCGCCTACCTGCTGAACCTGGCCAATGTCGTGCCTGCCAACTTCACGCTGACACGTGAGAACGTGCAGCAAGTGCAAAACATGCTGCCCAACCGCAACGGCATGACCTGGAATCATGGCATGTGGCCGGGCAAGGAAATCGGAAATGGGGGTATCCCGGATACCCACAATGTCGAATGCATGAAAGACTGCGCTTCACAGCCGAAAGTCGATTCCTTCATCCCGGCTTACGCCATGAACACTTGGGGCAACCTGGCTGACGAGACGCGTCCTTGGGGCCCGATCCGCGGTCAAGTCACTTTGACGCGGTCCGAGTTGAAAAAGGCCGCACTGAAGAAGGAATCAGCCGCGGTCGACCCCAACGCCAAAGTCGTCGCCTTGATCAAGGCCAATGGATGCATTGCTTGCCACAGTTTTGGCGACAACAAACTGGTCGGACCTGGCTACAAGGAAATTGCCGGCAAATACAGCGGCAAGACTTCGATGGTGAGCGAATTGACAACACGTATCATGCAAGGCGGGTCTGGTACATGGGGCAGTATACCGATGCCGCCTCAGAGTATCAGCGAGGCCGATGCCAAGATGATTGCAACATGGGTTGTTGACGGAGCGAAGCAGTAAAGCGTCAAGTCCTGCGGGACCATTCCCGAGGGCACAACGTCCACTGCTCACGCATTTTTATATTTGAGGAGCTAGTCGTATGAATCAATCTCGTCGTCAGGTCATGCAGCTTGGTGCTGGTGCGACCGTTGTGGGTCTGGCTGCTTCGGCCGGTCTAATGCCCGTCACCGCCCAGGCGGCTGATGCCCCAGGTTGGGACTCCAAATTGTTCGAGGCCAAGACTCTGGATGAAATCGCCAAGACTCTTGGGGCAACCGCCACCGAAAGCACGGATGTGTCCATCGTCGGCCCGGACATTGCCGAAAACGGGGCCGTCGTGCCGGTTGGCATCAAGTCCACGGCAGCTGGCGTGAGCATGCTGGGCATCGTGGTGCAGAAAAACCCCACTGCGTTGGTCGCCACCTTCAGCACCAAGGAAGGTGCCGAGCCGAACTTTGCCACCCGCATCAAGATGGCGCAGACCTCCCATGTCTATGCCGTGGCGAAGGCTGGTGACAAGTTGCTGTTCAGCAAGAAAGAAATCAAGGTCACGCTCGGTGGTTGCGGCGGCTGATGCTGGTTTACCTACCTCGGTTATCTAGACTTTATTGGAGTTCAATATGCCAAATCCGATGCGCATGCGCGCCAACGTCGAAGGCGACGCAGTGGTTGTTCGCGTGCTGATGTCTCACCCCGAAGATACCGGCCTGATGAAGGCTCCGGACGGGAAAATCATCCCGGCTCATTTCATTCAATCGGTCATCTGCAAAAACAATGACAAGCCCGTCCTGGCTTGCGATTGGGGCACGGCCATCTCCAAGAATCCGTTCCTCGAATTCCGCTTCAAGGGCGGAAAATCGGGCGATAAGGTTTCAGTGACGTGGCTGGACAACCAGGGCGAAACGCAGACCGATACCACCACGGTGTCTTGACGCTCTGAGTCTTGGTTTCGTTTGACGCAGTACCCACTGTTCGCGAGGAGACTATGAAATTACGACTAAAAAAAATTGCGGCGCTGGCTGGGTTGTCGCTTCCCGCCCTGATGCTGCTTGGGGCTTGTGCGACGACCGCGCAGGCGGGCTCGGTGACCCAGGAAGGCAATGCTTACCTCAAATTGATGAACGAGATGGGCGGTAACCCTGCCGACTTCAACATCGACGACGGCAAGAAACTCTGGAGTGAAAAGCGGGGGCCCAAAAACGCATCGCTCGAACAGTGCAACCTGGGTCTCGGCCCTGGCGTGGTGAAGGGCGCCTATGCCCAACTCCCGCGTTATTTTGCAGACACGGGCAAGGTGCAGGATCTGGAATCCCGTTTGGTCACTTGCATGGAAACCCTGCAGGGTTTCAGCGCCAAGGAGGCCGATAAAGACCCCTTTGCCAAGGAAGGCGGGAACGCATCTCCGCTTGAAAATATCGCCATGTATGTGGCGCATGCGTCCGACGGCATGAAGATCGCCATTCCGCAAAATGACGCCCTGGAAAAACAGTCGTACGACAACGGCAAGAAGCTGTTTTTCTACCGTGCGGGGCCCTTCAGTTTCTCGTGCGCAGCCTGCCACTCGGAAAGCGGCAAGCGCATCAAGATCTCCGCGCTCCCCAACCTGACGAACGACGAAGCTGCCGTGTCCTACGCGACCTGGCCTGCGTACCCCAATTCCCAGGGTGTGGCACGCACGCTCGAGTGGCGCATGCTGGCTTGCGAACGCCAACAGCGCTGGCCCGCTCCCAAGTTCACGTCCAGCGCGGTGATCGACCTGATCACCTACATGGGTGTCAACTCCAATGGCGCCACGCTCCACACGCCTTCGTTCAAGCGCTAAGCGAGGAGACAACATGAAAAAATCAGTTGTATTGATCTTGACAGCAGTGGCCAGTGCTGCTGCGCTGAGCGGCTGTGCCGGCATGGACAAGTCCGCTTCGGCAGGCGCCAACGCAGACCCTTTCGCGACGGCATCGTTTCAGAAAATCCTCAATAACGATTTTGTCAGCAAGGGGCAAGCCAGCGTCGATCGACTCAAGCAGACGAAGGCGCAGTACGAGTGCTCGAAGTACGACTACCTCGGCCAGCCGCTGCCGGCTGCGGTTCGCAAGGAGATCGAGACGACGGCGCAGTCCAAGGTCGTCTATCCGAAGGATGGTCAATACTTGGGTGACTGGAAGGCCGGTCTGAAGATCGCCGAGGACGGCAAGGGCCTGCAGTGGAGCGACAAGCCCGGGACTCCCAATGGCGGCAATTGCCTGGCGTGCCACAAGATGATCGCGAACGATCCGTCTCAAGGCAATATCGGGCCGGAGTTGTATCACTACGCCAAGCTGCGCGGGAACAGCGAAGCGATTTTGAAATACACCTGGGCGCGTATCTACAACTCCGAAGCATTCAATGCGTGTTCCTACATGCCGCCGTTTGGGGAGCACAAGATCCTCACCGAGCAACAGATGAAGGACGTGATGGCGCTGCTCATGGATCCGAATTCTCCGGTCAATCAGTAGTCCCATCGTCTTGATGGCGGCTGATCGACAGCCGATCAGCCTAGGCCCGCCTGTTGTTTGCCGATCGGCGGGCCTTTTCTATTTTCAAGGACCCATAATGAGCCTCTCCCGCCGCGAATTTCTGAGTGTTTTGGCTGCTGCCGGTGTCAACGGATTCCCGCTGATGCGCGACGCCAGCGCAACCGAGGTGGACACGCTGTACAACCCACCCGTGACGGGAAATGTGCATTTTCTTCACATGACCGACAGCCACGCGCATCTACAGCCCCTGTATTTTCGCGAGCCGAATGTGAACATCGGCATCGGCTCCATGGCTGGCCATCTGCCCCATCTGGTAGGCGCCCACTACCTCAAGCGCGTGGGCTTCAAGCCCAACACCCGCGAGTCCTACGGCTTTACCTATCTGGACTTTGTTCGTGCGGGCAAGCAGTACGGCAAGATGGGCGGTTACGCGCACATTGCCACCCTGGTGAAGCAGCTCCGCGCGGCCCGCCCCGGCGCGCTGCTGCTGGACGGTGGCGACACCTGGCAAGGCACGGGACTGTCCCTGTGGACCAAGGGCCAGGACATGGTCGATGCCCAGCTCCAGCTCGGCGTCGACGTCATGACGGCACATTGGGAGTTCACCTATGGTCAGGACCGCGTCAAGGAGATCATCAACAAGGATTTCAAGGGCAAGATCGACTTCCTTGCCCAGAATGTGAAGACCGCTGACTTTGGTGATCCTGTTTTCCCCAACTATGTGATGAAGCAGATGAACGGGGTGCAGGTCGCCATCATCGGTCAAGCCTTTCCTTACACCCCCATCGCCAACCCCGGTTACCTGATGCCGGACTGGACTTTCGGCATTGATACCGATCACATGCAGAAAGTGGTGAAAGAGGTCAAGAAAAAGGGCGCACAACTCGTGGTCGTGATCTCGCACAACGGCATGGACGTGGACCGCAAGATGGCCACGCTGGTCGAGGGCATTGACTGCATTTTTGGCGGCCACACCCACGACGGTGAAGCTGTGGCCGTGGAAGTCCGTCGCCCCTCCGGCGGCATGACCCTGGTGACCAATGCCGGTTCGCACGGCAAATTCCTCGCCGTGATGGACTTTGACGTGCAGGGCAGCAAGATGGTGAGCTACAAGTACCGCTTGCTGCCCGTCTTCTCCGATCTGATCGCCCCTGACCCGGACATGGCTGCGCTGATCAAGAAGCACCGCGCACCTTACGAGAGCAAGATGAACGAGGTGCTGGCGCACACCGAGGGCGTGCTTTATCGCCGCGGTAATTTCAACGGCACCTGGGACCAGTTGGTGGTGGACGCGATGCTGACCGTACGCGGCGGCGATCTGGCCTTCTCGCCGGGTTTCCGCTGGGGCGGCGACCTGCTGCCTGGCGCGCCGATCACCAGGGAAGACATGATGACCCAACTGGCCATCACCTACCCGTACTGCACGCTTTCGGAGATGACAGGCGAAACCGTCAAAGCCGTCATGGAAGACGTCTGCGACAACCTGTTCAACCCTGACCCCTACTACCAGCAAGGCGGTGACATGGTGCGTCTCGGCGCATTGCAGTACAGCTGCGCACCGAATGAGAAAATCGGCAACCGCATTCAAGACATGCGCTTGGGCGGCAAGCCACTCGATCCGAAAAAAACCTACAAGGTCGCTGGCTGGGCTCCCGTGCAACAGGCCTCCGCCATTCCCAGCAATCCGCCGATCTGGGACATCGTTGAGGAATACCTCAAGCACAACAAAGTCATTAAGCCGCTGATGGTCAACGAACCCAAGCTCATCGGCGTCAAGGGCAACCCGGGGCTGGCGCAGTACGGCCAGTTCTGAACCTGCCGGCCTTCGTGCCGGGCAGGGCGCGCAAGGCAGCGGACTGGAAGCGATTCCAGTCCGCTTGGTTGTTTTCGAGATCAACCCATGGGGGTTCGGGTAGGTCACCGATGCAATTCGGATGGGGCTGGCATGCATCCCTGACCGGACCCACGCGGCGCCGGCAAGACGCCAGCCAGCGCTGGTGATGTTTGGCATTTTGCGTTGCATCAAATCGGCTGCTACAGTTCGTTCAGGTCTTTCGTCATCGGACCGCTGTGCGCCAAGGCGGGCTACCCACCCGGGCACACGGTGTTTCACCCACTTCATGCCGGGGAGCCCGGCGCACCAGTGAGCCCACCATGACCATTCAAGAATTACGCGCCAACTCCTATCTGTTCGGCGGCAATGCTCCGTATGTCGAGGAGCTTTACGAAACCTATCTCGCCAATCCAGGCTCGGTTCCCGACCACTGGCGCGACTATTTCGACGCCTTGCAGCATGTCCCTGCGGTCGACGGCAGCAACGCCCGCGACATCCCCCACACCCCCGTCGTCTCCGCCTTCGCCCTGCGTGCCAAGACCGGGCCGGCGCGCTCCATCAGCCTCAACGCCGATGTGGAGTTGTCGCGCAAGCGTGTGGCGGCGCAGCAACTCATTGCCGCGTACCGCAACGTCGGCGTTCGCTGGGCCGACCTTGACCCCCTCAAGCGCACCGAACGCCCCGACATCCCCGATCTGGAACCCGGCTTCTATGGCTTCTCCGATGCCGATCTGGAGACCGTGTTCAACACCAGCAACACCTATTTCGGGAAGGAGAGCATGAGTCTGCGCGAGCTGCTCAACAACCTGCACGAAACCTATTGCGGCTCCATCGGGGCCGAGTTCATGTACTTGAGCGACCAGGGACAAAAGCGCTGGTGGCAGCAGAAGCTGGAGAGCATCCGCACCCGTCCCAGCTTCAGCACCGAGAAAAAACGTGAAATTCTCGACAAGCTCACAGCCGCGGAGGGGCTGGAACGCTACCTCGCCACCCGCTATGTGGGGCAGAAGCGATTTTCACTCGAAGGTGGCGAAAGCTTCATCGTCGGCATGGACGAGGTCGTGCAGCGCGGCGGCGAACTCGGCTCGCAGGAAGTCATCATCGGCATGGCCCACCGCGGTCGCCTGAACGTGCTGGTCAACACCCTGGGCAAGCGGCCCAAGGATCTGTTCGACGAGTTCGAGGGCAAGCATGCCAGCGACCTGCCCTCAGGCGATGTGAAATACCACCAGGGTTTTTCCAGTGACGTGTCCACACCGTCCGGGCCGGTGCATCTGTCGCTGGCTTTCAATCCCTCGCATCTGGAGATCGTCAACCCGGTGGTCGAGGGATCGGTGCGCGCCCGGCAGGAGCGTCGCGGCGACAAGCGCGGCCAGCAAGTGCTGCCTGTGCTGGTGCATGGCGACGCATCGTTCGCCGGCCAGGGTGTCGTGATGGAAACGCTCGCGCTGGCGCAAACGCGCGGCTACTCCACCGGCGGCACACTGCACATCGTCATCAACAACCAGATCGGCTTCACCACATCCGACCCGCGCGATGCACGCTCCACGCTCTACTGCACCGATGTGGTGAAGATGATCGAGGCACCCATCCTGCACGTGAATGGCGATGACCCCGAGGCTGTGGCGCTGTGCTGCCAGCTCGCGGTGGACTACCGCGCCGAATTCGGCCATGACGTGGTGGTCGACATCGTCTGCTTCCGCAAGCTCGGTCACAACGAGCAGGACACGCCAGCCGTGACCCAGCCATTGATGTACAAGAAAATCGCCACGCATCCGGGTACGCGCAAGCTGTACGCCGACCGGCTGGTGAGCCAGGGCGTGATCGGTACCGAGGACGGCGACGTCATGGTGCACGCCTATCGCCAGGCGATGGAAGACGGCGAGCGCGCCGTCGAGCCGGTGCTGTCGAACTACAAGAGCAAGTTTGCGGTCGACTGGTCGCCCTTTCTCAACCGCAAGTGGACCGACAGCGCCGACACCTCGTTGCCGATGACCGAACTCAAGCGGCTGGCCGAGCGCATCACCACCATGCCGCCGGATCTGAAGCTGCACCCACTGGTGGAGAAGGTCATCGCCGATCGCGCCAAAATGGGCCGCGGCGAGCTTTCGCTCGATTGGGGCATGGGCGAGCACATGGCTTTTGCCTCGCTGGTCGCCAACGGTTACCCGGTGCGCCTGTCGGGCGAGGACAGCGGGCGCGGCACCTTCAGTCACCGTCATGCGGTGCTCCACGATCAGAATCGCGAGCGCTGGGATGCCGGCAGCTACGTGCCCTTGGAAAATGTGGCCGAAGGCCAGGCGCCGTTCGTCGTCATCGACTCCATTCTGTCCGAAGAGGCGGTGCTGGGCTTTGAGTACGGCTACTCCACGGCCGACCCCAACACCCTGGTGATCTGGGAAGCCCAGTTCGGCGATTTCGCCAACGGTGCTCAGGTGCTGATCGACCAGTTCATCTCCGCCGGTGAAGTGAAATGGGGCCGCGCCTCCGGGCTCACCCTGTTCCTGCCGCATGGCTACGAAGGTCAGGGCCCGGAGCATTCGTCCGCGCGACTGGAGCGTTACTTGCAGCTCTGCGCCGAGACCAATATCCAGGTCTGCCAGCCGACCACTCCGGCGCAGATTTTTCATGTCTTGCGGCGGCAGATGATCCGTCCTTTCCGCAAGCCCCTGGTGGTGATGACGCCCAAGTCCCTGCTGCGGCATCACGAGGCGCGCTCGCCGCTGTCCGACCTTGCCAACGGGCATTTCCACACCGTTCTGGGCGAGACACAGGACGTGGACGAAGCCAAGGTCAAGCGCATGGTGATGTGCACCGGGCGGGTGTACTACGACCTGCTCGCCGAGCGCAAACAGCGCGAGCTGCAGGACGTCGTCATCGTCCGCTTCGAGCAGCTCTATCCCTTCCCGCACAAGGCCTTCGCTGCCGAGCTCAAGCGCTACCCGCAGTTGCGCGATCTGGTCTGGTGCCAGGACGAGCCGCAGAACCAGGGGGCCTGGTTCTTCATCCAGCACCACATCCACGAAAACCTGCAGGAAGGCCAGCGCCTGGGTTATGCGGGCCGGCCGGCATCGGCCTCCACCGCGGCCGGCTACTTCGCCAAGCACACCGAGCAGCAGAAGGAATTGCTGGCGGCGGCTTTCGGCAAGCTCAAGGGCTTCATCCTCACCAAATAAGCGGGCTGCATACGCCGCGGCATGCCGCCCTTGACGGGGCGGACATGCTGCGCGCACGGCTCCAACCGTTCACATCCAAACGCGAGACCCCACCATGGCACTGATCGATGTCAAGGTTCCCCAGTTGTCCGAATCCGTGGCCGAAGCCACCTTGCTGCAATGGAAGAAAAAACCCGGCGAAGCCGTCAAGCAGGATGAAATCCTGATCGAAATCGAGACGGACAAGGTCGTGCTCGAAGTGCCGGCTCCGGCCTCCGGGGTCATGGCCCAGATTCTGAAGAACGATGGCGCAACCGTGGCTGCCGAGGAAATCATCGCGAAGCTCGACACCGAAGCCAAACCCCAGGTCAGTCCCTTGCCGGTGTCCGCCGTGCCCGCCGCCACGCCGGCGCCGGCCGCCGCACCCGCTGCCGCCCGAGTTGCGGCCCCTGCGCAAGCGCTGACTTCGGCTCCGGCCATGCCCGCCGCCGCCAAGATCCTCGCCGAGCAAGGTGTCGACCCGGCAAACGTGGCGGGATCCGGTCGTGGTGGGCGCATCACCAAGGGCGACGCACTGGGCGTCATCGCTGGCACCTCTGCGGGCGTGGCCAAGCCCGCAGCAGCACCGCAACCCAGCCCGATGAGCAGCCCGGTCGCGCTGGCCCCGGTGGACGCCGGAATCGATTTCTCCTCCTACGCCGACCGTCCTGAGCAACGCGTGCCCATGAGCCGGTTGCGCGCCCGCATTGCCCAGCGTCTGATTCAGTCGCAGAGCGAAAACGCGATTCTCACGACGTTCAACGAAGTGAACATGCAGCCGGTCATGGACCTGCGCAACACCCACAAGGAGCGCTTTGAGAAGGAGCATGGCGTCAAGCTCGGCTTCATGAGCTTTTTCGTCAAGGCGGCGGTGCACGCGTTGCGCAAATACCCGGTGATCAACGCCAGCGTGGACGGCACCGACATCATCTACCACGGCTATTTCGACATCGGCATCGCCGTGGGGAGCCCGCGTGGTCTGGTGGTGCCGATCTTGCGCAATGCCGACCAGTTGAGCTTCGCCGAGATCGAGAAGCAGATTGCCGACTTCGGCGCCAAGGCGCGCGATGGCAAGCTGGCGATCGAAGACCTCACCGGCGGCACCTTCTCCATCAGCAATGGCGGCGTGTTCGGCTCCATGCTCTCCACCCCCATCATCAATCCGCCCCAGGCGGCCATCCTCGGTGTGCACGCGACCAAGGAGCGGCCGGTGGTGGAGAACGGCCAGGTCGTCATTCGCCCCATCAACTACCTGGCGATGAGCTACGACCACCGCATCATCGATGGCCGCGAGGCCGTGCTCGGGCTGGTGGCGATGAAGGAAGCGCTCGAAGACCCCGCGCGCCTGCTGCTCAATCTGTGAGGCGCAGGCCATGAACGCACAACCCGATCTCATCGTCATCGGCGCCGGTCCCGGCGGTTACATCGCCGCCATCCGCGCCGCCCAGCTCGGCATGACCGTGGTCTGCATCGACGCCTGGGCCAACGCCAAGGGCGGCCCTGCGCCGGGAGGCACCTGCACCAATGTCGGCTGCATCCCGTCCAAGGCCCTGCTGCAATCCTCCGAGCACTTCGACCAGGCTGGACACGTGTTTGCCGAGCATGGCATCTCCGTGAGCGGACTCAAGCTCGACCTCGACCGCATGCTGGCGCGCAAGGAGCAGGTGGTCCGGCAGAACAACGAGGGCATCCTCTACCTGTTCAAGAAGAACAAGGTGGAGTTCGTGCATGGGCGCGCCGCCTTCGTCGGCGCCAGCGCCGCGGGCTTCGAGATCGGCGTCACCCCGCCGAGCGGTGAAGCGCTCAAGCTCGTCGCCAAGCACGTCATCATCGCCACCGGCTCCAGCCCGCGTGCCCTGCCGGGTGCGGCGTTCGACGAAGACCGCATCCTCTCCAACACCGGAGCGCTGGCGATCCCCTCGGTACCCAAGCGCCTGGGGGTGATCGGTGCCGGCGTCATCGGCCTGGAAATGGGTTCGGTCTGGCGTCGGCTCGGAGCGCAGGTGACGGTCCTTGAAGCGCTGCCCGAGTTTCTCGGCGCGGCCGATGCGCAGGTGGCCAAAGAAGCGCAAAAACAGTTCAAGAAACAGGGTCTGGACATCCAGCTCGGGGTGAAGATCACCGAGGTGAAGAC
Organism: Pseudomonadota bacterium; assembly: GCA_021846025.1. Taxonomy (GTDB): domain Bacteria; phylum Pseudomonadota; class Gammaproteobacteria; order Burkholderiales; family Burkholderiaceae_C; genus Thiomonas_A. The sequence continues at coordinate 15,773 of JAJZDV010000036.1, forward strand.
CAGCGCCAAGGGTGTGAGCCTGCGCTATGCCGACGCCTCTGGCGCCGCGCAAAAACTGGAGGTGGACCGACTCATCGTCTCCATCGGCCGGGTGCCGAACACCGAAGGCCTGAACCTGCAGGCGGTGGGCTTGCAGGCCGACGAGCGCGGTTTTGTGCCCGTGGATGCCGATTGCAAGACGCCGGTGAACGGCATCTGGGCCATTGGCGACGTGGTGCGCGGCCCGATGCTGGCGCACAAGGCCGAAGAAGAAGGCGTGGCCGTGGCCGAGCGCATGGCCGGACAGAAGCCGCATGTGGACTTCAACACCGTGCCCTGGGTGATTTACACCGCACCGGAGATCGCCTGGGTGGGGCAGACCGAGCAGCAACTCAAGGCTGCTGGGCGTGCCTACAAGTCCGGCAGCTTTCCTTTCCTCGCCAATGGCCGTGCCCGTGCACTGGGCGATACCACCGGTTTCGTCAAGATGCTGAGCGATGCGACCACCGATGAAATCCTGGGCGTGCACATCATCGGCCCGATGGCGTCGGAGCTGATTGCCGAAGCCGCGGTGGCGATGGAGTTCAAGGCGGCCGCTGAAGACATCGCGCGCATCTGCCACGCGCATCCCACGCTGTCGGAGTCGATGAAGGAGGCAGCGCTGGCCACCGCTGGTCGCAGCCTCAATTTCTGAGCTTGCCGATGGACGTGACGGAATACGCGCTGCAGTCCCTCGCCGAGCACGGCCACCAGCCTGACGCCGCCCAACAGCTCGCCATCGCACGGCTGCAGCGTGCCTACGACGAGTGGGTGGGCTACAAGTCACGCCGCTCGTCTGCGGTGCGGCGGATCTTGGTTCATCCCGATCTGCCGCGCGGCGTCTATCTGTGGGGTGGCGTGGGGCGGGGCAAGAGCTTCCTGATGGACGCTTTCTACGTGACCGTGCCGGTGGTGCGGAAAACACGGCTGCATTTTCACGAATTCATGCGCGAGGTGCAGCGCGAACTGACCGCCCTGCAAGGCACGCAAAATCCGCTGGAGGAATTGGCGCGGCGCATTGCACGGCGTTTTCGGCTGATCTGCTTCGACGAATTCCATATCAGCGACGTGACCGACGCCATGATCCTGCATCGCTTGCTGCAGGGGCTGTTCGAACAGGGCGTGGTGCTCATGGCCACGAGCAATTTCGAGCCGGACGACCTCTACCCCGACGGCTTGCATCGCGACCGCATCCTGCCGGCCATCGCGATGATCCGGGCGAACATGGACGTGCTGCAGGTGGATGGCGGCGTGGATTACCGGCATCAGGCCTTGGCCGAGATGCAGCTTTACTACACACCGCTGGGTCCTGTCGCCGAGGACGCCATGGAGCAGGCGTTCGAGCGTCTGGCCGAGGCCGCGGACGATGACCCCACGCTGCAGATCGAGCATCGCGAAATCATCGCCCTGCGCCGCGCGGGGGGCGTTGCCTGGTTCGACTTCGAGACCCTGTGCAACACCCCGCGTTCGCAAAACGACTACCTCGAAATTGCCGCGCGCTTCCATACCGTGCTGGTGTCCGACGCGCCTCGCATGGCGCCCGAACTCGCCAGTGCCGCACGCCGCTTCACCCTGCTGGTGGATGTGCTGTACGACCGCAGCATCAAGCTCGTGCTTTCGGCCGCGGTTCCGCCCGCCGCACTGTATCCTTCAGGCCCCTTGGCTTACGAGTTCGAGCGTACCGTTTCGCGCTTGCAGGAAATGCAGACCTCCACTTATCTACGGCTGGCGCGGCGTGACGTGCAAACCGCATTGACCTGATGCCTCAGCCCTTGAATTCGCGTTCCTTCGCCATGTCACGGCGTCACTGCCCGGCACCGCATGGGCTGCTGGCACAAGCCGCACGGGGAACTGCTCTCGCCGTGGTGCTGGCTCTCGCGGCTTGCCTCGCAGCCCGGGCGCGAGCGGCCCAGCAGCTCGCCCCTGCGGTCTCCTGGCCGGCAAGCCAGGTCGCTCCGGGTGCATCCACGCAAACTGCCGAGGCGGCTGCCTCGGAGGCCACGCAACGCGCTGCCGAGCGGCGGCAGATCGAAACCCAACGCCGCAATCTGGATGCTGCTCATGTGCGCGAACAAGCCGCTTGCCTGCACCGTTTTTTCGTCAACGACTGTCTTGACCGGGCGCGCCGTCGCTACAACAAGCAGTCGGATGCGCTGGATGCGAGATTGAACGCCATTGACCTCGCCGGCCGCCGACAGCGGGCCGATGCCGAGCGTCGCCGTGTTGCGCAGAATGTGCGCGAGCGCCCGATGCCAGACGCGTCGGCCGTGCAACAGCAACGGCTCTGGCGCGAACAGGATCAGGCACACAAGCAGCGCGAGCAAGCCGACCGTGCGGCCGGAGATGCGGCAAGACAAGCGGCCTATGAGGCGAAACAGCAGCAGGCGCAGGCCCGAGGACCGCTCCCGTCAGCCGCTCTACCCAAGGCTGTGTCTCCCGGCGCGAACGCGCAATCGGCGCAGCAGGCATCGCAACAAGCGGCGCAGCGATCAGCGCAGATCCGCGCTGCCGAAGCGGCTTACGCGCAGAAGCAGGCCGACTATCAACGCCGACAGGCCCAGGCGGCACAGCAACGCGAGCAAGCGAAGCCGTCCGGCTCTGGGGCGGCTGCGCCGCTGCCGCTGCCGCCCGGCTACTGAATGCGCGGCCGTGGAGACCTTTCTTGGTCTCCGATGGGCGAGCTATCCCTGGGTCTTGGGTGCGCGTTTGGCTGGTGTTGCTGGCGACTCGGCGCGCAGCAGCTTGACCACCGCGAGCGACAGGTTGTCGCCTCGCCCCATGGCGCGCTGTCTGGCTTTGGCGATGAGGAACTCGCAGCTGTCGCGCGGATCGAGCCGGTCGAGCGTCGAGCCCAGTTCCGCATCGACGAAATAGTGCCATAAACCGTCACTGCACAGCAGCAAGACGTCGCCTGCCTGGAGTTGCAGGCTGTCACCGGCCAGCGGTGGATCCTCGGTGGTTCCAAGGCTGGAGGTCAGCACGTTGCTCATGGGGTGATTGCGCGCCATGCTCTCGCTCAACGTGCCGGCATCGACCAGATCCTGCACATAGGAGTGATCTTTCGTGCGCACCACCAGCTTGCCGGCGCGAAACACATGCACGCGTGAATCGCCCACATGCGTCCAATGGCAGCGCCCATCGGGCTGCAGCAAGGCGCAGGCCAGGGTGGAGTGGGGCTCCTGCTCGGCCGAGATGGCGCTGAGCTTGATCATCAGATGGCTTTCGCGCACCAGGCTGTGCAGCAAATCGATCGGCTCCTCCTGGCTGGGCACGAAGCGCTCGAACAACTGCTGCGCCGTCAGCATCACCTGGTCGGCCGCCATGCGTCCGCCACTGCGTCCGCCCATGCCGTCGGCCACCACCACGAGAATCAGTCCCTGGACGCGTGGATGCGGGAAGATCTCGATGCGATCCTGCTGGTACTGGCGGTCACCGCGATGAATGCCGGTGGCGGCCTGCAACTGCAGACGGGCGCGAGCTTGAATCATCCGCAGACCCGAATGGCCGCGTTGGGCCGATGCGGCGCCGTGCGTTCATACAATGGAGAGCCTCCTTGCCCAGCCCGCCAGTCGCCACGCCGATGGATCAGAACCTGCGCTCTGCCAACCGCCGTCTCATCGAGCTGCGCATGGAGCATGCCGACCTGGATGACGCCATCGACAGGCTGGGGCCACAGACGCCCGAGCAGGAATTCCTGTTGCACCGGCTGAAGAAAAAGCGGTTGCAGCTTCGCGATCAAATTGCACTCCTGGAAGCGGCCTCGCAGCCGGACGAACCCGCTTGAAGCTCGGGGAACCATCAACTGGTCATTTTAGGCAGAGCGTTGATGCATCCGGTGTGAACACGTCGGATGCGCTGCGCGCCGATGCCGCTTCCCTCATGCCCGATTCCCTCTGGGGCGAGCAAGGCCTTTTCGCCGAGGCGCTGCCGGGTTGGTGTGAGCGGCCCGGTCAGCGCCATCTCGCCAGCGCCGTCGAGCAGGCCATGGCCGAGCGTGGGATTTTGCTGGCCGAAGCCGGCACCGGCACCGGCAAGACCCTGGCCTATCTCGTGCCTGCCTTGCTGCGCGGCGAGCGGGTCATCGTCTCCACGGCGACGCGTGCCTTGCAGGACCAGCTCTTCCGCAAGGATCTGCCCTTGGCGCGCGAGGTGCTGGGCCTGCAGCTGCGGGCCGCGGTGCTCAAGGGACGCACCAACTACGTGTGCCACTACCGCCTCAGGCGTGCCCAGAGCGAGGGCCTGCTGGACAACCGTCGCGCCGTGCAAGAGTTGCGTCGCGTGGCGCTGTTTGCCGGCACGTCCGGCGATGGCGATCTCTCCGCCCTGGGCGGTCTGGACGAGCAATCACCCGTCATTCCCCTGGTCACGTCCACGCGCGACAACTGCCTCGGCTCGGACTGTCCCGACCATCGCGCCTGCTTCGTCATGAAAGCCAGGCGCGAGGCCATGGCAGCCGATGTGGTCATCATCAATCACCACCTGTTTTTCGCCAATGTCGCCCTGCGCGACGAGGGTGTGGCCGAACTTCTGCCCAGCGCCACCACGGTGGTGCTGGATGAGGCGCATCAGCTGTCCGACATCGGTGCGCAGTTTCTGGGCAGCAGCGTGGGCACGGCCCAGGCACTGGAGCTTGCGCGCGACGTCCTGGCGTGCGGCCTGCAACAGGCGCGCGGCCTGGCCGACTGGCAGGGTCTGAGCAGCCGATTGCAGAAGGCAGCACGGGACCAGCGCTTGATCGCACCCCAAGGCACGCACCGGCTCGACTGGACGCAAGCCCAGGCCCTCGAAGGCTGGGCTGCGGGCTTGCACCACTGGCAGCAGGTGCTGGCCGGCTTGCTCGCGGCACTCGATCCCTTCGAGGCACTGGCGCCCGAATTCACGCGCCTGATCGAACGCTGTCGCGAGCAGCAAGCCATGCTCGTGGCCTGGCAGCGCAGCCTCGCGGAGACGCCTCAGGACGCACAGGCGGCAGTCGCGGCTCAAGACACGGTGCGCTGGCTCGAAGTCGGCAGTCACTTCCTGCGCCTGCTGGCCACGCCGCTGGGTGTTGGCCCGGCGTTTTCGGCGCTGCTGGCGCAGCGTCCCCAAGCCTGGGTGCTGGTGTCGGCCACCTTGACGCTGGACGGGGGTTTTCGCTACACCCGCGCGCGCCTGGGCCTGAACGAGGGCAGTCCGGCGCTGGCGGCAGTGGAGGGCGGCGTGCCGCCGCGCTTGCGTGAACTGCGCGTCGCCAGCCCGTTCGACTATGCGCGCCAGACGCGCCTGCTGGTGCCCCGCAAGGGCTTTCATCCGGGCGACTCCGAGCATTCCCTGCGTGTGGCCGAACTGGCCGCTCGCCTCGTTGCCGTCAATCCCGGCGGCAGTTTCGTGCTCACCACCACGTTGCGCGCCATCGGCCGCATCGCTTCGCGCCTGCGTGAACTCCTGCCGCCCAACCGGGTGGTGCTGGAGCAGGCCAGCGAGTCCAAACAGGTGCTGCTGCAGCGTTTCGCCGCGAATCCCGAAGCAGTGCTCGTGGGTAGCCACAGCTTTTGGGAGGGGGTCGATTTTCCGGGCGAACAACTCACGCTGGTGGTGATCGACAAACTGCCATTCGCCCCACCCGACGACCCGATGGTTGCGGCGCGCATCAGACGCCTGGAAGCGGCTGGGCACAGCGGCTTCATGGATTATTCGCTGCCGCAAGCCGCACTGGCGTTGCAGCAGGGCGCTGGCCGGCTCATTCGCAGCGAGCGCGATTGGGGCGTCCTGGCGGTGTGCGATCAACGCCTGGCCAGCACCGCCTGGGGGCGCCGCCTGCTGGCCTCGCTGCAACCGTTTGCACGGGTGGAATCGGTGGATGACGCGGCAGCGTTCTTGCTGGCGCATGCGACGCATGTGCCCGCTTCGGCCGCGGCGCAAAGCCCGGCCGCGACCGGCCATGGCGCTGTGGCTTTCGAGGACTGAACCGCCCGCCCGCCTGCGGCTCAGCTTTTCAAGCGACGGCGCGGATGCAGATCGAACTCACCACAGCTTCCACCACGACTCGTTGCGCGGTGGCAGGCTCTGGGTGAGATAGGGGCTCGCGGGGTAATTGAGCTTGAGCACGCGCTCGGTATCGTCGCGCAATTGTGTCAGGCCCAGCTTGTCGTAGCTGTCCATCAGCACGGCAAGCGCCAGTTGCGTGGCAGGTGCGTCCGGGTGGCTCTTGATGGCTTCCTGCGCGCGATCGGCTGCCGCCACATAAGCGCCACGGCGGTAATAGAACAAGGCCACATGGGTGTCGTATTCCGCCAGCGCGTTGAGGATGTAGCGCATGCGCAACCGCGCGTCGGGCGCGTACTTGCTGTTCGGGAAGCGTGTGGTCAGCTCTTTGAAGGCCTCGAACGAGTCCTTTGCGGCATGCTGGTCGCGTTCATACAGTTTCTGGTCCGACAGGCCCGAGAACCAGCTGCTGTTGTCGTAAAAATTGACGCGGCCTTTCAGGTACAGCACGTAGTCGGTGTAGGGGTTGTTGGGATAGATCTTGAGGAAGCGGTCGCAAGCGGCCAGGGCCTGGGCACGCTCGCCCTGTTTGAAATAACCATAGGCAGTTTCCATCAGCGCCTGCTGCGCGAGCACGCCGTAGGGGTAGCGCGACTCGAGCTTTTCGTAATACTTCGTGGCCTTGTCGTAAGCACCGCTGCTCATCTCGTCTTTCGCCTCGCTGTACAACTTCGCGGCGGACCAGCCGGCGGTGACGTCTTTTTCCGAGGTCGACGCACAAGCGCCGAGCAAAGCTGCAGCAAGCAAAACAAATGTACGCAGCAGGAGGCGCACACCCGTGGAGGACTGGGTGGAATTCACAAGGCAACTCGTCGCAGGATCGGCAAGCGGACCATTATAGGAAGCGGGTTGCGCTGCAGTGCTGGGGTTGCAAACGGGCCGGTGCAGGCGCCGTGGCCGCTCGCATGCCCGGTGCGGTGCCCTGCAACAACCGGCGTCGCCTGAGGGAGTCGGCACGCCGCAGGGTGGGCTATGCTGGCTGCATGCGTGTCCGAGAACCCAGCCCGCTCGAGCTTGAACCGAGCCAGACGTCCGGTGCGGCCGACGATCGCCCCGATCTGGATGGCGGCGAGCCCGTGGCGCAAGCACCGGCACTCCAGGCCTGCATCCCCGCAGTTTTCTCGGGCGAACGCCTGGACAAGGTGCTGGCGCAGATCTTTCCGCAGTTTTCCCGCAGCCGGCTCAAGGCCTGGTGCGAGTCTGGTCTGGTGCACATGGGTGGGCAGCCTGTGGCCCCGCGCAGCAAGGCGCGCCATGCCGCCCTGGTGGAACTGCAGGTGCCCTTGGATCCGGAAGCTGGCGCGTTCACGCCCGAGCCGATGGACCTGGCCGTGGTGTGGGAAGACTCCCAGCTGGCCGTGATCGACAAACCCGCCGGTCTGGTGGTGCATCCGGCCGCCGGCAACTGGAGCGGCACGCTGCTCAACGGCTTGTTGGCGCGCTATCCGGAGACAGCCCTGGTGCCGCGGGCCGGCATCGTGCACCGTCTCGACAAAGACACCAGTGGCCTGCTGGTGGTCGCGCGCACACTCGAGGCGCAGACCGATCTGGTGCGGCAGTTGCAGGCACGCACGGTCAGCCGGCAGTACCTTGCGCTGGCCTGGGGTGTTTGGCCGCGGGCGATGACGGTGGATGCCGCCATTGCCCGCCATCCGCGGGACCGCTTGCGCATGGCTGTGGTGGCGGACGGCAAGCCGGCACGTACCCATTTTTCGCCGCTGGCGGTGCTGTCCACACCGCATGGAGAGGTCACGGCCTTGCGATGCAGCCTGGAATCGGGTCGCACCCACCAGATTCGCGTGCATGCCCAGCACGTCGGCTTGCCCCTGCTGGGCGATACCCTTTATGGCCGGCGTGGCGCTCCCGCCCTGCTGCTCCAGCGCCAGGCGCTGCATGCTGCGGCATTGCGCTTTGTGCATCCCGCGTCAGGCAGGCTGCGCGGTTTCGTCTCGTCCGTTGCGGCCGACATCGTGGCGCAATGGCAAGATCTGGGCGGCGTGGCGGCGGCGCTGGACCCCAGAGCCTGGAGCGACGATGACGCCGCGGCCTGATTCCTGGATCGACACGCCCTGGCCCGACAACCCAAGGGTGCGCGGCGTGTTCACCAGCCGCCAGGGCGGGACCAGCACCGGGCTCTATGCCGGCGCAGCACTCTGCACAGGAGCGAGTGCCGCTGGCGGCATGAACCTCGGCAGCCATGTGGGCGATGCGCCGCAGGCCGTGGTGTCCAATCGCGCCCGCCTGGCCGCCTGGCTCGGCGAGGTGCGCGTTGTCTACCTTGACCAGTCGCACGGCACCGAGGTCGCCGACCTCGACCGTTGGGACGGCGCCTCCACGCCGCAGGCCGACGCCGCCGTCACCACCACACCGGGTCTGGCGGCCTGTGTGCTGGTGGCCGATTGTCTGCCCGTGCTGTTTGCCGCACCCGGCGGCCTTGCGGTGGGCGCGGCGCATGCGGGCTGGCGCGGCCTTGCTGGTGGTGTGCTCGCGCACACGCTGCAGGCCCTGTGCCGCAAGGCGGGCTGCAAGCCCGCCGAGGTGCAGGCCTGGCTGGGCCCTGCCATCGGCCCGCGAGCCTTCGAGGTCGGTGACGAGGTGCGCTCGGCATTCGTCCATCACGCTTCCGAGGCAGCCGGCGCCTTCGAGGCCACGGCGCAGCCGGGAAAGTGGCGCGCCGATTTGTTCCAACTGGCACGGCTGCACTTGCAGGCGGCCGGCATGCAGTGGTCCCGGGTGCAGGGTGGCGGAGTCTGCACGGTCAGCAATCCGGCGCGGTATTTTGCCTACCGGCGAGACCGGGTCACGGGCCGCCAGGCAGGACTGGTGTGGATAACAGCCCGCTCGACATGAACCTGCGCCGCTGGATGCAGCAACACCATGCGCTGGGCCCTGGACTCGGGGAAGTCGCGTTGACACTGCATGGGCTTTGCTCAAGAATGAAACCGGGTTACGCAGTTGCTCATCTGGCCGCATGTCTGACCTCGTGTTCCACCGCATTGAGACCGATCACCAACAG
>JAJZDV010000182.1 GCA_021846025.1 Pseudomonadota bacterium
GGTCCTTCGTGTGAGGCTGCTCGGTGGAGTTTTCCACAGGGGTGAGGCAGTGCAGCGCGTTAAAGACTTTTAAAGTTAAAAACCGCGCGCGCGCGTTACGGTTTCGCAAACCCGCGCCGTTGCTGGCGCTGCGGGATGGTCTGGTGGGTGAAACACCGTGCCTGCGGTGGGTGAAACACCGTGTCTGTCCACAGCAAAAGGTGGGTGAAACACCGTGTCCGTCCACAGGTTCGGCTACTTCGGTGGGTGAAACACCGTGCCTGCGGTGGGTGAAATGACGAATGGCCGAAAGTGGTGTGTGAACCGCCGATAGACGCGTGTACACGTATCCAATTGGGGGCTGATCACAGCCGCTTGGCAAGGCTGGCCAGCAGGCGCTTGGCGTCCCTGGCGTGGAACGTCACGGTATCGTCGTCGTTGAGGGCAAGACGGTACTCGGGCAGGCTGTTGTCCGCCTCGATGGCGCGCACGGCCCGTCGGAATTCCTTGAGGGTCGATTTGCTGCCGGCCTTGACCTGCAGAAGTTCAAGGCCGATCTTCCATTGCGCCTGGTGGCCGCAATGCTTGCGGGCCAGCTCGTAGAACCGTCGCGCCAAGGGCTTGCGAAGCCGGAAATAGTCCGGGTGAATGGTCAGGACTTCCAGTGCCTGGATGGCGTTATAAAGCCACTCGGAGAGGGTTACATCGACAGCGATCATGCGTTCATCGTCTTGTGACTTCTCCACGATCCTGACGCGATCAAGAATGCCAAAATTGTCGGTCACGCGCTGACCGCCAGTTCTGATGTCCGTCTTGATGCGTGTGCCGGCGAGGCGGTCGAAAGATTCCTGCAGGCGACGATAGTCGTCGCCGCCAACCCCTCGATTGGTGGTCACCAAGTAGTCGTAGACCGTGAAGCGCACAGTGCGGTTTGTCGCATCCTCGCGGCCCCGGTCCAAGCCTGCGACCATCTGCGAACAGCAGTAGATCAGGATGTCCTTATCGTGCATGGTGGCGCGTCCGAGCACGGAAGGCATGACACGCACGGATTTGTTGCCGTCCTTGCTGCTCCACTCCCAAATACTCAGGTCCGGCTTGGTTGCCAGAGTGAAGATCGGCGCTTCCATGCTTGCGCCGTCATCCTTCAAGGCGTAGTCGAACAGATCGGCCAGGAAGAAATCGCGGTTCGGATGGCGGACCTTGACCAGCCCGCCTTGCCCCTGATTGGTGGCCTCCGTTGCAGCTGCGCGTGCCTCGACGCGCTGTCGCGCCTTGAGGGCCTTCATCTGGTTTTCGATGACGGCATCCAGCCTGGCGCGCTGCGCCTGCAGCGCGGCCAACCAGCCGCGCACGGCGCGGACCTCTGAGCTTTCGAGATTGTCCTGCCTGGCGATGCTGGCCAACTCACGATTGGCCGCCACGATGCCCTCGGACAGCATGCGGTGCACTTCTCGAAGGTTGTCCAGGCTTACACGAGCAAGATGTTCGGCCGGCATGTCCAAGCTGTCGATCGCGTCCTGCCAGCTCAAGGCGTCATCTTCGAACGCAGCCATGTCCTCGGGGTCGGTTTGGTCGACTGGAGCGACACCATCCAGCGGCAATTCGCCTTGCGCCGCCGTCTTGCCGCTGTTCTTCGCTCGCACGGCTTGGCCGAGCCTGTACAGCGATGAGGTCAGGGCTTCGTCCATCGGCGCGGGGCCGCCGTTGCTGTTCTTCTTGGCGTTACCCATGGAGGCCTCACATGCGCTAATGAGTAAATGTGTTAAAACTCAATTACGCATTACTCCGGGAGCTGGGCAACATACTCCGTCAGCAGATCCTTGATGGTCTTACCCTGCTTGGTCGCGTAGATTTTCAGCTTCGTGTGCTGATCGGCCGGTAGCTCGAAGTTAACCCGCTTCATGGTGGCATCATCGACCAGACTGGCGAGGGTCGCGGCGCGGCTCTTGCTGGCGCTCGGCCGACCGGCGGTCAGGATTCCTTGTTTGCTCATTGGCGTAAATCCTCAAATCTTCAAATCTTCAAATGAGTTTTTGTTTCAACTCGGCGGTCAGGGCGCGCACTTCCGCCGCAGCGTCGCCAGCCGGGTCTGTGTCCATGACCGTCGTGCCCGCTGCTGCCGTACCGGGATAGCTCACGCGCTGCGTGATGCGCGACTCCAAGATGGGCAGGCCGTAGCCCGTCAGGGCCTCGGTGACTTCCGATCCAATGCGGGTTCCCTTGATTGCACGCGACACTACGAAAGCCGCCTGCAGCTTCCCGTCCGTGACCTCGATGCGTTGTTTGACCAGTTCCACTAGATCGGCGGTTGCCCAAATGTCGTAGGGGCTGGGCTGCACCGGGATCAGGACAAACGATGCCGCCTTGATCGCGGACACGGCTAGGTCGGCCGCCTGAGGTGCGCCGTCGATGACCACAAAATCCTTGCGCGCGACATGCTTGATGTCTCGCTCGATGGTCGGCCGGTCGATGCCGACAACGGTAACGGGCTGGTCCTCACGCACAGCCGCCCAATCGCGGGCGCTGCCTTGCGGATCGGAATCGACCAGCAACACGTCCGCGCCATCGAGCTGCAGGGCACGGGCAAGGTGAGTGGCGATGGTCGTCTTACCGGACCCGCCTTTCTGGTTCAACACGGCGATGACGTGCATATGAAATCCTTTGCGCAAATGATGCACAACTCATTGCATCATACGCGGCTGAGCGAATGAGTAAAAGCGTTTATGCGTAACAGCTCATCCATTCGCACCGAGTGCGCGGCACAGGGTCGAGCGGTGGACGCCAAGCAAGGCTGACAGAGAGCAATGCAACAGCGAGCAGTCTTAAGGAGACTGGAACAGCCGAAAACTTCGTCAGTCAACCGAAAAGCTCGCTGTGTGATCCGAGCCGCGCCAGCCGTAGGGTGTCGGCATCGGACTTCCGATAGATCAGCAGCAGGTCGGGCTTGACATGGCATTCGCGGTAGCCGGCCCAATCGCCAGAAAGATCGTGGTCGCAGTAGCGCGCATCGAGGGGCTGATCGGTCACCAGTGCGACCAGCACAGGCTTGAGCGCGTCATCGAGCATGGTGCGGTACTGGCCTTTGGCCTCGCGTTTGTAGTCGCGCTTGAAGACGGACGAGCGGTCAATTGTCCGCATGCAAATCCGCCATCAGGTCGTCCACGCTGGCGAACTTCTTACCCTTGCCCGCTTCTAGTTCAACAATAGCCTTCTTCGTGGTGACGTTGGGCACCTTCACATCGAAAGGCAGGCGGCGTTCATCGGCGATGCGCAGCATCAACAGGCGGATGGCATCGGAAATCGACAGGCCCATTGCTTCGAGCGCACTGGCTGCGCGCTCCTTGGTGTTGGTGTCGATACGAGCGCGGACGTAGGTGTCGGCAGTAGTGCTCATGAGAATTCTCCGGGAACGGTGCAGGCGCTCTATTGTAGTCACAATGCGACCACTCTCCAGGCGCGCGTGATGTCGCCAAACACTTGTACCCTGCTGCATCGCTGACGGTCATTCTTCCGACGCCATGGCGCAGGCCGGGGCTGTTGCCGGCTTTGTAAATCCGCACATATCTGGCGCCGAGGCGCTGGGTGGCTGATGGAACAAGGGGGCCGGCAGGCCCCTTGTCTTGATCGTGGTCGGTGTTGTTCAGAAGTCGTGGTCGGCCAGT
>JAJZDV010000183.1 GCA_021846025.1 Pseudomonadota bacterium
AGCCCGCGCCATGGCCGCGCGGGCCGCTGCGCATCGCCGCCATGCTGCGCCGGCCGGTGATTTTCATGGCCGGGGTCTATCACGGTGGCAAGCGTTACGACGTGCATTTTCTGCCCTTGGCGGACTTTTCCGGCTGCAAGCGCGGCGAGCGCGACGCCGCGATCGACGCGGCGCTGGCGCGCTATGTTGCGCAACTGCAGGCGCAATGCCGAGCCGCCCCGTACAACTGGTTCAATTTCTACGATTTCTGGCAGGGACCGGCCGCCGAAGCCGCCGGCCCCAAGGAACTGTGAACCTCCGCGGCCTGACGCCACACCCATGCATCGCACCCACCTGACTTCCGCCAGAACCTGCGGCCGCCGCCTGCTCCTAGCCATGGCGCTGTTCGCGGCTCCGTGGCTGGCCATGGCCGACCAAGGAGCCGAATGGAACCTCAGCACGCTGATGCAGGCGCTGGCGCAACACCAATCGGGCCGCGCCAGCTTCGTCGACACCAAGACCATGGCCATGCTCGACGCGCCCATCGCATCGTCGGGGGAACTGCGTTTCGCCGCCCCCGATTTCCTGGAAATGCGGACCCTCAAACCCAAGCCGCAGACCATCATCCTCCTGGCCAATCAGCTCACGGTGGAACTCGGTGGCCGCAGCCACCAACTCAACCTGGACGATCACCCGGACATCGCCGTGCTGGTGAACAGCATTCGCGCCACGCTCAACGGTGACCTCAACCTGCTGCAGCGCGATTACCTCGTCGGCCTGAGCGGAGACGCTGCGCGATGGACCCTGAACCTCGTGCCGGTGGACCCCCGGGCACGGCAGCGGGTACGCGCCATCCGCATCGAAGGACGCCAGGGCCAGGTGCGCAGCATCGCCGTGCTCCAGACCGATGGCGACCACTCCCTGATGACCATCCGCGAGCGGACCGATCCGTGAGCCGTCGCGCCCTGCCCGCGCTGCTGCTGTGGCTGGCCGCGCTCGCAGCCAGTGTCGTGGTCATCAGCCAAAGCCGCTTCACGGCCGACATGTCGGCCTTCCTGCCGCGCGCACCCGATGCCCGGCAGCAAGTGCTGGTCGACCAGTTGCGCGACGGCATGATTTCGCGCCTCATCCTGGTCGGTATCGACGGCGCCCGGGCATCCACCCGGGCTGCGCTGTCCAAGGCCCTGGCGCAGCGCCTGCGCAGCCATCACGCCTTCGCCTCGGTGAACAACGGCCAAGCGGTCGACGCGCAGCGTGACGACGACGTGTTGCTGAAATACCGCTATGTGCTCAGCCCCGGCACCACACCGCAGGCCTTCAGCACCGAGGGGCTGCACCGGGCGCTGCAAGACAGCATCGACCAACTGGCCTCGCCCATGGGCGCCAGCCTCAAGAAACTGCTGCCTGCCGACCCCACCGGCGCCACCTTGCACCTGCTCGGCAGCCTGTCCTCGGCCGACCAGCCGCACCTGGTGGACGGTGTCTGGGCGGCCCCCAGGGACGCGCGCGCGCTGCTGCTGCTGCTGACCAGCGCGCCGGGGACCGATACCGATGCCCAGCAAGCCGCCATCGCCAGCGTGCGCAGCGCCTTTGCCGACGCACAACGCCGCCTCGGGCCGAGCGCGGCGCAAGCCAGCCTGGTGCTGAGCGGCCCGGGAGTGTTCGCGGTGCAATCGCGCGCCACCATCAAGGACGCCGCCGAGCGCGTCTCGCTCATCGGCAGCCTGCTCATCGTCAGCATGCTGCTGCTGGTCTACCGTTCGCTGCCGGTGTTGCTGCTGGGCTTGCTGCCCGTGCTCTCCGGTGTGCTCGTGGCCATCGCCTCGGTCGGACTGGGCTTTGGCATGGTGCAGGGCATCACGCTGGGCTTCGGCACCGCACTGATGGGTGAAGCAGTGGACTATTCCATCTACCTGTTCGTGCAGTCCAGCGAGGCCGGCAGCGCCTGGGTGCAGCGCTTCTGGCCCACCATCCGCCTGGGCATGCTGACCTCGGTCGTCGGCTTCGCCACCTTGCTGCTGTCGGATTTCCCCGGTCTGGCCCAACTCGGCGCCTACTCCATCGCCGGTCTGGTGACAGCGTCGCTGGTCACGCGCTTCGTGCTGCCGCATCTGCTGCCGCGTGGGTTCGCCGTGCGTGATTTGAGCGCCATCGGCCTGCGCCTGTTGCGTGCCGTGGCACTGCTGCGACGCTTGCGCTGGGCGCTTGTCGCGCTGGTGGCCATCGCGTGCGCCGTGTTGCTGCTGCAGCGCCAGCATCTCTGGAATCCGCGACTCGCGGCACTCAGTCCCCTGAGCCCGGCGTCCCTCGCGCTGGACGCGCAGCTGCGCCGCCAGATCGGCGCTCCCGACTCGGCCGACCTGGTGGTGGTGCGTGGCGACGACGCCAACGCCGCCCTGGCCGCCGCCGAGCGCATCGCCCCACGGCTGCAGGCCTTGCAGGCAGAGGGCGCCATTGCCGGCTTCGACACCCCGGCGCGTTTCCTTCCCAGCCTGGCGACGCAACGCGCCCGCCAGGCCGCCCTGCCCCCGGCGCCTGTGTTGCAGCAACGCCTGGATGCCGCGGTGCAAGGCCTTCCGGTCAAGCCCGCGCTGTTCTCCCCCTTCGTGCGCGACGTGCAGGCCGCACGCCATGCCAGGCCGCTCACCCGCAGCGACCTCGCCCACACCTCCTTCGCGCTGGCCCTGAACGGCATGCTGCTGCGCGCCGCAAATGGTCGTTGGTCCGCGCTGTTGCCGCTGCGTGCGCCAAGCTCGGGGTCGATCAACGGCGCACGCATCGCCGCCGCACTGGCAGGCACACAGGCCAGCTACATCAACCTCGGCGAAGCCAGCAGCGGGCTGTACGACAGCTACCTGCGAGCCGCCGCCTGGTTGTCGCTTGCCGGGCTGGGCGCCATCGCCGTGCTGCTGCTCGTCGCCCTGCGCTCGTTGCGGCGGGCCGTGCGCGTGCTGGCACCCTTGCTGGCAGCAGTGGTCGTGGTGGCCGCCGGCCTGTTGCTGACGGGCATTCAGCTCACCTTGCTCCACCTCGTCGGCATGATGCTCATCGTCGCGGTCGGTTCGAACTACGCGCTGTTTTTCGATCGCGGCCAAGTTGACAGCGGCGGGATCGCGCCACGCACGCTGGCCTCGCTGCTGTTCGCCAATCTCACCACCGTCGCCGGCTTCGGCCCGCTGCTGTTCTCGGGTGTGCCCGTGCTGGAGGCGCTGGGCGCCACCGTCGGCCCCGGGGCGTTGCTCGCACTGCTGTTCTCGGCCATCTTGTCCGCGCCGCCGGCAACGGGCCGCGAGGCTGTGCACACGGGCTCGCCGGCGGCATAATCGACTGCCCATGCCCGACACGCTCACCCCCATCGCAACGCCCCCGCCATCCATCTGGCGACCTGCGCCGCTGGTGCTGGTCGCGCTCGTGGCGCACGCTGCCGCCCTGGTCGGCGTCATCGTGCACCCGGCGCTCTGGCCTTGGGCCTTGGGAGCCGTGATCCTCAGCCACGGGCTCCTCGCCGCAGCGAGCCTGTGGCCGCGTGGCCAGTGGCTCGGCCCCAACCTGATCCGCCTGCCGGACGCCGCCATCGCGCGCGGGGAAGTCGCACTGACCATCGACGATGGACCCGACCCGGACGTGACCCCGGCCGTGCTCGATCTGCTCGATGCCCT
>JAJZDV010000184.1 GCA_021846025.1 Pseudomonadota bacterium
TGCAAGCCCTGCGATCCGCGCGCAGCGGCTTGGCGCCTTGCGCCTTCGACATCGTCGATCTGCCGACCTGGATCGGCGAAGTTGCCGATGTCGACGCGGTGCGTCTGCCCGAGTCGTTGCTCGATTTCGACTGCCGCAACAACCGTCTGGCCGAACTCACCCTGCAGCAGGACGGCTTCGCCGACGCGGTGCAAGCGGCCATCGCGCGCCATGGCGCGCAGCGCATCGGTCTGGTCCTCGGCACCAGCACCTCTGGCATCCTGCAAACCGAACAGGCGTATCGCGCCCTCGATGCCCAGGGCGCGTTGCCGCCCGCCTTGCACTACGAACAAACCCACAACACCTTCTCGCTCGGCGCCTACGTGCGCGCGCGCTTCGGCCTGCGCGGCCCGTGCAGCGTGGTGTCGTCGGCCTGCTCGTCCAGCGCCAAGGTGTTCGCCAGCGCACAGCGCATGTTCGCCGCCGGGCTGATCGACTGCGCCCTGGTGGGCGGCGTGGACAGTCTGTGCCTGACCACGCTGTACGGCTTCAACTCGCTGGAACTGCTGTCGAGCACGGCCTGCCGCCCGTTCGACGCGACACGCAACGGTTTGTCCATCGGCGAGGCCGGCGCCTTCGTGCTGCTGGAGCGCGCACCGACGGCACCCACGGCTGGCGACGTGTTGCTGCTGGGCGTGGGCGAATCGAGCGATGCTTACCACATGTCCGCGCCACATCCCGACGGCCTCGGTGCCCGAATCGCCATGCAGCTGGCGCTGGACCAGGCCGGGCTGCAGGCGGCCGACATCGACTACATCAATTTGCACGGCACCGCCACACCCAGCAACGATGCCGCGGAGGGCCGCGCGGTCGGCGCCCTGTTCGGGCCCGGCGTGCCCTGCAGTTCCACCAAGGGCGCCACCGGCCACACCCTGGGTGCGGCCGGCGGGGTGGAAGCGGTGTTCTGCCTGCTGGCGCTGCGCCATGGTTTCATGCCCGCCGGCGTTGGCACCACGGCACTCGACCCGGCCATTGCCGCTGTCGCGCCGCTCGACTACCTGCTTGCGGCAGGCACCCCGCAGGCGAGCCGGCAGGCGCCAAGCATCGCCGCGCCGCGCCGCGTGCTGAGCAACTCCTTCGGCTTCGGCGGCACCAATTGCAGCCTGGTGCTGGCACGGGGAGATGCGCCGCACCCTGCTTCGAGACCAGCACGATGAGCCGCTCGATGCCCACCATGCCACACGACACGGCCTCTGCCGCCCAGCCGCTCGACGCCCACATCGACGGCGTCGGCGTGCTCGGCCCGGGGCTGAACGACTGGGCGCAGGCGCAGGCCGTGCTGCGTGGCGATGCACCGCATGTGGCCCAGAGAACCGTTCTGCCGGTGCCGCAAATCCTGCCCGCTGCCGAACGACGCCGCGCCACCGCCGTGATCAAACTCACCCTCGCCAGCGGGCTAGAGGCCGTTGCCCACGCCGGCTTGAACGCGGCCGATCTGGCCACCGTGTTCACGTCCTCCGGCGGTGACGGCCGCAACTGCCACGAGATCTGCGCCGCGCTGGCCGGCAGCGACAGGCTGCTCTCGCCGACACGCTTTCACAACTCGGTGCACAACGCCGCCTCGGGCTACTGGGGCATCGCCACCAAAGCGATGGCGCCATCCGCCGTGCTGTGCGCCTTCGACGCCAGCTTCACCGCCGGCCTGCTCGAAGCCCTGGTGCAAACCGCGCTGCTGCGCCAGCCGGTGCTGCTGCTGGCCTATGACACCCACTACCCCGAGCCGCTGCACCGCGTGCGGCCGATTCCCGACAGCTTCGGCGTCGCCCTGGTCCTGACGCCGCAAGCCGGCGTACGCTCGCTGGCGCGTCTGAGGCTCGACCCCGCCTCGCCCTTCACCGAACTGCCGACCGACACCTTGAGCGATGCCACACTCGAAGCGCTGCGCTGCGCGATCCCCGCCGCACGCGCGCTCCCCCTGCTGCGCGCGCTGGCCCGGCGCGAAGCCGCCCGCATCGTGCTCGACAACCAACCTCGCCAACAGCTCGCGCTGCAACTCACGCCATGTTGAAACCGGCGCTCCTGGGACATGTCCCGCTGGACCATGCGTGGATCGCGGCCCACATCCCGCATCAGGGCAGCATGTGCCTGCTGGATGCGGTGCTGCACTGGGACTCGCAACACCTCGTCTGCTGCGCCACCAGCCACCGCCACGCCGGCAACCCACTGCGCCAGTTCGACCGCCTCGGCGCGGCATGCGGCATCGAGTACGCAGCCCAGGCCATGGCGGTGCATGGCGTGCTCGTGGCCGACCATGGCCGCGTGCCCGATCCGAACCGCACGCCCGATGACGACCGGCCAACCTTGGGGCGGCCCGGCGGTTTGCTGGTGAGTGCCCCCAATGCCGCGCAAGCGCCGCATGCCCCCCGAGGGGGCCAGCCAACCTTGGGGCGGCCCGGCGGTTTGCTGGTGAGTGCCCCCAATGCCGCGCAAGCGCCGCATGCCCCCCGAGGGGGCCAGCCAACCTTGGGGCGGCCCGGCGGTTTGCTGGTGAGTGCCCCCAATGCCGCGCAAGCGCCGCATGCCCCCCAAGGGGGTCAGCCAACCTTGGGGCGGCCCGGCGGTTTGCTGGTGAGCCTGCGCGCGGTGCAACTGCATGTGGCTCGGATCGACGACATCCCCGCGGCGCTGGAGGTGTGCGTCGAGCGTTTGTCGGGTGACGCACGGATGCTGCTCTATCGGTTTCGCGTGGCGACGGGCGACCGTTTGCTGCTCGATGGCCGTGCCTCGGTGGTGCTGGACGCCGCCGGTCCTGCCCCTTCATTCGCCTCCACACCACCATGAACACCACGCCCAACGCCACGCCCGCACGCCGCGCCCTGGTCACCGGCGGCAGCGGCGCGATCGGTGCGGCCATCTGCCAGCGTCTGGCGGCCGATGGGTATGCCGTCATCGTCCACGCCAACGCCGGCCTTGCCAGGGCTCGAGCCCTGGCCGCCGCGTTGCGCGCACAGGGCCACGCGGCGCAGGCCGTGGCCTTTGATCTGACGGATGGCGCCGCCACTGCGACGGCGCTCGAAGCACTGCTCGCCGACGGCCCGGTGCAGGTGCTGGTCAACAACGCCGGAGTGCACGACGATGCGGTCTTTCCCGGCATGAGCCTGGTGCAGTGGCAGCACGTCATCGACGTCTCGCTCAACGGCTTTTTCCACGTCACTCAGCCGCTGATGCTGCCGATGATCCGCACCCGCTGGGGGCGCATCATCAACATCACTTCGGTCGCGGCCATCGCCGGCAATCGGGGGCAGGTGAATTACGCGGCGGCCAAAGGCGCCCTGCACGCGGCGACCAAGTCGCTGGCGCTGGAGGTGGCCAGCCGCGGCATCACGGTGAATGCGGTGGCGCCCGGCATCATCGCCACCGCGATGAGCGAGGCCGCGTTCGACGCCACGTCCATCGCCCGGCTGGTGCCGATGAAGCGCGCCGGCACACCGCAGGAGGTGGCCGATCTGGTGGGTTTTCTCGCCTCGGCCGAAGCCGGCTACATCAGCGGACAGGTCATTTCCATCAACGGCGGCATGATCTGATGCGACCGCGTCCCCAAGCCTCATGACTGCCATTCGGCGACAAGCACAATCGCCGCACCCTGCTGTGGGCG
>JAJZDV010000037.1 GCA_021846025.1 Pseudomonadota bacterium
CTGGTAGGCCAGGGTGGCGTTGTGATAGCCCCGGTAGGCGCCCCAGAGCGCGGAGAATTCGGACGCCCGCGCCGGCTGCGCCAGGCCGATTGCCGCCAGCAGGCAGGCCAGCAGCGCGTGGCGTGAAAGGCCCTGGGTGCGGGCGGCAGGTGTTGGGCGCATGACGCTGGTTTTCGCGTGAAGGGCGGGGGTGGGGGTGGGGCAGGAGCCGCGTCGGCTCAGTGGGCGCCGGCTGCTTCGGCGCTGGCAGCGCCGCCTTTGGTGGGCTTGATCATCCAGACCAGGATGATCATGGCGAGGAAGAGCCAGGCGCTCAGGCGGAACATGTCGTCGACGGCGATGGTGTAGGCCTGCTGATCGATGAGGCGATTGACCACGCCCAGCGCCTGCTCGTGGCTGAAGCCGTGCGCCTGCAGGCCCTGGATCACGGGGCTGGCCACCGGACTGCCGGCGTAGATGTGGCTGACGAGTTGCTCATGGTGCAGATCGGCGCGGTCGGCCCACCAGGTGGTGTAGATCGATGTGCCGAACGAGCCCGCGGTGATGCGGGCGAAGTTCGACAGGCCGGAAGCCGCGGCGATGCGATGTCCCGGCAGGCCACCCAGGATGATGCCCAGCAGCGGGATGAAGAACGTCGCGGTGGCCACCCCTTGAATCACCGTTGGA
This sequence comes from Pseudomonadota bacterium, assembly GCA_021846025.1. Classification (GTDB taxonomy): domain Bacteria; phylum Pseudomonadota; class Gammaproteobacteria; order Burkholderiales; family Burkholderiaceae_C; genus Thiomonas_A. The sequence continues at coordinate 667 of JAJZDV010000037.1, forward strand.
ATGCTGTACTCCCAATAACTGTCGCCGGTGGTGAACTGCGAGCGCATGTAGAACACCAGCGCGAACACGACGAACGAAAAGGTGGTGACCCAGCGCGAATCCAGCACGGGCAGATAACGACCGATGACGGGCGACAGAATGAGGGCGAACAGCCCGACCCACGCCAGCACTTCGCCGGCCTGGGTGGCGGTGTAGCCGATGAACTCCTGCAACCACAGCGGCAGCAGCACCAGGCTGCCGAAGAACATGCCATAGGCCAGCGCCAGCATGATGGTGCCGAGGGTGAAGCTCGGAATCCTGAACAAGGTGAGGTCGACCACCGGGTGTTCGTCGTAGATTTCCCAGATGAGGAACAGCGTGAAGCCGACCACGGCGGCCACGGCCAGGGCCATGATGATCGGCGAGGAAAACCAGTCCAGCTCCTGCCCCTTGTCGAGCATGATTTGCAGCGCTCCGACCCAGATGACCAACAGCCCGAGCCCGGTCCAGTCGATCGGCAGCTTGCGGATCGGTGTCTCGCGGCGGGTGTAGATGCTGGCGGTCACGGCGGCAGCGATGAGGCCGACAGGGACGTTGATGTAGAAAATCCACGGCCAGGAAATGTTGTCGGTGATCCAGCCGCCGAGCAGCGGGCCGAGGATGGGCGCGATCAGCGTGGTCATCGACCACATCGCCAGCGCCATGCCCGCGCGCTTTTGCGGATAGCTGGAGAGCAACAGCGTTTGCGACAGCGGAATCATCGGCCCGGCGCTGGCGCCTTGCAGCACGCGGAACAGGATGAGCACTTGAATGCTGTGGGCCTGCCCGCACAGGAACGAGAACAGCGTGAACAGCAGGATGCTGGCGAGGAACACCTTGACGGCGCCGAAACGCTGGGTGACGAAACCGGTCAGCGGCACGGCAATCGCATTGGCCACGCCGAAGGAGGTGATGACCCAGGTGCCTTGCGAGGAACTCACCCCCAGATCGCCGGCAATCGCCGGGATGGAGACATTGGCGATGGACGTGTCGAGCACGTTCATGAAGGTCGCCAGCGACAGCGCGATGGTGCCCAGCACCAGCATGCTGCCCTTGAGCGGCACCATGTGCGAGGGGGTTGCCGGCGGGGCGGGGGTGGCCCCGGCTGCGGCCTCTTGGATGTCGAGTGTGCTGGCCATGTGCGTGGTCCTTGATCGCGCGCCTGCGCCGCCTCAGCGCTTGCCGCCAGCGTTGGCGGCGACGATGGAGTTCACCAGGGCATCGGCTTTTTTCCAGTCCGCGGCATAAACATCCGTGCTGGCGGCCGGGCCGGTCGGCGGCATGTCGGTCACCAGCGGACCCTTGTGGTCGCTGATGGTGATGGTCACTTCCGTCGACATGCCCACGCGCAGCGGGTGGCTGGCGAGCTGCTTCGGCTCGAGGGCAATGCGCACCGGCAGGCGCTGCACCACCTTGATCCAGTTGCCCGTGGCGTTCTGCGCCGGCAACAGCGAAAACGCCGCACCCGTGCCTGCCGACAGGCCGACCACGCGCCCGGTGTAGGTGAAGCTGCTGCCATAGGTGTCGGCCACCACCTTGGCCGGCTGGCCGATGCGCACGTCGCGCAACTGGGTTTCCTTCAGATTGGCGTTGATCCACACGTTGTTCAGCGGCACCACCCACATCAACGGCATGCCGGGTGCGACGCGCTGGCCGAGTTGCACCGTGCGCTGCGCCACCACGCCACTCACCGGGGCAGGGATCGTGGTGCGCTCGTAGGCCAGGTAGGCCTCGCGCACCTTGGCGGCAGCGAGCTTGACCGAAGGGTTGTCGGCAATCACCGTGCCGGCCGTGAGGGCCTCGCCGCCGGCGAGCTGCTCCTGCGCCGCCTTGACACCGGCCTGCGCCGTGGTGAGCGCGGCTTTCGCCGCCTGCACCGCAATCTGCGCCTGGCGCAATTCTTCGGCCCCCACGGCGCCGGTGCCGGCGAGTTCCTGGCGGCGGCGTTGCGCATCCTCGGCCTTGGCCAGGTTGGCTTGCGCGGTGGCGACATCGGTCTGCCGCACCGCCACCTGCGCCGCCAGCGTGCCATTGTTGGCAAAGCTCACGCGCACCTGCCGCACGGCTTGCGCCAGCATGGCCTCGGCCTGCTGCAGAGCGACGTGGGTGTCGGCACCATCGAGTTGCACCAGGGGCTGACCGACCTTCACCAGTTGTGTATCGTCGCCGTCGATCGCCACCACCGTGCCGCCCACCTGCGGTGTGACTTGCACCAGGTTGCCCTGCACATAGGCGTCGTCGGTGTAGGCGTAGCGCAGCGATTGCCAGTAGTTGTAGCCGCTGTACAAGGCCCCGGCGAGGACGAAGACGACGATGGCTGTGATCATCAGTTTGCGGCGCCTGGCCGCTTTGCCGTTGCCGTTGCCGTTGCTGGCCGCGGGGGAACCGTTCGGGTTGCTGGATGGTGGGTTGGCGCTCATGCAAAGCTCCGTGATGGTGTTGTGTGGATGACGATGTTCGATCGCCGCGGCTCAGGGCCGGGCTGCGCTGCCCGGGGCCGCGGGCAGCGCTGGAGTGGTTGGCGTTTGCGGGCTTGCCGCCGTCGCTGACGCTTCGGCCGTCGCTCCCGGCAGCGCCGGCAACTCGGGGGTCGCATAGCCGCCGCCCAGGGCGCGGATCAGGGCCAGGTCATCCACCAGCGCCTGCGCCTTGAGGTTGGCGCCGATCTGCTCGAGCTGCAGCACCCCGTTCTCGGTGGTCAGCACGCTGAGGTAGTTGCTCAGGCCAGCCTGGTAGCGCTGTTGCGCCAGCCGCTCGGCGTCCTGCGCGAGCCTGAGCGCATCGTGCTGCTGGACGATCTGCTGCTGCAGCGAGCGCCGATCGCTCACCGCATCGGCCACTTCGCGCACGGCGTTCACCACCGTGGCGTTGTATTGGGCGATGGCCGCGTCGGCCGCCGCCGATTGCCCGCGAAGATTGGCGCGCAGCTTGCCGCCTTCAAAAATCGGCAGCGTCAGCGCCGGCCCCACGCCGTAGGCGCGACTGCTGGCCGCAAGGAACTGACTGAAGCCCAGCGCGGTGAAACCGGCGAAAGCCGTCAGGCTGATGTTGGGATAGAAGGCCGCACGCGCCGCCTTCACTCCCGCCAACGCGGCCTGCGCCTGCCAGCGCGCCGCCACGACATCAGCGCGGCGGCCGATGAGTTCGGCCGGCAGGCTTGTGGGCAGCGCCGGCAGGGGCAGGGTCTGCAAGTCGGGCTTGAGCTTGGCCGTGGCCTCGGGCCCTTGCCCGAGCAAGGCCGCCAGCGCGTGGCGCGCCTGGGCCTGGGCCTGCGCGTTCTGTTCGAGCTGCAGCCTGATCTGTGGAATCTCGGCCTGGGCCTGGCGCTGCTGCAGCGTGGTTTCCAGACCGGCGCGCACGCGGTCTCCCACCAGCCGCTCGATGTGCTGGCGCTGGGCCAGGGTGCGCTGCAAAACCGCGTGCTGCGCGTCCAGCCGCGCGAGGCCGACATAACCGCCGGCCACATTCGCCGCCAACACGACACGCGCCGCCTGGGCCTGGGCCTGGGCCGCACGGGCTTGGCCGATGGCGGCCTGGAGCTGGTCCTTGTTACGGCCAAAAAAATCGAAGGTGTAGCGGCCTTGCAGCAAGGCTTGGTTCTCGGTGTAAATGCCGCCACCCAGGGGCGGAGGGTAAATGTCGTTGGCGCTGAAGCGCTGGCGGGTGGAGTTCACCGCGGCATTCAGGCTGGGCTCCAGGCTGCTTTGCGCCACACCCACCGCCGCCTGCGCCTGGCGCATGCGCGCCTGCGCTTCCTGCAGGCTGGGGTTGTCGGCCAGGGCTTTGGCGATCAGCCGGTTCAACTCGGGGTCGTTGAACTGCGTCCACCAGTCTTCCTTTGGAAACTCCGCCGGGTTGACGGCGCCGACGCTCAGGCCCAGTTGCGCCGGTTGCACGGCTTGGGCCGTGGGGTGCATGCCACCGGTGGATGCACAACCGGCCAACAACATGGCCGCCAGAAGCGGCGCCAGAAACGGCATCCGAAGCAGCCGGCCACCACGGGCCTTGCGGCGGTGGATCGCTGGGGTTTGAACGGTGGATGGAAGCGGCATGATGGGGTACGGGTCTTGGGTCGAGCAGGAGGGTCGATGCGCTGGCACGGTTGAAGCCTTGCGCCTGGCGATCCGGGGACGGGCGCCGTCCGCGCATTCGGGGATGGTGGCTTGCGCCTTCAGCCCTCGTCCAGAGTGATTTTTGGCCCGGGGCCGGCATTGCTGGCTGCGGCAAGGGCGTCGCCGTTGTCGACGAAGCGCCGCAGCAAATGCATCAAGGTCGCGAAGTCTTGGGCCGTGAATCCGCGCAGATGTTCGTTGAGCACGTCGGCCAGCATGGCGGGCACTTGTTGGGCCACTTCGCGCCCCTTGGGTGTGAGCGCGAGATGCACCACGCGGCGATCCACCGTGCTGCGCTCGCGAACCAGCAGGCCCTTGGTTTCGAGACGGTCCAGCATGCGGGTCATGCCACCCGCGTCGGTCTGCATTTCGCGGGCGCAGGCGGCCACGGTGTCGCAGCCTTCCAGCACATGAATCAACGGATGCCACTGCGTGCCGGTGAGGTCGAGTGCCTGCATGCGGTGCTCCAGGTTGCGCAGCAACACCGCCAGGCAGCGCTTCATCAGGAAGCCGACCGAGTTGTTCTTGCAGTAGGTGTCGCCTTCGTAGAAACGCGGCGGCGCGGCGTTCGTTTGCGTGAGCGGATCGGATGTTCTTGCATTCATGCCTGGCATGTTATTGCCTAGGCAATCAATAGGCAGACACGTTCGGATACACCCATGCCGCGCACGGGATTGGTCGCGGGTCAGCCCGCTTGCGCGCCTTACCAATCCTGCACGGAAAACAGCTTGCGATGCTCCTTGATCGCGTAGCGGTCGGTCATGCCGGCGATGTAGTCGGCAATGGCGCGCAACTGTCCCATGTCCTTCGGCCGCTGGTGGTCGGACGGCAGCAGGCGCGGCTCGTCGGCATAGGCGTTGAACAGCTCGCGCAACACCCGCGCCGCCTTGGTGGTGGAGCGCAGCACCTGCGGATGCCGGTACAGCGCCAGGCGCAAGAACTGCTGCAGCCGGGTGAGTTGTTCGCGCACCGGGGCGCTGAAACCCACCAGCGGCGCGCTCGCGCGCACGTCTGCCGGACCCTGCACGCCGGCAGCCTCGATGTGGATCCGGGTCTGCGCCACCAGATCGGCGATGAGTGTGGAAATCATGCGGCGGATGGTTTCGGCCACCAGGCGCTTGGCCGCAAGCCCCGGATAAGCCGCGCGCACCGCGTGCAGATGGCCACCGAAAAAGTCGATGGTCTCGAGCTGGTCGAGCTGCAGCAGCCCCGAGCGCAGACCGTCGTCGATGTCGTGGTTGTTGTAGGCAATCTCGTCCGCCAGATTGGCCACCTGCGCCTCCAGGCCAGGCTGGCCGCCATGGAGAAAGCGCGCCGCCACCTCGCCCAGGCGCGCGGCATGGCGTCGCGAGCAATGCTTGAGAATGCCCTCGCGCGTCTCGAAGGTGAGGTTCAGGCCGTCGAACGCGGCGTAGCGCTCCTCCAGCTTGTCCACCACCCGCAGCGACTGCAGGTTGTGCTCGAAGCCGCCGCCGTCCGGCATGGATCCGGCGTCGCCCTCCTCATCCGCCGAGCGGGGACGCGGATCCTGTGGCGCCCGGGCGCGCATGCAGGCATTCAGCGCGTCCTGCCCGGCGTGACCGAATGGCGTGTGGCCGAGGTCGTGCGCCAGGGCGATGGCCTCGGTCAAGTCTTCGTTCAGGCGCAGCGCGCGGGCGATGGAGCGGGCGATCTGCGCCACTTCCAGGCTGTGCGTGAGCCGGGTGCGGAACAGGTCGCCCTCGTGGTTGAGAAACACCTGGGTCTTGTACTCCAGGCGTCGAAAGGCGCTGCAGTGAATGATGCGGTCGCGGTCGCGCTGGTAATCGCTGCGGTCGCGCGGCGCCGGTTCGGCATACCTGCGGCCGCGTGAAGTGGCCGCGGTTTGGGCGTAAGGCGCCAGCCGCGCCTCGTGCGCGTCGGGCGCCTCCGCAGCTCGCAGAATCATGGAGCTGTCGATGCCATGGCCTTCCCCTGCGCGGCAGGTCCGGACGCGCCGGCCTGAGCGCCATGCGCCAGGAGGCTGGCACGCACGGCACCTGCGGGAGCCGGACGCAACAGGGCATGGCCAAGGCCCTGGAGCAGCACGTAGCGCACACTGCCGGCCTCGTTTTTCTTGTCCACCTGCATCAGCTCCAGGTAGCGCGCCAGCGGCAGCGGCGGCGCCTGCACCGGCAAGCCGGCTCGGCGCGTGAGTTCGCGCAACCGGGTCGCCGAGGTTGCATCGAGCAGGCCCAGGCGCACCGAGACATCGGCCGCAATCACCATGCCGGCGCCCACGGCCTCGCCGTGCAGCCACTGGCCATAGCCCAAGCCCGCCTCGATGGCGTGGCCGAAGGTGTGGCCGAAGTTGAGGATGGCACGCAGGCCGGTCTCGGTTTCGTCCTGCGCCACCACGGCGGCCTTGATCTCGCAGGAGCGCCGCACGGCGTGCGCCACGGCTTCGGGGTCGAGCACGCGCAGGCGATCCATATGGGTTTCGAGCCAGTCGAAGAATGTGGCGTCGGCAATCGCGCCATGCTTGATGATTTCGGCCAAACCCGCCGACACTTCCGCGGCCGGCAGGGTGCGCAGGGTGTCGATGTCGGCCACGACCAGCCGTGGCTGGTAGAACGCACCGATCATGTTCTTGCCCAGCGGATGGTTGATCGCGGTCTTGCCGCCCACCGATGAATCGACCTGCGCCAGCAAGGTGGTGGGGACCTGCACGAACGGCACCCCGCGCATGTAGCTGGCAGCGGCAAAGCCGGCCATGTCGCCGATCACGCCGCCGCCCAGGGCGAAGAGCGTGGTCTTGCGGTCGCACCGGTGCTCGAGCAGGGCGTCGAACACCTGGGTGAGTGTGCGCCAGTCCTTGTGCTCCTCGCCATCCGGCAGTACGCAATGCAGCACCTGCGCAAAATGCGGCGCCAGGGCCTGCTGCAGGCGCTGCATGTAGAGCGGTGCGACGCTGGTGTTGCTGACGATGAGCGCATGTGCCTTGGGCGCTGCGACCTGAACAAAACTCTCGGGCCGCGCCAGCAGACCCGCGCCGATGCGGATGTCGTAGGCACGCTGATCGAGTTCGACGCGGACGATGGTCATGGCTTGGCCTTGTCGGGCTGGGCAGTGAAGGCTCGATTGTAGGAAGCCCCCTGCAGGCCGGATCGCCCAGAGGGCCCGACCGGACGGAGCGGCCGTTCAGGGGCAGCCCTGGCGCCCACCTAGGAGGCGAGCTTTGGTGCTCGCCGGTCGAATTCCTGCCGAAGCTCTCGGCGAATCAGGGCCGCGGCATGGCGGCGCAGCTCATCGGCTGATGACGGGGCCAGCGGCTGCACCGCAACGGGCTTGCCGTCGTCGTCCACGGCGACCATCGTGAAGAAGCAGCTGTTGACGTGCCGGGATGCTTGCGAGCGGATGTCTTGCGCGAGCACCTTGATCCCCACTTCCATCGATGTGCGCCCGGTGAAGTTGACCGACGCCAGGAATGTCACCAGTTCGCCGACATGGATCGGTTGCCGAAACGTGACCTGATCGACGGACAGGGTCACGACGTAGCGGGCGGCATAGCGGCTGGCGCAGGCATAGGCGACTTGATCCAGCAGCCTGAGAATCGCCCCCCCATGAACATGACCGGTGAAATTCGCGGTCTCCGGCGTCATCAGCACGGTCAGCGTGATTTGATGTGTTGGCGAATTCATGTCCATGCCCCTCTCGATCAACCCTCATGTCGGGCCGGTCGCCCGGTCCCTCGTTCGGCTGGACTGTACCGTCGCCGAGCCTGTGCAAGGTCTGACCTGCCGACCGATTCGACATTCCGGGATTCCCGGCGGATGTTGAACGCGCAACCGCGGTCGCGTTCCGCCCACCAGGGTTGAGCGCATCGGCGACGAATCCATCGCGCTTCATGTCCTCGATGAAGCTGCAGAGATACGTCCAGCCGAGCTGCCTCCCCTTGGGCGTTCCCATAGCCTGCTCGATCGCGACGAACCCCCCCGTGGATGACGCGGAACCCAGGGTGTTCCCGGGCGAACGCCTCCAGAGGTTGCCTGACTCCTGCCGCCGCGTTGTAGCCGTGTGCAACGCATGCGTCGATCGCACCCCTCGAGGTCTCTGTGCGGACCAACGCAGCCATCTTGAGGGTCCGGGTCAGAAACAAGTCGTAGGCGGCGCCCGCGCCCACCGCCATGCGCACGCCACGGCGGTCGAAGTCCTCGGTGGCGCGCAGCGGCGAGTCGTCGCGCACGATGTAGGTGCCTTCGATGACCACATACGGTGCCGTGAACGCGATGCCGGTCGCTCGCGCGGGATCGATGGCCAGGAATGCGATGTCCCAGAGGTTGCGGGGCAGCGCTTCGACGACCTTGCCGGCCGCATCGAACCGGACGAACGCGATGTCCACGCCAAGCCTGCGCCCAAGTTCGCGCGCGCGAGCAACCGACACGCCTTGCGGCGGCCCGTTTGCGCTTCCCGGTTGGGCCAGCACGGGATTTCCAAAATTGATTGCCGCGCGCAGCACTCCAGTCGGTGCGAGATCTTGCAGGGCCTGCGTTGCGCTCATCGCCCGGCGCTCCCGCAATCAGCCGGCACGCAAACCCAACCCTCCATGAGCCGGCGCGCGCTGCGACTCATCGTGACCTTGCGAACGCTCCAGTCCGAGCCATCGGACATGGCTTCTGCGCCGACACGAAGCACCCCCGACGGATGCCCAAAGCGGATGAAACCCTGCGCGTCGAGCGGCGCCACCTGGTGGACGATCGTCCCCGGAATCGCCGCAGCCGCGGCGATGGCCACGGCACCCGTGCCGGTCATCGCGTGGTGCAGTTGCCCCATCGAGAAGATCCTCGCCAAGAGGTCAACGTCACCGGTGTCGATGCGCTTGCCGTCCGATGCCGTGTAGCTCGCAGGGTGCGCGATAAAGGCCAGCTTCGGCGTATGCGGCCGCTTGGCGGTGGCCTCTGCCGCCGACCCCACCAGGCCCATCATCACCGCGCACTGCGCGCGCACCACCTCGGCGAGTGCCAGAAGTTCGGGGCGGTCGTTCACATCCTTCTGCAATTCCACGCCGGTGAGACCGAGACTCGCGGCGTGGATCAAGATCGTCGGGTTGCCGGCGTTGATCAGGGTGACTTCCATGGCCCCTGCGCCCGGCACCTGCAGGGTGTCCACCGGCGAGCCGCTGGGAAACATGGCCCCCGCGTCGTCGCCCGCCCCATCCGAGGCGAGGTCAAGGAATTCGAGGGGAATCTCCGCAGCAGGAAACGGCACGCCGTCGAGCTCGAAATCACCAATTTCCTGCACACTGCCACCGGCCATCGGCACGTGCGCGATGATCCGGCGCTGGATGTTGGCCTGCCAGATGCGCACGATCCCGACCCCGTCGGACGGCGCGTCGACCAATCCGGCGTGAATGGCAAACGGCCCGACTGCGGAGGTCAGATTTCCGCAGTTGCCGGACCAGTCAATGACCGGCTCCCCCACGGCGACCGCGCCGAACAGATAGTCGACGTCACTGTCCGATCGAGACGATCGCGACACGATCACGACCTTGCTCGTGCTCGATGTGGCGCCGCCCATGCCGTCGATATGCTTGCCATAGCGATCGGGGCTTCCGATGACGCGCATCAGCAACTGATCGCGCTGGTCACGCTCCACGGGAAGATCCTCGGCGCGAAAAAACACACCCTTGCTGGTTCCGCCACGCATGTACGTCGCGGCGATGCGCGTCTGCTTCATAGTCGAATGCTCATTTCAGGGATGGATGAAGGTGATGCAAACAGGGCTGCCCGTTTGGGCAGCGACACGCCCATCGTCGATGTCGCCATCCGCCTGGATGCGGTGGGCAACGACCGAATCGGTGCCCTCGTTGGCGACGACCAGCGCACTGGCGTCTGGGCTGAGCGTCAGAAAGCGTGGGGCGCGGCCGCGGGTTGAAACCCAGCTCAGGCGGTTGATCCCAGAGACAAACTGGGCCAGATTCCAATCGAATCCTGAGCCCATCGGCTACGGGGATTTCGGGCGTACTCGACTGTGGCCGAGTCTACGTCTTGGGCGTCCCCTTGCAGGGTTCTGGTTTTGCTGATCTTGCGTCATGGACGCGCCAGCGCGCTGGAATGCTGGAACCTCCACCTCTATGCGTTCCCACCTGGAGTCCGCCCGTCGTTTCAAGGTGTACCGCTCGGATGTCTTCAGCAGCGGCGATGTGGCGCCGCCTGGAGTCGAGTCGCCCTGAAGCCGCCGAATCAGGCGCGGCGCGAAACCGCTGCACAGCCGGGCGCGGCGTCTAGCGCTCGGAGCGACGTGTACGTGTGTGCAGGTGAGCGCCGGATGCGCCGCCCAAAGCCCCGCCCGTGACGTACACCGCTGGGTCCAGCACCCCGGCCAGCTCCAGTTGGGTGAGAACCAGATTTGAGAGCATCGCCGCCGAAGGACGGCCGGTGTCGATGATGAAGTGGGCGGTTTCGCGGTACAGCGGGTCGCGCTGGCGGAACAACTCGCGCAGTCTGGCGCGCGGGTCGGCCGTTTGCAGCAAGGGACGGTTGCGGTCATTGCGGGTGCGATGCGCCAACTCGTCGGCAGTGGCGCGCAGATACACCACCACGCCGCGGTCATGCAGGGCTTGCCGGTTGTCCTCGCGAAGAATCACTCCGCCGCCAGTCGCAAGGATCAGGCCGTTGCGCCGAGTCAGGGCATCGACCACCCGCGCCTCGATCTCCCTGAACCCGGCTTCGCCATCGCGCGCGAACAGGGCCGCAATGCTGCAGCCTTGCTCCCGTTCGATTTCGTGATCGCTATCGACAAATTCCAATCCCGTGCGCTGCGCAAGCGAGCGTGCAGCGGTCGTTTTGCCGGCACCCATCAGGCCGATGAGGAAGACACTCGGCCGGATCAATCTTCACATCCAGAGGTATGGAAGGGCATTCAAGGATTGAACTTGCAAACCACGTCAGCAAACTGCCTTATCGGGACAGGTCGGCGTGGCTCACAATTTTTGGCGTCAGGAAAACCATGAGCTCGCTTTTCTGGATGGCCTTGCTCTTGACTTTGAACAGGTAACCCAACACGGGAATATCTCCAAGCAAGGGCACCTTGTTGGTCTGATTTTGTTCTGACGAGGTGTAGATGCCCCCTAGGACGACCGTACCACCATTTTCCACCTGCACCTGGGTCGTCACGGTGTTGGTGTTGATGGAGGGAACGCCATTGGTCGCGGCACCTTGACTGTCCTTGTGGATTTCGACACTCATGATGACATTGCCGTCCGGGGTGATTTGAGGGGTCACGTCCAGGCTGAGCACCGCCTTCTTGAACGTCACCGAGGTGGCCCCGCTGGAGGTCGCCTGTTGATAAGGAATCTCGGTACCTTGTTCGATGGTGGCTTTTTGCAAATCGGACGTAATCACGCGTGGTGAAGAAACAATCTTGCCCTTGCCATCAGCCTCCATGGCGGAGAGTTCAAGATTGATGAAACGGTTTGCCGCAGCATTGAAGAGGCTCACTGCAACCGAACTGGGCACCGCGCCCGCCAAGATGCTCCCGGCAAGTCCGTAGGCTGGAAGATTGACGAATTGGGTGTCTGGAATGTAGGAACCGCTGGTCACGGCTGCCTGGCCAGTTTGCTCACCGACGCCAAGATAGTTACCCCCGATGGCAACCCCAGGATTGTTTCCAGCCCCGGGGATGGTGGTGCGGAGAAATCCCAACTTGGCCCCCAGGCTGCGTCCGAACTGGTCGGAAGCCTCGACGATGCGCGCCTCGATCAACACCTGGCGCACCGGCTTGTCGATCTTGCTGATGAGACGACCGATCTCGTCGAGTTTCGAGGGAATATCGGTCACGAAGATCTGGTTGGTACGCGGGTCGGCAATCACCGTGCCGCGCGGCGAGAGGATGCGCGATGTTGGTGCACCCGCTCCCGAGGAGAAGCCCGGGATCGGAGGCATGGCAGAGGCCCCACCGGCACCGCTGGATTGCGCACCACCTGCTGCACCCGTCAGCAAGCCGACCACGGTAGCCGCCTTCTGGTAATTGAGTTGATAGGTTTCGGACTTGAGCGGCTCAAGGTCCTGAATCGACTTCTTGGCCTCGAGTTCGGACTTCTCTCGAGCGAGGATTTCGTCACGCGGGGCAATCCACAACACATTGCCTTCCTTGCGATCGCCCAGGCCCTTGGCCTGAAGGATGATGTGCAGCGCCTGATCCCAGGGCACGTCTTTCAAACGCAGCGTGAGGTTGCCGGTGACGGAGTCGCTCACCACCACGTTCAGTCCGGTGAAGTCGGCGAAGACCTGGAGCAGGGAACGCACATCGATGTTCTGGAAATTGAGCGAAAGCTTCTGCCCGTGGTAACCCGGGCCGTTGCCGGGCACGAGCTGGTTGGGGTTGGGCGTTTCAGGCCGCACTTCCAGCACGAACTTGTTGTCGGCCTGGTAAGCGCTTTGCTGGTAGGCGCCGCTGGGCTGCACGACCATGCGCACGTTGTCGCCCATCTGAAACGTGGTGACGGATTTCACCGGCGTGGCGAAATCCCCGACATCCAGCCGGCGCCTGAGTTCAGGCGGCAGGGCCGTTTTGAGGAAATCGACGACGATGTTCTGGCCTTGCTGCCGGATGTCGACGCCGACCTGATTGTTGGGCAGGCTGACGACGACCTGTCCTGAGCCGTCGGGGCCGCGGTGGAAATCCACCCCCCGCAACGGGAGTTGCTGGGTGTTGAGGCTGTCGGCGAAGTGCACCGGCTGCGTCAGCGATGCACCGGAACCGGCAGAGGCATTCAACGGCGCAGAGGCCACGGGACTGATGAGCACCAGCAGCCGCTTCCCCAGCATTTCGGTTTTGTAGGTGGTGGAACTGCGCAGGTTGAGCACGACACGAGAGCGACCTTGCGCCTCGACCACATTGGCGGAACGCAGATTGCCCTGATCGAAGCTGACGGCACTGCGGCTGACTTCGGACTTGACACCGGGAAAATCCAGCACGATGCGGGCTGGCTGATCGATGGTGAAGCCTGCCGGCGCTGCCGCCAGCGGCTGCGCGAACTCGAGTTGCACAACGATTTCACCGCCCTGACTGCTGGCACCCACGCTTTGCAGCACATTGGTGGATTGAGCCGCGGCGGTGCTGGCAAGGCCCAGCAACAAGACCAGGCTGGCAACCGAGCGCCCCAGCCATGGCACCGCAAGCCGAGCCATGAAACGCCGGGCCGCTCCCAAATCTGCCGGACTCCCACGGGGGTCGTGGCGGCGCAGCGCGCCGTCCTTGGGGGCACAACAACGCTCGGACATCATTTGCTGCTCTCCTGCAATTGAAGGGTTGCGGTGCGTTGCACCCAGTCGCCAGTGGCATCCTGCACCAGTTCCTGCAAAACAACCTGGTTTTCGTCGATTTTGGTGATGCGCCCGTAATGCTGGCCGGCATACTCGCCCACATGCGCGCGGTACAACAGATTGGCCGCCTTGAGCAAGGCATAGTCCTGGCCCTTGATCTTGAGGCTGCCCACCATCTGGATCTGGTCGAGCGAATACTGCTCGAGCGGTTGCTTCGGCCGGTTCATCTGCGCCAGAACCTCCGGGCTGAGCTTGTTCATTTCCTGCCGGACGCCGGTTTCCAGCTTGGCCGCAGAGAACGGATCGGTTTGATCGGCCAGGCTGTAGGTCGCGGGGGTGAACGGCTTGGGCGCCTCGATGGGTTGCACATGCGGACGCAGCTTGGCGCGTTCCTGGCTCATCCACTGGCGCAGATCTTCATGCGGCTGGCCCCCGCAACCGGCCAGCAACAAGGCCGTCAGTGGTGCAAGCATCCACCAGATCGAGCGACGATCGGCGAACGAACGGCCGTGCATGGGCAGGGCGATGGGTGGTGATTTGCGGCATTCACCGAAGAGGCGGCGCTGCAGGCTCATGGCTTGGCCCCCGGTTTCTTCGCCTTTTGCTGCGCAGCGACTTCGTCGGCGTCGAGGTAGCGGAAGGTCTTGGCGGTGGCGTCCATGGTCAGCTTGCCAGCGGAAGTCGGGCCGGCTGGACTGGTGATGGCGATGTTGTTGATGGTGACGATGCGCGACAACTTGGCCACATCGGAGGTGAATGCGGCGAGATCGTTGTAGGTTCCCTGAACCTTGATGGCGATGGGCAGCTCGGCGTAGTAATTCTTCACTTCGACTTGGCCAGGACGAAACAGGTCAAACTGCAGCCCACGGCCGATGCCCGCCTGGTTGATGTCCGACAGCAACGCATCCATCTCGGCCTTGCTGGGCAGTTGCTTCTCCAGCAGCAGGACGTATTGCTGCACCTGGGCTTTCTGCGCCTTGAGCAGATCCAGACTTACCGCCTGTGCCAGCTTGCTTTTGTATTGGTCGCGCAGTTGGACTTCTTGTTGCTGCGCCTGGTTGAGTTGGTCTTTCACACCAGAAAGCCAGGTGTACCAACCGATCGCCAGGGCCAGCACCAGGGCAAAGCCATAGGCCGTGGCCCGAGGCAGTGGAGGCCAGGTGCCCGGGTCGTTCTGGTTGAGCCCACGAAACTGGCTGGCGATGCGTTCCTGGAGCGCCGGAAAATCGATCTGCAACTTGAGGGGTTTAGCCATGCTGTCCTCAGCCTGCAGGGTTGGTGTTGGCCGGGGCCGCGCCGGAAGCCGAACCCGTCGGTGCCCCCGGGCGCTTGAGCGTGGCGCGCAACTGGAAGGCCGACACGGTCTGGGTGTTGCCCTTGGAAATTTGGGTGGTGACGGAGCGGATTTCGATCAACTCGGGCTTTTCCAACCAGCCTTTGTTGTCGGCCAGATTGCGCAGCAGATCGGCCACGCGTTCCTGACTCAACGCCGTGCCCTGCACCAGCACCGACTGCCCCTCCTGCTTGATCGAGGTGATCTGCACCCCAACTGGCGTGTCCTTGGTCAGGTCGTCGAACAGGTAGACCGGCAGATTGCGGTCCGACTGCAGGTTTTCGACCGCCTGCTGGCGTGCGCGCAGGCTTTCAATCTCCTGACGCAACGTGGCGATGTCCTTGATTTGCACATCGAGCTGCGCGATTTGTGCCTTGAGGAAGTCGTTGCGCGACTGCTGCTGGTCGATCATCGCGCTCAGCACCGTGTAGGCCAGCCCCAACAGCAACAAGCCGACGATGAGCGAGGCCGCCACTCCGACGAAGAAGGCCTCGCGCCGCTTCTTGCGCTTGGCCTCGCGGTGCGGCAAAAGGTTGATCAGAACAATGTTCATTGCAAAAACCTGCGCATGGCCAGACCGCAACATGTGAGATAGCTCGGCGCTTGCAGGCGCAGTTTTTTCTCACGCACCTGATCGCCGATGGCCATGCCCTCGAAGGGGTTGAGCACCAGACAGGCCGTGGATGTCAGCTGGGTGATTTTCTCCACCAGACCGGGCAGCGAGGCGGTACCGCCGGCCAGCAGCACGTAATCGACCTTGCTGTTGGGGGTGGCGCGAAAGAAAAACTGCAGCGCACGAGCCAACTCCTGGGCCATGCCCTCGATGAATGGCTCGAGCACCTGGGAGGTGTAGTCGTCGGGGAGGTCGGCGTTGCGTTTTTTCGCTTCGGCCTCTTCCTGCGAGAACCCGTAGTGACGCGCAATGGCCTGGGTCAGTTGCTGGCCGCCGAACGTCTGGTCGCGGTCGTATTGGGTTTCGCCGTTGCGCAGCACCTGCATCGAGGTGCTGGAAGCGCCGATTTCAAACAAGGCGACGAGCAGGTCGTGGCCACCACGCGGCAGGCGTTCGATCAGCCTGCCAGCGGCCAGCCGCGAGGCGAAGGAATCGATATCCATGATCTGCGGCTTGAGCCCGGCGGCTTCGGCGATGGCCTGGCGATCCTGCACTTTGTCGCGCCGCGAGGCGGCGATCAGAACCTCCTGGTCACCCGGGGAATTGAGGCTGGGGCCGAGCACGCTGAAGTCCAGTGCAACATCTTCGATGGCGAAGGGGATGTACTGATTGGCCTCGGTCTCCACCTGAACCTCGACCTCCTCTTCGCGCAAATCGCCGGGCAGGACGATTTTCTTGCTGATGACGGCCGATGAGGGCAGCGCCAACGCCACATTTTTGGTCTTGGTGCCGCTCTTTTTCACCAGCTTGCGCACGGCATCGACGACGTCATCGTGCTTTTCGATATTGCCGTCGGTGATGGCGCCTTTCTCGAGCGGCTCGATGGCGGCGCGCAACAGGGTGTAGCGGTTTTGCTCATCCAGCGCCAACTCGACCAGCTTGACACTGGAGCTGCTGATGTCCAGGCCGATCAGCGGCGCGTAACGCTTGCGAAGCATGCTGCTGAAGATGGACAACACAACCCCCTGAATGAGTGGAACTTGAAAAAGCTCGCTACGAACTGATGGCCGCTTCGGCCCGGGTGGCATCAGTTCAATGTTTTTTTCAATCCTAACAACAAGTGTTTGATTGTTTGTCAGGTTTTCCCGCGGCCAACCGTGATTCGTTGCAAAAGGCCCACGGGGACACCGACGACCGCGGTGCGCCAGAAGGAAAATCCCGGCGGCTCCGCAAGAATTTTTACAATCGGATGCGCATTCGCGGCGGAGGCTTCGGCGGCGTCCGCCGGGTCTCGCGCCCGCAATCCAGCCGGCTCGCCGACCTGCGTCAAGGTTCGGATCGCGCGCCTTCACCCTGCCAACCCGACCGGCCACCTCCCGCGCCGCTCGCAACCCTGTACCGCCATGGCGACCTCCCCGCCCACCAAACCCACGCCCGCCCCGTCCACCACCCCTCGCAGCCTGGGAGTCCGGCTCCTGGGTGGTTTCATCGCCATGCTGATCGGGTTGTTGTTGGCGGCAGTTTTGCTCGTCGGCGTCGTTCTGGCTTTCGCGTGGCCGCGCTTACCCGACGTTCAGCAACTGCTGGATTACAAGCCCAAGTTGCCGCTGCGGGTTTACTCGGCCGACCACATCCTGCTCGGCGAATTCGGCGAAGAGCGTCGCGACTTCGTGCCGATCGCGCAAATTCCCCAAGTCATGAAACTGGCCGTGCTGGCGACCGAGGACGACCGCTTCTACCAGCACGGCGGCATCGACTGGACCGGGGTTGCCCGCGCCGCGCTGGCGAATCTGCACAAAGCGAAAAGTCAGGGTGCATCGACCATCACCATGCAGGTCGCCCGCAACTTTTATCTCAGCAGCGAAAAGACCTTCACGCGCAAGCTGTTCGAATTGCTGCTCGCGCTGAAGATCGAGCGCGAACTGAGCAAGGACCAGATTCTGGAGCTTTACATGAACCAGATCTACCTTGGCCAGCATGCCTACGGTTTCTCGGCCGCGGCGCAGACGTATTTTGGCAAACCCCTGGCGCAAATCAGCCTGGCACAGGCCGCCATGCTGGCCGGCCTGCCCAAGGCGCCTTCGGCCTACAACCCCTTTGTCAATCTCCCACGCGCCAGAATTCGCCAGCAATATGTCCTCGGTCGCATGCGCGCCTTGGGCTGGATCAGTGCCGGCGATGCCGCGCAGGCTCGAGACGCCGCACTAGGCCTGCGCGCCAGTCGCGCCGCTGAAACGTCGGCGCATGCGGGCTACGTGGCGGAAATGGTGCGGCAGGCCATGTTCACGCGCTACGGCGAGCAGGCTTACACCCGCGGCCTCAGCGTCACCACCACCATCGTCAGTCGCGATCAGGACGCCGCCTGGCGAGCCCTGCACACGGGGGTGATGCGCTACGAGTTGCGCCAGGTCTGGCGCGGCCCCGAGGCCTACATCGACCCGCCGAACGAAGCTTCGCTGTGGCCGCAAACCGTCGACGATGCCTGCAACGATCACCCCGACACCGAGGGCCTGCGCTGCGCCGTGGTCATGGCGGCCAGCCCAAAGCAGGTGCAGGTGATGCGCCCGGGCGGCGAATTGCTCGACATTGCCGGCGATGGGCTGCAGCAGGTCGCTGCCCTGGGTCTGGGCCCCAAGGCGCAACCGAACGTGGCCTTGCGTGCGGGGGCCGTGGTTCGCATCTGGAAGCAGCCACAAGGACGCTGGGTCATCACCCAGATCCCGCGCGTGCAGGCGGCGTTCGTGGCCATGAGCCCGAGCGACGGCGCGATCCAGGCGCTCATCGGCGGATTCGACTTCCAGCAGAACGAGTTCAATCACGTCACCCAGGCGCAGCGCCAGCCAGGCTCGAGTTTCAAGCCTTTCATCTATTCGGCCGCCTTGCACAAGGGGTTCATGCCGCCAACCATGGTGAACGACGCGCCGCTGTTTTTCGATGCCGCCACCACTGGCGGCCAGGCCTGGGAGCCGAAGAACTATGACGGCACGTACGACGGCCCGATCAGCCTCAAGCAGGGCGTTGCGCAGTCCAAGAATATGGTCGCCATTCGCGTGCTCGACAGCATCGGGCCGAAGTACGCGCAGCAATGGAGCCGCCGATTCGGTTTTGATGCCAGCAAGCAGCCGCCCTACCTCACCCTGGCGCTGGGTGCGGGCTCGGCCACGCCGATGGAGATGGTGCGTGCCTACGCGGTGTTCGCCAATGGCGGCTATCTCTTGCCGCCTTATTTCATCAGCTCCGTCCGTGATGCCTCGGGCCATGTGCTGGCGGCGCCCAAACCTCAGCGCGCCGGCGACCCCAGCCTGCGCACCATCACGCCACGCAACGCCTTCGTCATGAACACCCTGCTGCAAGAGGTGACGCGAACCGGCACGGCAGCGCGCGCCCAGGCCGAACTCAAACGGCCCGACCTCTACGGCAAGACCGGCACCACCAACGATGCCGTGGACGCCTGGTTCTGTGGCTACAACCCGCAACTCGCGGCCGTGGCCTGGGTGGGTTACGACACGCCGTTGAAACTGGGAGCGAAAGAAACCGGTGGGCGCGTGGCATTGCCGATCTGGATCGACTTCATGCGCACGGCGCTGCAAGGCGTTGCGGTGACGTCGTACACCCCGCCTGCGGGCGTGGTGCAACTCGGCTCCGACTTTGTGTACGACGACTACGCCGCCGGGGGCGGCGTGCATGCGCTGGACATTCCAGCCGCGCCGACGCCGGCCACGTCGAACGCGGAAGACGCCCTCTCGAAGCTGTTTCCGACGCGCAACTGAATTCAGGGCAGCGCCAACAACGGGCCGCCTTGCTGGCGCACGGCCTGCTGCACCAAATCCTCGAAGCGCAAGCCGCTGCGTGTGTCCAGCCATTTGCCGCTGGCATGGCGGAAATGGTGAGCGCCGGATTTGCTCGCCAGCCACAATTCCTGCAGCGGTGCCTGCAGATTGATGATGATTTTCTCGTCGTTGTCGAGTTCCAGGGTCAGCACCGAGCCTTCGCGTCGGGAGTCGATATCGGCAGCATCGGCAGCCGCCTCCACCCGGCTCAACATGGCATCGGCAAGGCTGAGATACTCGGTTTGCGGCAGGCAGTTCATGAGGCGGTTTTCCGGGTGCGGCTGATACACTGAATCCATGCTCGAGCGCACCATTTTAGGAATTCGATTTGCCCGCACAGCGCGCATTGTCGGGCTGGTCGTGGTGCTCGGCACATGCAGTCTGCTGAGTGCCTGCGGCCAGCGTGGGCCGCTGGTGTTCCCCAAGCCGCCGCCAGCCGCTCCGAGCCAGGGCTGATCGTCTCCACCACCACGCCCACGACGCCCTTCCTGGCGGTTTCGCCCGAGCGCCATGGAGCCCAAGCCATCCGCAACCCCGACAACCAGCCCATGCCGCAAGCTCCCGCTGCACGCACCGAACTTCCCGGCCACCCGCACATGGCCTATCGCAACGGCGCCTTGATGATCGAGGCGGTGCCTGCGGCTGAACTGGCACGCCGCTTCGGCACGCCGCTGTATGTGTACTCGCGGGCCGGCATCGAGCAGGCGGCGGGGGCCTACCAGGCCGCGGCACAGGGCAAGCCGGTTTCGCTGCGCTATGCGGTCAAGGCCAACTCCAGCCTGGCCGTGCTGCAACTGCTGGCGCATCTGGGCTGGGGTTTCGACATGGTTTCCGGTGGCGAGCTGGCACGGGTGCTGGCTGCCGGCGGTGATGCGTCCAGGGTGGTGTTTTCAGGCGTGGGCAAGCTCGACTCCGAAATGCATGCGGCGCTGGAAGCCGGCGTGCAATGCTTCAACGTGGAGTCGCAAAGCGAGCTGCGGCGCCTGAGCCGCATTGCTGGTGAACGCGGGGTCGTCGCCCCGGTCAGCCTGCGCATCAACCCCGACGTCGACGCGAAGACTCACCCCTATATTTCCACCGGTCTGAAGAGCAACAAATTCGGCATTCCCCAGGGATTGGCGCGCACGGCCTACACCGACGCGGCGCTGCTGCCAAACCTGCGCATCGTCGGCATCGATTGCCATATCGGCTCGCAGATCACGCAGCTCGGCCCCTACCTGGACGCACTCGACCGCATCCTCGATCTGGTCGCCGATATCGAGCATCACGGCGTCAAGCTCGAGCACATCGACCTCGGCGGCGGCCTCGGCATTCGCTATGCCGACGAGACCCCGCCCGCCATCGCCGACTGGATGGGCGGCTTGCTCGAGCGCCTGGCACAGCGCGGCCATGGCCACCGGCAGGTGATGTTCGAGCCGGGGCGCTCCGTGGTGGGCAATGCGGGCTTGCTGCTCACCGAGGTGATCACGCTCAAATCCAGCCTGGAGCGCCATTTCGCCGTGGTCGACGCCGCCATGAACGACCTGATGCGCCCGGCGCTGTACCAAGCTTGGCAGGCCATCGTGCCGCTGCAACCGCGCGACGGCAAGCACAGCTTGCGCTACGACGTGGTCGGCCCGGTGTGCGAGTCGGGCGACTGGCTGGGGCGTGAACGCGAACTCGACCTGTGCGAGGGTGATCTGCTGGCCGTGCTCTCGGCCGGCGCGTACGGCATGGCCATGGCCTCGAATTACAACACCCGCCCGCGTGCTGCCGAAGTGCTCGTGGACGGGGCGCAAGCCCACCTCATTCGCGAGCGCGAGAACCTCGAGCACCTGGTCGCGGGCGAGCAATTGCTGGTGTACTGAGCGCCCGACTCCGGCTCGGCATCAACCCCTTGCTGGCCATTCGACGCGACGCGCCTGCAGCCGTCGCTCCTGCCAAACCCGGGCCACACGCCAGCCCAGCAGCACGGCCAGCAGCAGGGCGTAGATCTTCGGATCGGCCGTGTTGTTCTTGGCGAGCTTGCCCCACCAGTCATGGAACACGGCGATGATGGCCACGGCATAAACCAGCTTGTGCAAGGCCTGCCAGCGCGCGGCGCCCAGGCGCTTGATCATGCCGTTGGTCGACGTGGCGGCCAGCGGCAGCATCAGCGTGAGCGCCGTCATGCCCGCGAGCACGAAGGGATGTTTGACCACATCCTTCAGCACGGCATCGAGGTTGAAATCATTGACCAGCCAGAGATAGCAGGTGAAGTGCAGGCATGCGTAGCCGAAGGCGAACAGTCCGAACATGCGGCGCAGCCGGGCCAGTTCGGCCCAACCGGTGATTTTGCGCAGGGGCGTGATGGCCAAGGTCAACAGCAGGAAGCGCAACGCCCACAGCCCGGTGGTCCAAATCAACGTCTGCTCGGGGTTGGGACCGAGTTCCACCGTGAAGGCTCGCCAGACCAGCAAGGACAGCGGCAACAGGCACAGGATGAAGACCGCGGGCTTGAACCAGCGCGCCTGCAGGGTGGCGCGGCGCAAGCGCATGGCTGGTCGTGCCGGTTTCGCTGCCAGAGTTGTCGGGGCGTTCGTCATGATGCTGGAATCGCTCAAAAATCTTGGGTCAGGTTCATGCCCTTGTACAGGCTGGCGACTTGCTCGCCATAGCCGTTGAACATCCGGGTCGCCATGCGTGGCGCGAACAGGCCACCAAAACTCCCCTGACCGATGCGGCGCTCGTTCGCCTGGCTCCAGTTCTGCGGGCTGACGTTGGGGTTGACATTGGAGTAAAAGCCGTACCACTGCGGCACCGCCCGCATCCATGAGGTGATGGGCTGCTTTTCCACCAGGCGAATCCTGACGATGGACTTGCCGCCCTTGAAGCCATATTTCCAGGGAATCACCATGCGCACGGGAGCGCCGTCCTGATTCGGCAGCACCTCGCCGTACAGACCGAATGTGAGCAGCGTGAGCGGGTGCATGGCCTCGTCCATGCGCAGGCCTTCGAGGTAGGGCCACTGCAGGATGGGGTCGTTCTGCCCCGGCATCTCGGCATGATTGAGCAGCGTGATGTACTCCACGTACTTGGCGTTGCCCGTGGGCTGCACCACTTTGATCAGGTTGGAGAGCGAGTAGCCCAACCAGGGAATGACCATCGACCAGCCTTCGACGCAGCGGTGACGGTAGATGCGCTCCTGCATCGGCGCGAGTTTGCGCAGGTCGTCGATGTCGAAGGTGCGCGGCTTACCCACTTCGCCCTCGACCACCACCGTCCAGGGCTGCGTGCGCAAGCTGCCGGCATTGCGTGCCGGATCGCTCTTGCTGGTGCCGAATTCGTAGAAATTGTTGTAGCTGGTCACGTCCTTGTAAGGCGTGAGCACCTCCTTGGTGGAGAGCGCAACGTTCTTGGTGGCGGGCAGCAAGGGCAGGTTTCCGGGATGGGACGCATCGGCCGTCGCCGGTACGGCATGCGCGCGTTGCGCTGCGACCGCAGCGAGCGTCGCTGCGGCACCGACCCCGGCTGCGGCCAGGAAACGCCGCCGATCGCGATAAGCCTCCCGCGGAGTGATGTCGGACGCAACGGGATGCTCGAAACCTTGCTCTTGGCGCTTGTTCATGACGACCTCGGGGTGATGTGCAGTGGGTATGCCGTGTTGGAGTTCCGCTTCATCGGCTGGTTTCAGGTGCTGCCTGTCTGGACAGACGAAAAACCAACCCGTTTATTCCTGCTGTGTTGGCGTGACCATGTCCGCCTGCGGAGCGGCTGAGGCTTGGTCGCACCACGATCCGAAACCTTACACATCTGCGCCAACCTTGTTTTGCTGACGGCTACTTGCTTCGACGCCGCACATTGGCCACAGATTCGCGGCGCAACAAAAAAGGCCCCGAAGGGCCCTTTTAAGCTTCAGGCACCGACCGGTCACAGTTTGCCGTAGGAATGCAGCCCGGAGAGGAACATGTTGACGCCGAGGAAGGCGAAAGTCGTCACCAGCAGGCCGGTGAGCGCCCACCAGGCCGCCACTTGGCCGCGCAGACCCTTCATCAGGCGCATGTGCAGCCAGGCTGCATAGTTCAACCAGACGATGAGCGCCCAGGTTTCCTTCGGGTCCCAGCTCCAGTAGCCGCCCCAGGCTTGCGCCGCCCACATCGCGCCCAGAATGGTGGCGATGGTGAAGAAGGTGAAGCCGATGGCGATGGATTTGTACATCACGTCGTCCATCACCTCCATCGAGGGCAGATGCATGGCGATGCGCTTGCGGCCGTAGAGAATGCCGCCGACGATCAAGGCGGAGATGCCTGCGAACACACCCCAATACTCGGAGATGCCGCCCTGGCGGAACACCATGGGTTCGAAGAACATGGTGAAGCCCAGCAACCAAAGGGGCGCCAGCTTCCACAGCGAGGTGGTGGTGGCATGGGCCTTGATGAGGTAGGCGAAACCGACCATGGCGGCAATGGCGAAGGTGCCGTAGCCGATGAAGTTGGCCGGAACGTGAATCTTCATCCACCAGCTTTGCAGCGCGGGCACCAGCGGCTGGATGACAAAACCGCTTTGAGCGAAGCTGAACCACAGCAGGAACACCACCGCAGCACTGACCACGAGCATGGCGAAAGCGCCCATGCTGCGGGTCTTGTACTTGTGCTCGAAATACAGGTAGAGGGCCGTCGTGAGCCAGGAGAACAGCACGAACACTTCGTACAGATTCGACAGGGGGATATGGCCGACGTCGGGACCGATCAGGTAGCTCTCGAACCAGCGCATCATGGTGCCGACCA
>JAJZDV010000038.1:0-23112 GCA_021846025.1 Pseudomonadota bacterium
TCGCGGTGAAGGCGTAGGTGCTCTGCACCACGGCAACGGCACTGGCGTTGCCGCCATAGCCCAGCGCTGTGATGAGATAGACGGTGGCGTTCTTGGTGGCGTCGGGCCCGAGGTACTGGATGTGGAATTGGGGGCCGGCGTAGTAGGTGCCGGCGCCCCCCGAGGTGGACACCGTGGCCGATGGCAAGGCGTAGCTGGTGGCCACCGTCCAGTTGGACAAATTCGCCGGGCTGGTGATCGGGTTGGTGCAGACGCGCGCCGAATCGGCCGGCGAAGGCGCGCCGGTGCAGGCGACTCCGGTGTTGGCGTTGCTCTGACTCAACCACCATTCGGCATAGCTCAGGGCACTGTTGGCAGCTTCGAGTGCGCGTGTTTTCTCACGCAGATTACCGGCCATGCGCTCCTGCATGCCGAAGCTGCGAAACATCGCCACCGCAATGACGGTGAGCACCACCAGAATGAGCAGACTGGCGACGAGCACGAAGCCCGCAGGCCGTGGACTCTGGCTCTTGCAAGCCCGTGGCTGCAGAGCGGTTGGCGACGGCCTTGTCATAGTTGCCCCAGAATGTCGATGACCCGCGCGAAGTCGACGGTTGCCGGCTGCCCCGGCTGGCCAGCGAGCGGGTTGCTGAAGGTCAAGGTGACCTTCACGCTTTTGACGCTCGACCAATTGCTCACGCTGGCGGCCGGGAGATACTGATTGACCGAGCCGCCACCGTGGGTGTCGACCCCGTACAACAGGGTCATGGCGGTCAAGCCGTCCGATTGCAGCGTGCCGGCCAGATTGCTGCCGACGAGCGCCTGGGTCTGTCCGCCGGTCCCGCTGGACGCGGTGCTGACGGTGCAGCGCAGCGTGCCCCCGCTGAAGGAATAGGTGTTCAGGTAGGTGACGTTGGCCGTCGCCGTGGACGGATTCGTGTCGCCCAGACAGCTCATGGTGCCGTCGCCAGGGGCTGCCACCGTGCGCACGACGATGGCGTCCTGACCGTTGAGGCGGCCGCCGAAAACCGACTGGCCGGCTGCAAAGGTTGCCGGCAATGGGGCCGAGGCTGCGTTCTGCACCGGCAGCGCCGTCCCCGTGTTGGGAATCGGCGTGGGCGGCTGGGGGGTTGGGTAATAGCCCGCGCCGTGGATGACTTCGCTCATCAGGGTCATGGCCAGGCGCTCGTTGTCCTGCAGACCGGCAATGCCCTGCTGCGCAGTGAAGGTCTGGCGGGTCGTGTAGAACGTGGTGAACAGACCACCGAGCAGAAACAGGGCAATCGCCATGGCCACGAGGACCTCGACCAGCCCCAGGCCGCGCTGCCTGAAGTGTCCCGCGCGCCTCAAGGCGTGCTGCGCAAGGCATCGGGTTGTCGTCATGGCTGCACCAGGAGGGTGTAAGTTTGTGTGGCCGTGGAGCCTGGCGCCCCGTTCAGCGCCATCGATTTTTCGGCCCACGACACGCTGACCCGGCAACTCACCGGGTTGCCGGCCGCGCACTGCACCCGGCCGCTGCCATTGGGCAATTGCTGCACGATCGACAGGCCCCAGTTCTGCAAGTCGTAGGCGGCCATTTGCAACGGTGCCGAGCACGTGCTCGCCGCGCAATCGACGCCCTGGCCACTCACGGAACCGCTCAGGGTGGTTGACGACCACGAGGTTCCGGACGGCGCGCCCGTGGCCGTCACGTCCACGGATGCCGCCGACTCCCAGTAGCCCCGGTTGGCACGCATCATCGAGCCCATGCTGGCGGCCTGGATGGCGGCAAGACTGCGCTGGCGCGCGGTGCTCGTGTTGCTCAGGGCAAGCGCCTGCATCCCGGCGATGCCAAGCAATCCGATGGCAATGACGGCCAGCGCGATCAGCACCTCGATCAAGCTGAACCCCGACTGGAATGGCTGTGGCTTCATGGGCAGCTCGATCCGGAAAGTAATTGCACATAGCCGACCGTCGAAATCCTGACGCACTGAAGGCGATCGGCCGATCCTGCTGCATCGTCAAGATTGATGCTGCCGGCATTGCTGCTGAACCCGTTGCGATTGAAGGTCATGGCCGCCAGGCTTGACGAGGCCAGGGTGTCGGTCGAGCCCAGGGCGGGTTGAACCCGCAGAATCGCCTCTCCCGAATCGACGCTCCGGTTGCCGTTGGCATCCGAAAACATCAACCACCCATTCGCCCAGTTCGTGGAATTGCTGCAGGCCGTGCCGTTACCCGAGGCGCAAACCGTGACCGGCTGCCCCTGCTTCACCGCTTCACCGCGGGCGTATTGCAGGTCGCCAACCAGGGCATTCATTTCCGACGCCATGCGGTTGGTGGTGGTGATGCCCTGGTAGGACGGCAGGCCCACGGCCAACAAGATGGCCACCAGGGTCACCGTCACCAGAAGCTCGACGAGGGTCATGCCGGATGCAGTTCTCATGCAACTCAGCCTAGCCAATCCAGGTTTCTTTTCGTAACTTTTCAGGACAAACGGTATCCATCAGCCGATGAACGGTCGGTTCCGGCACAAATTCGCGACACTGACCGCTTGACGGCGCGGGCGTCTGCCTGCGGTTCACCGCTGGATCCGGCGCCGGGGAATAATGCCGTCTGCACCAGCGCCACGCACTTTTGCGAATCCGCCATGAAATGCCCCTTCTGCCAGCATCCCGACACCCAGGTGGTGGAAACCCGAGAGGTGGAAGACGGCACGGCGCTGCGGCGCCGGCGGCGTTGCGCCGGGTGCGACAAGCGTTTCACCACTTACGAGCGCGCCGAGGTGAGCTTCCCGGCGGTGGTGAAAAAAGACGGCCGGCGGGTGGACTATTCGCGCGACAAGCTGCTGGCCTCGCTGACCCTGGCGCTGCGCAAGCGTCCGGTGGGTTCGGACGCGCTGGATGCCGCCATCGGCCGCATCGAGGAGAGCCTGTTGCAGACTGGGGCGCGGGAGCTGGATTCGGCCCAGATCGGCGAGTGGGTGATGGACGAACTCAAGCGCCTCGACGACGTCGCCTATGTGCGCTTCGCCTCGGTCTACCGCAGCTTCAAAGACCCGGCGCAGTTCGTGCAGATTCTGGAAGAAATGGCTCGCAGCGGCAAGCCGATCCGCGCACCCCGAACCCGGAAAACCTGACTTCCGCGGCGCTGTCCGACCCCGCCTCAACGACCCGGCCCACGCATGACGGTCTCCCCCACCCCCACCCACGCGGACAGTGCCGATACAGCCGGCATGCGCCGCGCGCTGGCGCTGGCCGAAAGCGTGCTCTACCGCACCAGCCCCAACCCGCGGGTGGGCTGTGTCATCGTGCAGGGCGGGCGTGTCGTGGCCGAAGGCGCCACCGAACCGGCCGGGCAGCGGCATGCAGAAATCGTTGCCCTCGACGCCGCGCGGGCGCAAGGCCTGGACGTGCGCGGCGCCACGGTCTACGTCACGCTCGAACCCTGCGCCCACTTCGGCCGGACCCCGCCCTGCGCCGACGCGCTGGTGGCCGCCGGCATGGGCCGGGTGGTGGCCGCCGCGCGCGACCCCAACCCGCGGGTGGACGGGGGCGGACTGGCGCGCCTGGCGGCGGCCGGCATCCGCACCGAATGCGGCCTGCTGGAGAACGCGGCGCGCGAACTCAATCTCGGTTTTTTCTCGCGCTTCGAACGCGGCCGGCCCTGGGTGCGGTTGAAGGCGGCGGCTTCGCTCGATGGCATCACCGCCCTGCCCAACGGCCAGAGCCAGTGGATCACCGGGCCCGCGGCGCGTGCCGACGGCCACCACTGGCGCGCACGCGCCTGCGCCGTGCTCACCGGCATGGGCACCGTGCGCGACGACGATCCGCAACTCACGGTGCGCCATGTGGCCACACCGCGCCAGCCGGTACGCGTGGTGGTCGACAGCCGTCTGGAGTTGCCAACCACAGCCCGCCTGCTGCAGACCGAACCACACAAGGTCTGGGTGGCGCACGCACTGCCGCCGGAGCAGGCCGAGCCGCGCGCTCGGGACTTGCGCGAACTGGGCGTGCAACTCATCGCCCTGCCGCCGGACGCCGCCAAATCGGGCAAGACCGATCTGGACGCCCTGCTCCGCGAACTGGCGGCGCGCGAGATTGGCGAATTGCATGTCGAAGCCGGCGCGCGGCTCAACGCCTCGCTGCTCAACGCCGGGCTGGTGGACGAGTTGTTGCTCTACCTCGCACCCAGGCTGCTGGGCCAGGGCGCAGGCATCGCGCCCTTCGGGCCGCTTCAGGCGGTGGCCGATGGCATCCGCTTGCACGGCCTGCGCATCGAGCCGATTGGCGAGGACTGGCGGGTGCGCGCGCGCCTGGGCTGAACGGAGCCGGCTCAGGCGCTGGCGCTGCGCCGAGTGCGCGTACCGCGAGCCAGGTAAGCGCCCAGGCGGGCGGCGGCTTCGCGCAAGTTCTCCACGCTGTTGGCGTAGCTCAGGCGGAGCCAGCGTTCGGGCTGCACGGTGGCGAAGTCCTTGCCGGGGACAAGAACCACGCCGGTCTCGCGCATCACGTCGAAGCAGAAGTCCCAGCTGTCTGCGGCGTGGCGTGAACAATCGGCCCACACATAGAAAGCGCCGTCGGGCAAGACCGGCACATCCAGGCCGATGGCTTGTAACTCGGGGACGATGATGTCGCGCCGGCGCTGGAATTCGGCGCGCCGGCGCTCGGCCTCGGCCAGGGTGGCGGGTGCGAAGCAGGCCAGTGCTGCATGTTGTGCCGGAGTGCTGGGGCAGATGTACAGGTTGCCGGCCAGACGGGTCAGCGGTTCCACGAGTTCCTGCGGCACCACCATCCAGCCAAGGCGCCAGCCGGTCATCTGGAAATACTTCGAGAAGCTGTTGATGCTGATGATCGCTGCATCCAGCGCCAGCGCGGTGCGGCCGTAGGCGGGGTCGAAACCGAGTTCGAGATAGATCTCGTCCACCAGCAAAAAGCCGCCGCGCCGGCGCACCACGGCGGCGATGCGTGCCAGCTCATCCGGTGCAATCGACGTGCCGGTGGGGTTGGATGGCGAGGCCAGCAGGACGCCGCGCGTGGCCGGTCCCCAGGCGGCGTCGATCTGCGCGGCGGTGGGCTGGAAGCGCGTCGCCGCGTCGGTGGGCAGCAGGCGAGCACGGCCACCAGCCGCCGCCACGAAATTTTTGTTGCAGGGGTAGGTGGGATCGGGCATCAGCACTTCGCTGCCCGGCTCGACCAGCATCAGGCAGGCCAGGGTGAGTGCACCGGAAGCGCCCGCGGTGACGAAGATGCGCTCGGGCGACACCGCCACGTCATGCTGGTCGGCGTAATGCCGGGCAATGGCTTCGCGCAGCGGCGGCAGACCGGGGGCCAGGGTGTAGCCGCTGCGGCCCTCGCGCAAGGCGACGATGCCGGCCTCCACCACCGGTTGCGGCGCGGTGAAATCGGGCTCGCCGACGCTCAGATGAATCATCTTGCGGCCCTGTGCAGCCCATTGCGCCTGCTGCGCCAAGGCTGCGCGTACCACGTCCATCACATAAAACGGCTCGACCTGTTGGAGACGGCTGGCGAGTTGCATAGGCTTCAGGACTCCTCGGGCTTGCGCCTCGCGGCCGGTTTGCGCCGAGCCCAGACATCGTCGGCGTTGGAGGCAGGCCGGTCGGCCGTCGTCGTCGTGGCGTCGAACTCGGCGACCGCGCGACGCGAAACCGCCGGATGACGCGGCGCATGCTCCGGCTCGCGGCGAGCGGACTCCCGGGGCTTGAAGCTCACGGGCACCCGGGCTGCGGGGTTGGCCGGCATGCCCCCCTTGCGCTCCTGGTGAGGCTGCGGCGTCTGCCGATCGCCGGTCTCGTCCGGGCGCAGGATGATGGCCAGATGGTCGAGCACGCCATTGACGTACTTGAACCCGTCGGTGCCGCCATAGATCTTGGCCAGATCCACCGCCTCGTTGATGATGACCTTGTACGGCACCTCCAGCATGAAGTGCAGTTCGTAAGTGCCCAGCAGCAGCAGCGCATGCTCGACCGGCGACAGCTCGCGCGTGGGGCGGTCGAGATAAGGCTGGATGATGGCATCGAGGCTGCCGGCCTCGCGCATGCAACCGTGCAGAACCGCCTGGAAATGCGCGGTGTCGAGCTTGATGGTGGGGTAGCGCTCGTGCAGGAAGGCCTCGATGGCCCCGGCCTCGCTGCCCGACACCAGCCACTCGAACAAGCCCTGAAGGGCCAGTTCGCGCGACTTGCGCCGCGCACTTTTGGGGTTGGCTGCATTCATGGTCGCGCTGCGTCTCCGGCGTCGACCTGCGCCAGCAGATTGGCCATTTCCACCGCCACCCGCGCGCATTCGCCGCCCTTGTCGATGCGCCCGATGGCCTGCGCTTCGGTGTCCACCGTGATGATGCCGTTGGCCACCGGCAGACCGAAGTCGAGCGCCACCTGCTGCACACCCAAGGCGCTGGTGTTGCACACCAGTTCGAAATGGTAGGTGTCGCCGCGGATGACGCAGCCCAGGGCGATGAGGGCGTCGAAACGGCCGCCATCGGCCATGGCGGCCAGCGCCTGCGGCACCTCCAGCGCACCTGGAACGGTGATGTGGCGAACGGCATCGGGCTTGACGCCGAGCTGATGCAATGCAGTCAGGCAGGCCTCGGCCATGCGGTCGGTGAGCTCGACGTTGAAGCGCGACTGGACGATGCCGATGCGCAGATCGGCGCCATCGAGCAGGGCGGGGTTGTCACGGTGTTGGGCGTGTTGCATGAACGGGTTGAGGTCGAGGCTTGGATCGGCGTGCGGGAGCCTGGTGCTACGCCGCCGCGATGCTGGTGGACGTGGCCATGGTGCCGGGCGTGGCGGGTGGCGGCTCGAAACCTTCCACCTCCAGGCCGTATCCGGTCATGCTGGGCATCTTGCGCGGCACGGCCAGCAGCCGCATGCGGCGCACGCCCAGGTCGCGCAGGATTTGTGCGCCGATGCCATAGGTGCGCAAGGCGGCGGCCGCACCGCGCGACGGCACCGGCTGGTGCAAGGCGGCGAAATGCTGCAACAGCCCGGCAGCGCTCTCGCCGGCGTTGAGCAGCACGGCCACGCCGGCCTCGGCCTGGGTGATGCGTGCCAGCGCCTGAGGCAAATTCCACGAATGGGTGGTGGCCTGGGCGTCGAGCAGGTCGAGCGCCGACAGCGGCTCGTGCACCCGCACCAGCACGGGCTCGCGCGCCTTGGCGGGCTGGCCATGCACCAGGGCGAGGTGCACACCGCTGCCGGTGCGGTCGCGGTAGAGCAGGGCCTGAACGTTGCCGAACACGGTTTGCATCGGGCGCGCATCCATGCGCTCGATCAGGCTCTCGGTGCGGCTGCGGTATTCGATCAGATCGGCAATGGCGCCGATCTTCAGGCCGTGCTGCGCGGCGAAACGCTCCAGATCGGGCAGACGGGCCATGGTGCCGTCGTCGTTCATGATCTCGCAGATCACGGCGGCCGGCTCCAGGCCCGCGAGGGCGGCGAGGTCGCAACCGGCTTCGGTATGGCCGGCACGCATCAGCACCCCACCGTCTTGTGCCATCAGCGGGAACACATGGCCGGGCTGCACGATGTCGGCGGGCTTGGCATGCGGCGCCACCGCGACACGCGTGGTGAGCGCGCGATCGGCAGCGGAAATACCGGTGCTCACGCCCTCCGCGGCTTCGATCGACACGGTGAACGCGGTGCCGTGGGAGGAGCCGTTGTGCTGCACCATGGGCTTGAGGCCGATCTGCTCGCAACGCGCGCGGGTGAGCGTGAGGCAGATGAGCCCGCGGGCGTGCATCGCCATGAAATTGATGGCCTCGGGCGAGACGTGCTGGGCGGCCAGCACCAGATCGCCCTCGTTCTCGCGGTCTTGCTCGTCGACGAGGATGAC
Source organism: Pseudomonadota bacterium (assembly GCA_021846025.1). Classification (GTDB taxonomy): domain Bacteria; phylum Pseudomonadota; class Gammaproteobacteria; order Burkholderiales; family Burkholderiaceae_C; genus Thiomonas_A. Next base: position 7,812 of record JAJZDV010000038.1, read on the forward strand.
CATGCGGCCAGCCTGCATCTCGGCGACGATTTCGGGGATGGGGGATAAAGGCATGCGAAGGCAGCGCCCGGGAGGCGCACTGGTCTCAAAACGGCATTGTAGGAGGCCGGTTGCGGTGATGCCGCCACGGCTGCCCACGAGAAACCAGCACGACGCCCGCCAGACAACTGGCCGCCTGCGGGTCGCCTGCCGCACCTGGCGGCTGGCCGACTCAATCGAAACGGAAGGTGTAGAACAGATCGAGCGCGCTGTCGGCGCCGGATTGCAGGCGCAGGTAAAAGCGGCGGGTGAAGTCGTAGCGGATGTTGAACAGGCTGCCGGTCGTGCCCAGGCCACGCTCGACGCTGACCGAGAGCCTGGAGGTGATGCGTTTGCCCAGCGTGACGATGCTGGATTGCAATCCGCCCTGACCGCTGAGCGAAAGCTGGTCCAGTCCGAGCGCGCTGGCGACTCGGCTGGTGACGGGAGCGCCCTGTCCCGAGGCCAGCAGCGCGCCGGCCGCGGTTTGCAGCAACGCCAGATTGTTGGGGCTGGCGCTGGTGAGGTCCTGCCCCAACACCAGCCAGGACAGGATTTCGCTGTCGGGCATGGCTGGCGTGGAGGTGAGCGTGACGATGGGCGTGCGCAGGGTGCCCGTCACCTGCACCCCCACCTGCACCGGCAGACCGTCGCGCTGGGCGCTGAAATTCAACCCGGGACTGTCGATCGGGCCGGAGAAGTTCACCGCTCCGCCCCGCACCAGGGTGAGGGTCTGGCCGTAGGCGCTGTACGTGCCTTTGCGCACTTCGATGCTGCCGAACGCCGCCAGCGGCCGGCCGGGGGTGGCGCGCAAGGTGAGCTGGCCGCCGAGCTTGGCGTCGAGGCCGTAGCCGGTGACATGGACTTCGCGCCCGAGATCGACCTCGACCAGGGCCGCGATGCCGTAGCCGGCCGTGGATGACGTCGCGGGCGCAAACGCCGGCCGGCCCTCGACCACCACGTCACTCGCCAGCTTGGGCGCACTGCCGCGCGGCAGCTCGAAGTCGGCGCTGTCCACGCGCAGTTTGCTGTTCAGCTCCACGCTGTGGCCTTGCAGCGTGAGCGTGCCGCTGCCGCTGACCACCGCCTGGCGGCCGGGCCGGTTGAAGACCTGCAACTGCTGGGCGCCGAACTGCAGGCTGGCCTGGGGCTCGGCATTGGCGAAACGGGCAATGCCGCTGGCCGTGAGCTTGCCCTGCCCGCCCTGCATGCTGAAGCGGGTGAGCTCAAGCGTGTCGCCGCTGAAGCTGGCGTCGAACACACCACCTTGCAAGTTCAGCCCTTCGGCGGGCAGCGCCACGGCCAGGGCGCGGCCGGTGAACGTCCCGCGCAACTCGGGCTTGGCCACAGTGCCGGCGGCCTTCATGTCCAGCAGCAGCTTGCCGCCCAGCCTGGCTGTGGGGCCGAGCAATGGCGCGGCCCAGGCGACGCTCGGCACGTCGGCGTGCAGACTGCCGGCCAGCGGCGCTGCGGCTGCCGCGCCCCAGGCCTGGCCGTGTCGGCTGACCCGGGTTCGCACCTCGGCATGCAGGCTGCCGAGCAGGCTGCCGACAGCGTCGAAGCGGGCGGACACGGCATCGTCTTTCGCTTGCAGTTGCAGCCGCAGTTGCGACAGGCCCAGGCTCAGGCGCGGGTTGGTGGGCAGGCTCACATCGCCCGCGCTGCGCGCGACAACGACGTGACCCGACAGGGTCTTGGCCGCATGCAGCGACCAATCGGCGTCGAACCGCAGGGTGGACTGCACGCCATGCAGGTCGGCGCCGAACAGGGCGAGCCAGTAGGTCGGGTCCACGTCCTGCGCACGGCCCGTGGTGTCGAGTTGCCCGGCGTGCCACGCGGCGCTGGCGAGGTCGAGCGAGCCACCGGCGCTGCGCAACCTGGCGTGCTGCAATTCCACGTGATTTTTCGCCAGACGCAAGGACGCCGGTGCCAGCAAGTCCATGGCGTAGCGCCCGCGGTTGCTGAATTGCTCGATGCGGCCCTTCCAGCCCTGCGCGGCGGTGTAGCCGCCGGCCAGCGCAGCGCTCAAGTCGAGGTCGGCATTGCGCAGGCGCAGCGCGATGTGCTGCGCGTCCAGCCGGCCCGTTGCATCCACCTCGGCCTGCTGCAGCGTGAACGTACCGGCGTGGATGCCACGGCCCTTGAGGTGCAGCTTGAGCAAGCCCTGCGCTCCGGCTTGCAATTGGCCGCTGGCGTCCAACGACTGCACCTGAATCTTGCCCGGGGCGGTCAGTTGGCTGACACGCAAATTGAACTGGCCCGACGGGGCAGCGGGCGTGCCGGCGAGCGTGCCACTGGCCTGCGCCAGGCCGGCGAAAGCCGGGTCGATCTGGGCCAGCGCAGGCGCGTCCAGCGTCCAGTGCAGCAGGTCGCCGGCGCGGCCGAAATCGCCACGCGCCTTGAGGCTGTTGCTGCCGAGCTTGAGGTCGGCCCGGAGGCCGCGCACTCCTGCCGGCGCCACCTGGCCGCGCGCCGATCCGGAGAACACATGGCCGCGCCAGCGACTGGGCTGCACCTGCAAATCCACCTGCGCGCTGCGCGTGGCGGCGTCGCCCCGGGCTTGCAGCCTGAGGTTGAGGTCGGCAGCGGGGTAGGAGCCGGATGCCGTACGGGATGCGGCACCGGATGCGGCACGGAAGCGGCTGGGATCGACGTGCTCGAGCACCGCACGCAGGGCGAAGCGTTGCGGCGCTTGCAAGTCCAGCGAACCGCTGGCGCGCAGTCGCCCGCCCTGGGCTTGCACATCGGCGCGGGCAATGTCGATGTGCTCGCCACGCCGGCTTGCATGCAGTTCGGCCAGCCAGCCGGGCTGCGTCAGCCGCGCCTGCAAGGTCTGCTGCTGCAGGCTGCCGTGCAGGTGCAGCGGCCCGCTCAGGCGCGTGGCCAGCAAGGAGGCATCGAGGGCGTGCAGGTCGATCCGGCTGGCTTGCAGATCGAGGCGGAAGCGGCCCGGGGAAGCGACGCCGCTCGCGTGACCACCCGCCCGAGCGGCGGCGGTCTCGGTCAGGGGCTGTGCCTCAGACCGACCTGTGGGCAGGAGGGCGGCCGCGCCGGGCGCAGGTGCCGGCGCCGGCTTGGCCATGGCGTAGCTGGCGCTGCCGGCCAGGACGCCCCCGCCCGACAGGCGCACCAAAAGCTGCTGGACCTGCACGCGCCCCGGCTGCAAGTCCAGGACCGCTCGCAGACCCAGCAGGGGCAGGTGCCCGGTGTTGATCGCGCCGGGGCGGGCGTTGCTCAACGTCAAGCTGCCGCGCACGTGCTGCGCGCTGGAGGGCTGAAGATCGAGTTGCAGCCCGAGCAGGGCCTTGGGCAGCTTGGGGTCGAGGCGAGCCGGGTCCACGTTGTTGGCGTCGATCGTCGCGCTGCGCAGGGGCAGCACGGCAAACGGCGCCAGCCAAGCGTTGACGCGCGCGCGGGTCTGCGCGGTGCTGGCCGTGCCCTGCAGGCGCAAGGCTTGCAGGCTGCCGGAGGGCTGCACGTCGAGCCGTACCTGCGATGGAAACTGCGCGCCTCGCGGGCTCAGCGTGGCCTGCAGTCTGCCCTGCACGGCGAACGGTGGCGTCACGCCCAGCGTCAACTGCGCCCGGCCCTGACCCCAGGGTGTGGTGGCCTCGGCATGAAGCTGCACCTGCCCTGTCCCGGCCTGCAGGCTGGCGTCGAATCCCCCCAGGGTTTGGCGTGCGCCGGGCGGCCCGAGGCGCAGGGTGCCGATGTGCAGCCGTGCCACACGCAGTTCCAGAGGCAGCCCCAGGCTTTGCGGCAGCTTGGTCGGGCCGCTGTGCGGGCTGGGCGGCAGGGTCAAGTCCAGCGCGCTGACCGACAAGAGCCGCACATCCACCGATCTGGGCTGGTGCAACAGCGCGCGCGGGTTCCAGCGCAACAGCAGATCGCGCGCATCCACATCGACTCTGGGGCTTTGCAGTTGCAGCCGCCCGATGCGCAAATCGCCCCAGACATCGCCGTGCACACCTTGCAGTTCCAGATGGACGGCACCGAACTGCAAGGGCTGACTGCTGAGCCAGCGCAGGCCCGAGCCGCTGCCCAGCCAGGCGAGCGCCGCCAGCAGCAGCACGATGAGCAGCAGCAAAACCACCAGACTGCGCCAGGTCCAGGACCAGAGCCCGCGCCCGACGCTGCGCCGACGTGACGCGAGGGCCTGGGGGGCGGCGGCAGGGCTTGGATCCGGCGTCAGGGCCATCTCAGAAACTCACCCCGGCGTTGAACTGCAGACGGTAGGCCTGGATCGCCTGGCCGTAGGCCAGGTCGACACTGATGATGCCCGCCGGGCTGCGCCAGCGTGCGCCGATGCCGTAGCCGGCCACGGTCTTCAAGGCGCCGAAGCTGTCGGCCGCGTCGCCCCGGTCGTAAAACACCGAGGCACCCCATTGCGGCGTGAGCCAGTGCACCGCCTCGGCGCTGGCGGTGAGCAGGGCGCGACCGCCAACGATGGCATCGCCCTCGGGCACGCCCAGGCTCTGGTAGGAGTAACCGCGCACCGAGCCGATGCCCCCGGCGCGAAACAGCTCCTGCTGCGGGATCCCGTTGGCCGAAGGGCTGAACACGCTGCCGACCTCGCCACGCAGAATGAGCTGGTTACGGGGGCCCAGCGGGATGTACTGCACCCCGCGAAGCACCAGGCGAATGAAGTTCTGATCCGACAGGATGGCCTGGCTGCCGGCGCCGATCTGGGCATTGACCAGGCTGCCGCTGCTGGGGTCGATCGGGTTGTCCAGGCGCCGCCGCGTCCAGGAATAGTTGGGCATGAGCGCCTGGGCGGTGGTGCTGCCGTAGCCGGCCACATCCTGCCGCTCGGTGATGTACTGCAACGACAGCACCGTCTCGATCGGTCCGTCCAGGCGCTGACGCTGGCCACCGAGGATCAGGCTGCGCGTGGTCAGGCCCTGGATGTTGGCATGCTGTGCATCGGCGCTCAGGCTGTAGCGCGAGCCGTTGGCCACCCGCGGAAACGCCAGGCCCGCGCTCAAGGACTGCAACAGGGTTTCCAGCTTCAGCGCGCTGGTGAAACGCCAGGCGCGACCGAGGATGTTGAGGTTCTCGTAGTCCACCTGGGTACGCGCCCCGGTGTTGCTGCTGTAACCCACCCCAAGCCCGAGTTTTTGCGGTTTGTATTCGACCACCCGCACCTGCACCGGCAGCGTGGTGCCTTGCGCCTCGGCCAGCGGCGCGGCCACCGTGGCCGTGCGGAAATAGCTGCTGCCCTGAAGCCGTTGCTGGTACTCCAGCAGTTGGGCCTGTGCATAGGGCTGGCCCGGCCGGAAGGGAGCCAGGCGCTGCACGATGGTTTCGGGGTAGAGCTTGAGGCCCTCGACCTGCACCGGGCCGAAGCTGTAGCCCGGACCGGTGCCGAGCACCAGGCGCAGCGCCGCGCTGTGCCGCTTCGGGTCCACCCGTGCCTGGCTTTGCGCGATGTGCGCCGCCGGGTAGCGCTGCGTCAGCAGGGTGAGCAAGGCATTGCTCTTGGCGGTTTCCCAGGCGGCACTGCGAAACACCTGGCCGTCGGCCAGCGACCAGTCGTGGCGCAGTCTGGCGGCGAGCGACGCATCGGGCTGGCCGCCAGGGCCGTTGACCTGCAAGTCCAGCCCGCTCACACGGGTGGCCACGCCCGGCTGCACCTGAACAGCCACCACCGGAGGTTGGGCCGCCGAGTCCAGTTCCACCCGGATCTGCGGCGAGAAATAGCCTTCGGCAGCGAGCAAGTCCGTCGCTTGTTTCGGCACCTTGGCGGTCAAGGCGCGCAACTGTTCCGGCGTGATGTCCGTGAACGAGCGCCAGCGTTCGATATCGAGATACTGCGTCAGCAAGGCACGCAGCGCATCGGGAGCTTCGATGCGAACGTCGTAGCGCGCCCGGGTGGCGCGCACCGGGGCGGATGCGGTGGCTGCGGCAGAAGCCGCTGGCGCGGGAGTCGAAGGGGTGGATGCAGGCGCAGCCTCGGGCATCGGCGCCGCGGCCGTCGCGGCAACAGCCGAGTGGCCTGCCTGCTGCGCGGCGTCGGCCGCCGTCGCCAGCGGCAGATGCAGGCCGCCAGCCAGCGCCAACAGCAAGCCCCAGGCACGGCAAGGCCGCATCGGTGAGGGCGGTTGCACGCCGCCCCCACTGCGGCCGCTTCGCCTCAGGCCCGCCAAGGGGGCGAGCAAGACTGGGATTGGCGTGACATGCTCGCAGGGCATGGGGGCAATGGCGCTGCGCACGCACGCAGCGGATGGAATCCGGGGCATCAAAGGAATCGGGAGGATCGTCGGGTCAACCCCGACAAAGGCGCGATTATGGCCGCAGCGTCCATTCGGCGGGCTGCGGCGGGTCACCCCGAGCATCCCCCCGCAGCAAGTCTGGCTGGCAGGGGGCAAGTCTGCCGACTCGGGCAAAGTCTGCTTACTCCGGCAGGGAGGCGCCGGTGTCGAGGCCGCGCAGGCGGCACAGGCCAGCGTGGGTCTTGCGCGCCAGCCCCAGCACACCCGCCTTGGCGGCATCCACCACGGCATGGCGACCCACCGGGCCTGGCTGCAGGCCGCGTTGGCGCAGCTTCCCGTTGAACTGGTGAGCGAGGGTCAGGCGGTCGGAGACGAGGGTGCGAAACGTGAACGCCAGTGAGATGGAGAGTTCCGGTCCGGTATGCACCCGGTGCGGTGCGATGAACGGGTGGTGCACGCCCGAGCCTGGCGTGAGGTCAAAGCGCATGGCCTTGGGTTCAAACTCCGGCAGCCACGGCGGCTTGCGCCCGACGTAGGCCAGCAGTTGGTCCTTCTGCGCCGCGCTCAGGATGACGGGATCGGCAGGGTCCCAGAGGTCGGCCGTTTTGCTGCCGCGCACCTGCAGCAGAACGTTCATTTCGCGATCCATGTGGTAGGGAGTGATCGCGCCCTGGGCCGAGATGAACACGTCGGTGGAGAACCAGGTGATGCGCGAGTCCAGCGGCTGCGTGGCTACGGCGAACTCGGCCAGCAACTGTTCCAGGAGGGGGCGGTAGACGGCGTCGCGTTCGGGGTTGTAGAGGCAGACGTAAGCACGCCGCGCCTCCAGGTTGTCGAGCGCGTCGTCCAGCGTCAGGCCCTCGCGGTAGCGAGGGCTGTAGGACCTGTCGAAATCGGCGTCGGGTGCAATGTCGCCGAAACGGTAGCGCACCTCGCGCGGCGGCATGCGCCGGCACAAGGCCATGAGCGCGGGCCATTGCATCAGCGGGTGATCGGCCAGCCGATGCTGCATGGGAAAAGGCAGGCGGTTGTAGCGGGTGCGCATCGCCACCGGCTCCAGCTCCAGCCAGCGCTCGGATGCAGCATGTCCGCGTCGCAACAAGGTTTTGTAGGCGTGAGCATCCACGCATTGCCCCAGCATCCCTCACCTCCACTGGAAGTCCTGTCGGGCGCGCCCGCAGCCTGTGCCGGGGCATCGTCGCCAGCCACAACTGTAGGCGCCTAGAGCCGCGCCGATACCCTGGTTTCGGGGGCTGGAGACTGCGAAACGGGGATCACGTCGGGCCGGTCGCAGGGGACGGCAAACCCGGCAGCATGCGTTCCACATACCGCGCGATCAGGTCCACCTCCAGGTTCACGGCGCTGCCGGGCCTGAGGCTGTGCAGATTGGTGTGCTGCAGGGTGTGGGGAATGAGGTTGATGTGCACGCTGGCCGAGGCGTCGCTGGCGTCGGCCACGCGGTTCACCGTCAGGCTCACGCCATTGACGGTGATCGAACCCTTGTAGGCGAAAAAACGTGCGAGCTCACGGGGCACCCGCAGCGCCAGATGCCAGGATTCGCCCACGGGCTCGAAGCGTTCGACCTGCCCGATGCCATCCACATGGCCGGTGACCAGGTGCCCACCGAGCTTGGTGGCCAGCGTCAGCGACGGCTCCAGGTTGACCTCGGCTCCCACGGCGTCGAGACCGGTGGTGCGCGCCAGGCTCTCGGCGGAGATGTCGAAGGCAAAGTGCGCAGCGCCCAGTTCCACGACGGTCATGCAGGCGCCGCTCACGCAGATGCTGTCGCCCGGGCCCACGCCCTGGAGCCAGACGGCCGGCGCCTGCACCGTGACACGCAACCCGCTGCCCTCGCCGGCTTGCAGCGGCATCACTTCGGAAAGACGGCCAAGAGCCGTGACGAGGCCTGTGAACATGGTGCTTGAACGCGATGTGCGGGATGAAGGGACGGAGATGGGATGCTGACGCAGCCGGCAAGACAGGGCTGCAGCACAGTCGAGCATAGCCGGCATCGGCCGTGCCGTGGCAACCTCACCCTCGTGCATCGCAGACCTGAAGGCGCGGATCTGCAGGCAGACCTGCAGGCACGGGACAACCCGGACGCGGCCAGCGCCAGGAAAATCAATAGACTCCCTGCATGAGCGCAACTCCACCCACCGCACCTGCCGCCGCGTCCGCCTTCGCCTGGCCGGTGCGCATGTATTGGGAAGACACCGACGCCGGCGGCGTGGTGTATTACGCCAACTACCTCAAGTTCTGCGAGCGCGCGCGCACCGAATGGCTGCGCTCCCTGGGTCTGGATCAGCAACGCCTGGCCGAACGCGACGCGCTGCTGTTCGTTGTCAGCCGTGCGCAGGTGCGCTACTTCGCGCCGGCGCGGCTGGACGATGAACTCAGCGTCAGCGTGTCCGTGGTCGAGGTGGGTGGCGCCAGTCTGGAATTGTTGCAGGACGTGAGCCGCTGCGCGCCGGCGTCCCATGCGTCGACCACCGCTGCCACGCTGCTGGCCCGCGTGCAAGTGCGCGTCGCCTGTGTCCAAGCCGGCAGCTTCAAGCCGAGGCGGCTGCCGGCCGCGGTGCTGCAAGCCATCGCGGATCGCCCGCCGAGCGGCCTGCGCACGGTTGCAACACAAAACGTCACGCGGGCTTGACGTGCAGCGGTGCAAAATAGTGGCCTTCAGGTGCCGGCCCGCACTCCGGGGAACCCGGCGCCGTCTGCGGGCTCTGCACGCCTAGCGCCGCGCTTCCCGCCCCTTTCAGCCTGGACTTTGCATGGACCAAAACTTCTCCATCATCTCGCTGGTACTGGGTGCCAGTACCGTCGTGCAGTTCGTCCTGGCGCTGCTCATGGCGGTGTCGCTGGCGAGTTGGACCGTCATCTTCCGCAAATATTTCGCCATCAAGAGCGCCCGCCTCAAGACCGACGATTTCGAGCAGGAGTTCTGGTCCGGCACCAGCTTGAACGACCTCTACCAGGCGGCCATCAACAGCGCCCGCCAGGGCAGCCCGCTGCAGCGCATCTTCGCCTCCGGGATGCGCGAATTCCTCAAGCTGCGCGAGCGCCGGCTCGACTCCACCACCCTGGTGGACGGCTCGCGCCGCGCCATGCGCGCCGCCTTTCAGCGCGAGATGGACGTGATCGAGTCCAACCTGTCCTTCCTCGCCTCGGTGGCGTCGGTGTCACCCTACGTGGGCCTGTTCGGCACGGTCTGGGGCATCATGCACGCCTTCGTCGGCCTGTCGAATCTGCAGCAGGTGACGCTGGCCACGGTGGCACCCGGCATCGCCGAGGCGCTGGTGGCCACGGCCATCGGCCTGTTCGCCGCCATTCCGGCGGTCATCGCCTACAACTTCTTCGCCCGCGACATCGACCGCCTGGCGATTCGCTTCGAGTCCTTCAGCGAGGAGTTCTCCAACATCCTGCAACGTCAGGTGGCACCACACCCGCATGGCGCGCCGGCGCAGGACGCCGGGCCGATGACCCGACCCATGTCGGCTGCAACGGGAGCGCATTGAATGGCGTCGATCCAGCGCGGCAGCGGGCACCGGCGGCGCGCTCTGGCCGAGATCAACGTCGTGCCGTACATCGACGTGATGCTGGTGCTGCTGATCATCTTCATGGTCACCGCGCCGCTCATCACCCCGAGCGCGGTGAAACTGCCCAGCGTGGGCCAGGCCACGCGCCCGCCGGACACCGTGGTGGAGGTGGACATCAAGGCCGACAAGCTCTTGAGCGTGCGCCTGCGCGACCCCAAGGCCAAGCCCGGCACCACGGGACTGAACCCGCAGCCCACCAGCATGGCCGGGTTGCAGCAGGCCGTGACGCAACTCGCCCAACAAAGCGGCTCCACCCTGGCCGACATGCCGGTGCTGATCGCCGCCGACAAGGACGTGAAGTACGACGACGTCATCAAGGTGCTCAACCGCCTGAAGGAAGGCGGCGTGCAGCGCGTCGGCCTGGCGGTGCAGGCAACCGGACAAGCCTCGCGTCAACCGTGATGCCCGACGCGCCGTTTCTCCCGCATGCCGCCCGCTCCACGCCGCAGCGCCGGCACATGGGCCTGAGCAGGCCTGGCCATACGCCGACATGAACACCTACAACCCCCCGGCCGACAAACTGCGCCCCCCGCCGGAAAAGGGCATCGGCCGCGCGTTGTTGTTCGCCGCCCTCATCCACCTGTTGCTCATCATCGTCATTGCCCTGGGGGTGCACTGGAAAAGCCACACGCCCGAAGCCGTCGAGGCCGAGTTGTGGTCACCCACGGCGCATCTGGCGGCACCACGGCCGCCCAGGGTCGAGCCCCAGCAGGCGCAGCCCACGCCCAAACCGCAGCCGCAGGCCCAACCACGGCCCGCACCACCATTGACCAAGGTGCAACCCACCCCGGACAACGCCGAGATCGCGCTGGACAAGGCCCGCAAGCGCAAGCTGGAAGACGAGAAGCGCCAGGCCGCCCTGCTCGCCCAGCAGTTGGCGCAGCAGCGCCAGGCCGAAAAACTGGCGGCCGAGAAACTGGCGCTGCAGCAACAGCGTCTGGCCCAGGAAAACGCCGCCGAACAACGCAAGCTCGCGGAGCAGAACAAACAGCGGGAGCTCAAGGCGCAACAACTGGCGCAGCAACAGGCCGAAAAACTGCAGGCCGAAAAAAAGGCGGAGCAACTGCGCAAGGCCGAGCAACAACGCGAGCAGCAACTCGCCAAACTGCAGCAACAGGCGCGTTCGGACTACATGAAAAACCTCATGTCGCAGGCCGGCAACGGCCCCAGCAGCAGCACGGGCACGGCTGCCGTGACGTCCGGCCCCTCCGGCGCCTACGCCGCGCGCCTGGCGACGCTGGTGCGGCAGAACGTGATTTATCCCCAGATCGACCAGATTCAGGGCGATCCGAAAGTGATCATCACCGTCACGCTCGACCCGAACTCGGGCGAGGTTCTGGGGGCAAAACTCGAACGCTCCAGCGGTGTGCCGAGTTGGGATCAGGCCGTGCTGCGCGCCGTCCAGCGCGTCGGCCGCTTCCCGGCGGACGGCAGCGGCCGCTGGTACACGCCGATGGAAATCAAGGCCGGCCCGCGCGACGCGGGCTGAACGCCATCCCCCTCGGGTTCGCGGCTTTGCGGTGGGCAAGGCGCGAACAACATCCTGTCCGATCCAGCCGGGGTGGACTCACCCTGACCCGGCACGGGCTGCGCGATGCGCCGGTTCCGAGCCGCAAGGACTCAGTGCTGCAGGCGCTGGGCAGCGGCGGAATCGCTGCCGTCATACACCACCTGCACCCTGCCACCGAGCGCCAGCTCGCGCAGCGCGGCGAGCACGTCGTCGCCGGGGCGCAGACGCCAGCGGTCGATGCGCAGGGTGGCCTCGGCGCCACCGCGCTCGACTTCGACGTCGAGCGGCAGGCCGCCTTCGTCGCCGGCGGCATGGGTGCGCGCCAGATCGATCAGCGGGCCGGCATCGGCCTGCCCGTTGACCCGCATGCGGATGCGCCGGCCCAGGCGGGCACGGGTCTGCTCCAGGGTCCAGACGGCGTCGACGTTGAAGCGCAGGCCGCCGCTGAAGCGGTCGTTCTGGGCGCGGCCCTGCAGCACCAGCAGTTCGTCGTCCCGCAGTAACGTGCGCACGGTGTCGAGCAGGCGCTCGTTGACCACGGTTTCCAGCATGCCGGAGCGGTCTTCCAGCGTGACGATGGCCATCCGTCCGCGCTGGCCCTGCACCACGCGCACGGCAGCGACGATGCCGGCGACGATCTGCGGCTCGCGCGCCTCGGCCAGCTCGGCCAGCGGACGCGGGGCGAAGCGCCGCACCTCGTCAGCGTGGGCGTCGAACAGATGGCCGCTGAGGACGAAGCCGATGGCCAGCTTTTCCTCGGACAGGCGTTTGCGCAGATCCCAGGGTGGCTGGGGTTCGGGCGCAGGGGCCCCGGCCGCGGCAGCGCCGGGTTCGTCGAACAGGCTGTCGAACAATCCGCTTTGGGTGGCATGCTCGGCGCACTGCGCGGCGTGCTCCAGCGCCATGCCCACGGCCGCCAGGAGGGTGGCACGATTGGGGTCGATGGTGTCGAAGGCACCGGCGCGAATCAGCGCTTCGAGCACGCGCCGGTTGATGCGGGTGCGGTCCACGCGCGCGGCAAAATCCATCAGCGACGCGAAGGGTTTGTCACCGCGCGCCTCGACGATGCCTTCGATGGCCGCGCGCCCCGTGCCCTTGATGGCGCCGAGCGCGTAGCGGATGGTGTGGGCGTCCACCGGGTCGAAGCGCCAGCCGCCGAGATTGATGTCGGGCGGCAAGAGCTTGAGGCCCAGGTTGCGGGCGTCGTCCACCAGCACCTTGAGCTTGTCGGTGTCGTCCAGCGCGATGCTCATGTTGGCGGCCATGAATTCGGCCGGGTCATGCGCTTTCAGCCAGGCGGTCTGCACCGCGAGCAGTGCGTAGGCGGCGGCGTGCGACTTGTTGAAGCCGTAGCCGGCGAACTTCTCCATCAAGTCGAAGATCTCGTTGGCCTTGTCGCCGGCAATGCCGTTCTTCGCCGCGCCCTCGGCGAAGATGCCGCGGTGCTTGGCCATCTCCTCGGGCTTCTTCTTGCCCATGGCGCGGCGCAGCAGGTCGGCGCCGCCGAGCGAGTAGCCGCCGATGACCTGCGCCACCTGCATCACCTGCTCCTGGTAGACCATGATGCCGTAGGTCTCCTCCAGCACGCTGGCCATGCGCGGGTCCGGGTAGGCGATGGGCTCGGTGCCGTCCTTGCGGTGGCAGAAGCTGGGAATCAGGTCCATCGGCCCCGGCCGGTACAAGGCCACGAGCGCGATGATGTCCTCGAAGCGGTCCGGCCTGGCCTCGCGCAGCATGCCCTGCATGCCGCGCGATTCGAGCTGGAACACCGCCACCGTGTCGCCGCGCGCCATGAGCTTGTAGGTGGCGGGATCGTCGAGCGGAATGTCCTCCAGCTTGAAATCGGCGCGCTCCGGGTGGTTGCGGCGGATGTGCTGCGCCGCCAACTCCAGGATGGTGAGCGTGGCCAGGCCGAGGAAGTCGAACTTGACCAGGCCGATGGCCTCGACGTCGTCCTTGTCGAACTGCGACACCGCGTCCGTGCTGCCGGGCTGGGCGTAGAGCGGGCAGAAATCGGTGAGCTTGCCCGACGCGATGAGCACGCCCCCGGCGTGCATGCCCACGTTGCGCGGCAGCCCTTCGAGCTGCTGCGCCAGGGTCAGCAGGTGGCGCACCTCGTCCTCCTGCTCCATGCGCTCCTTGAGCTGCGGCTCGACCTCGATGGCCTGGGCGATGGTGATGTGCTGCCCCGGCTTGTTGGGAATGAGCTTGGCCAGCGCGTCGCAGAAGTTGTAGCCCAGCTCCTGCACCCGGCCCACGTCGCGCAGCGCGGCGCGCGCCGCCAGGGTGCCGAAGGTGGCGATCTGCGACACCGCGCCCGCGCCGAATTTCTGCTTGACGTAGTCGATCACGCGGTCGCGGTTTTCCTGGCAGAAGTCGATGTCGAAGTCGGGCATCGACACCCGCTCCGGGTTGAGGAAGCGCTCGAACAAGAGGTTGTAGGCCAGTGGGTCGAGGTCGGTGATGCGCAGGCTGTAGGCCACCAGCGAGCCCGCCCCGGAACCCCGCCCCGGCCCCACCGGACAGCCGTTGTCCTTGGCCCAGTTGATGAAGTCGGCGACGATGAGGAAGTAGCCCTCGAAACCCATCTTGGCGATGGTGCCGAGCTCGAATTCGAGCCGCTGCACATAGCGCACGCGCTGGGCCTCACGCGTCGGCGCATCGGGGTAGAGCTGCAGCAGGCGCCGCTCCATTCCTTCGAAGGACTGCGCCCGGAAATACGCCGCCATGGGCATGCCGTGCGGCGTGGGAAAGTCGGGCAGTTGCGGCTTGCCCAGCGTGAGGCTGAGGTTGCAGCGCTTGCCGATTTCCACCGCGTTCGCGAGCGCGGAGGGAATGTCGGCGAACAGCGTCTGCATCTGCGCCTGGGTCTTGAAATATTGGTCAGCGGTGAAATGCCGCTGCCGCCTCGGGTTGCCCAGGGTTTCGCCCTCGGCGATGCACACCCGCGCCTCGTGCGCCTCGAAATCAGTGGCCTGGAGAAATTGCACCGGATGCGTCGCCACCACCGGCAGGCCGAGGTCGGCAGCCAGTCGCACCGTGGCAGCCACATGCCGCGCGCACTCCGCATGGCCGCTGCGCTGCAGTTCCAGATAAAAACGGTCCGCAAAAACCGTGGCATGCTGCTGGGCCAGCAGGCGCGCGCGCGCGCCGTCACCCGCCAGCAGCGCCTGGCCGATGGCGCCCTGGCGTGCCCCGCACAAGGCGATGAGCCCGGCGTTCAGACCCTCGCGCTCCAGCCAGGCCCACTGAATTTCCGCCTGGCCGTTGCGCTGACCCTCGAGCCAGGCGCGACTGAGCAGGGCGCAAAGGCTGAGATACCCCTGCCGGTTCGTGGCCAGGAGCAGCAGACCGGTGTTGGGCGCCTGGGGCGATGGCTCGCTCGGAGCCACGCGAACATCGCAACCGATGATGGGCTTGACACCAGCACTGCGGGCCTCGGAATAAAAGCGCACGGTGGCGAACAGGTTGCTCAGATCGGTGATGGCCAGTGCCCCCTGGCCGTCAGCGCGGGCCGCAGCAACGGCGGCGTCGACCCGCAAACTGCCGTCGACGATGGAGAACTCGGTGTGGGCACGCAGGTGGATGTAGGACATGGCCGCATTGTAGGAAGTCAGGGTCTCGCACCATCGCTTGACAAACGTCGAAAAACAGGATTTGTGAGTGATCGCTCTCGCTATCAAGCAATGTTTTAGACGGTTCTTCACTGTTCCCGTGATGGATGGATGCGGCCTGGCGGCTTCCTATAATCGTTCCATGATGGACGCCGCCGCAGGCGGCCCGAAGGCATGCAGGTTGCCGCGATCCGGCCTCGAACCGATCACCGGATCGTTCCGTCACCCCGCCATCAACGCAAGTCACGTTCCTGCCCGCGCCCACCCTGCAAGCTGTTGTCTGCACCACTCACGAGCTCCGCGACCGATGCCCGCATTCCACCTCCTGCCCCTGCCGGCGTTGCATGCCGA
>JAJZDV010000038.1:23212-24355 GCA_021846025.1 Pseudomonadota bacterium
TGGCCTGGGCAGTGAACTGGGTGGAGCGCCATTTCGACTTCGCCGACGAGGGCGCCGCGCTGCTGCTGGTGGGGCTGATCCTGCTGGTGCTGTCCATCACCCGCATGCTGCATTGGTCCACCCTGCTCACGCCGCTGCTGGCCGGGTTGCTGCTGCGCGCCCGCAGCCAGCGCCCACGGGTCTGGCCGCGCCACTTCGGCACGGCCGGCGGCGTGCTGGTGGTGCTGCTGTTCCTCATTCTCGGCCTGAGCCTGAACTGGGCGGCACTGGCCAGTGGCATGGCCATGGGGCTGGCGCTGGCCGGCGTGCGTGCGCTGGCCAAGCTGGCCGTGCCCCTGGCGCTGGGCAAGCCCTCGGGCCTGAGCTGGCGGCAATCCGCCGCGCTGGGGCTGGCGCTGAATCCGGCCGCCGGTGTGAGCTTCGTGCTGCTGCTCGATCTGGCGCAAGCCGTGCCGCAGTTTCCACACGCCCTGATTGCTGCGGCCTTCGCCGCCATCGTCGTGCTGGAACTGGCCGGCACCCTGCTGGCGCGCTGGGCGCTGGGGCGCTCGGGTGACATTGCCGCCGTGCGCAAGAAACCACAAGGATCGGCATGAGCCTGGGCCCGTTTTCGCAATCGGCGGCATGGAGCATCGGCATCGAGCTGGAGTTGCAGATCGTCAGCCGCCACAACTACGACCTCATGCCCTGCGCGCCCGACCTGCTGCGCCTGCTGGAAGGCCGCAAGCTGCCCGGACTGGTGACGCCGGAGATGACCGAGAGCATGATCGAACTCTCCACCGGCATCTGCACCGGCTATGACGACGCGCTGGCGCAACTCGGCGAAATCCAGGCCGCCCTGGTGGAGGCGGCGAACAAGCTGGACGTGGGCCTGGCGGGCGGGGGCACCCATCCGTTCCAGCACTGGGCGCAGCAGCGCATTTTCGACAAGCCGCGCTTCCTGCAACTCTCCGAGCTGTACGGCTACCTCAGCAAGCAGTTCACCGTGTTCGGCCAGCATGTGCACCTCGGCTGCCCGGACGCCGACACCGCCCTCTACACCCTGCATTGCGTCTCGCGCTTCATTCCGCATTTCATCGCGCTCTCGGCCTCGTCACCCTACGTGCAGGGCGAGGACACCGGTTTTCACTCGGCGCGGCTGAA
>JAJZDV010000039.1 GCA_021846025.1 Pseudomonadota bacterium
GATTCGCGTTGGTCATCTAGCGATTGTGTATGAACAAAAACAACAACTTGCATGAACTTACAACCCTTCGGCCCGGAGGATTGGTCGGGGTAGGCAGCCATCGGCATCAGACTACGCAGCAACCGCTGCGCAGCACACAAGGCGATATCGCTCGCCGTCATCTTCCATGCGCAGCGTCGCCTGGAAACCGCGCTCGATCAGGAACCCACGGAACCGAAACATCTCGGCTCGGCTCGCGAACCGGAACCTCGCGCAGCGCCCACCGCCGCCGCGCGCATGGGCATCCCTGGTGAACTCCGGGGCGAGCCCGTATTCAGCCGCCAGATCGATCAGCTCGCGGGTTACGGGATTGCCAAACTCTCGAATCGCATACATCAAGCACCTCCATCGGCACAGGATGCCACGCCGATCGAGGAGCGCAAGACCCGCAGCGGCACGCGAACCGACGCGGCGTAGGTCGCGATCCCATGCCCATGAAGCTCTTCGATCCGCCCGTCGGACCGGATGCGCACGTCGCAGCCCGTCACGTCATTGCAATCCGGGCACAGGCCAGCCGCCTCGATCACCGCAGCTGGCGCCGTCTTGCGCACGCGGCCCAGCACGTCCGGCAACGCGCGCTGGCAGTTGACGCATCGAAAGATCGGCTGATCGACCACGGTTCCCGATGGGAACTCGATCGGAAAATGTCGCCCGATCGGCGCGTTGTTCAAGTAGGTGTCCCAGGCGTGTTCGTCGTCTACCGGGCCATCGTCGTCGCGGCGATAATGGGCGTGTTCGTGAAATAGTTCTTGCGTCATGATGCGATGTCCTTTGACTTGTTGAGGTGTTCTTGTGGGATGCATGCGATGCAAGGTCGCAGCAACAGGACCCCGCACTGATCAGGCGCAAGCAGCCGGGCATTCGGCAACCGCCGTAGACACACAGCCCACGCATCCAACATTGCGCCTGCCACCACAGGGATGACGCGATCCAGGGCAGCCTGGCGCCCGATTGGCGCATAGACAGCTGCCGAACCAGACACGCACAGAACGATGATCTTGTGCCCATCGCCCTGCGGGATGACGAGCGTTCGCGTGTCGGCGGCCTCTGGGCGTTGCGTCACGACGCGCATCGGCCCGAAGTGGATCCCATAAAGGGACTCCGCCGCGTGCAGGTCGCGCCGCACGCCTTGCGGCAGATCCCTGGTCGCGCCGGGCAACGGCAGCAGTGTCGTCATCGGCGGCAAGTCGGTTTGAATGGCGGCCTGCAGCGCGACGATGGATGCAGCGAGCAGGTCGCCAATGGTGCTCGCATCGCAAGCGTGGGAGATGGTGGTCGGTTCTGGATTCATGAGATTCCTTGCGGTTGGTGAATCCAGCATCGCACGGGATATGCGCGACGCAAGGCTCACGAGCCTCATCGCCTGTGCAGCGCCGACGTTGCTCTGGTGTCCGGAGAAGTCCATGATGCCTGCCCAGTTGATTCTCATTAGATGGGCCCCGCATTTTTTGGGCCTTTGGAGTATGCAGATTTAGCTTGTTATATCATCGGCAGTATGAAACTGCGCGTTGTGCTCGATACCAATGTCTTGGTCGCTGCGTCAAGCAGTCGCCTTGGGGCATCGTTCGCTGTACTACGCGCGATGCGCGAAGGCCAACTGTTGGCGCTGGCATCGGTGCCCCTGGTGCTTGAATATGAAGCCGTGCTCTCGCGCCCGGAACAGCTCGCTGCGAGTCACAGGACGGCACCCATGGTGGAGGCCTTCCTGGACGCCTTCTGTCTGCTGGCCGAGCCTGTGGAGTTGTTCTTCCTCTGGCGGCCACAGCTGCGCGATGCCGCCGATGAGATGGTGTTGGAAACCGCGCTCAATGGCCGGGCCGATGCGCTGGTCACACTCAATGGCCGCGATTTCGTGCCCGCCCATCGGTTTGGCCTTCCGGTCCTCACGCCCGGAGCCTTTTTACAAGCCCTTCAACTGGAGAGATTCTGATGGCCAACTATGCCTTGCGTGTGCCCGATTCGCTCATGGAGTACGCCAAGAAAGTGGCGCTCGATGAGCATGTCTCGATGAATCAGTTTTTTGTGACGGCCATTGCCGAAAAGGTGTCAGCGCTCAAGACGAGCGCTTATTTCGCGCAGCGGCGTAGCCGTGGTGATCTCACGGCGTTCGACGCCTGGATGGAGGCCAGCCCGGATGTTGCGCCAGTCGCAGGCGATGCATTGCTGCCACCTGGCACCGCGAGCTGTGGCCCCGGGCCCGTGAAGTCCTGAATCCTGACGATACTCACGACCCCTACCCCATGCGCAGCGCCACCTGCCAAAACCCGCGCGCATTCGCCAGCACAGGACGCGGCAGCACGGAGAAGTTCACGCCGGCGAACGTCGCGCGCATCGCCTCCTCGAAATAGGCCGCGCCGCCCCCGGCCAGGATCAGGTGATCCACGCGGGCCTTGTTTTGTTGGCGTTGCAACAGGTCAGCCATGCGCCGCACTACCTGCAGGGCACCGTGCCGCATGGTCTGTTGGTACTCGGAGAAGTCGATGACACCCACCCCCACGAACGACAACTTGCCCCGCTCCAGCCCGTCCTCGATGGTCTGCAAGTCCAGAGGCGCATTTGGATGCCTGCGAATCACGTCGGACGAAACCGCCCGGAGCAACTCACTCACCCCGCCGTCAAAGGCGCCGGAGAGGTCGGGCACGGTCACATGGCCGCGCATGGCGAACCAGTCGAAGGTCTTGTAGCCCGGATCGGCCACGATCACCACTTCCGTGTCAGCCGGCGGCGCGGTCAGGCGCGAACGCCAATCGGTCATCGCGCCGAAAGGCTGCGGCATGACACGCACCGTCTTGACCACCACCAGCGCCGCCTCGCGGCCGAACGCGGCGCGCAGGCTCAACGGCACCGGCACCAGAAAAGGCTTGCGCATCTCCTGGGTGAGTGATTCGCGCAACTTGCCGAAGGAGTACACTGGCAGGCCGACAGCCAGGGCATCGACACGCTCGAGCATCACCCCCAGTTCCTTGAAGGCCATGTGCAAAGCGCCGGCGATCAAGGCGCGGTATTGCTTGCTGTGAACGTAGTCGTCGAGCAAGGTCCGGCCGTAGATACAGGTCGATGGCCCGACCGCAAAAGAAGTGCCGTCCACATCGACCAGGACGTTATCCATCTGCCCCGCACTGGACATCGCCTGGTAGTACCCCAGATCGGTGATCTCGTGGGCCACCGAAGGAATGATGACGTTGTGCTCCGGCCCGTTGTTGGCCGACCAGACGGCCTTGGTGTTGCCGTAGCCCACGTCGAGGCCCATGTTGAAGCGTTGTACTGTCATTGAGGATTGCTCCGGGTTGAAAGTCAAAGACCAGCAAAGGCGTCTTCGCCCGCACTGGATAGGAAGTCGTTGAGGTGCGCGGCTGCTGCGTGCGGCACTTCACCAGTCTGTGCGGCATCCTGCGTCGGCGTCAGTGGGGCCGCCGCCTGGCTCCGGGCGACAGGCACGGCAAAGTTGGCCTCGCTGTACAACGCACGAATGCCCGTGACAAGCGCATGTCTTGCGGCCCGAGCCCGATGCTGCTTGCCTTGTCCATCTGGCAAGCTCATCAGATGCTGATAAAGCGGATGCAAATCAGGATCGTCCTCTGTAATAGAAAAACTAATCTGGATAGACATAAGTTATCGGCTTCTTGTTTTCACTGGGGACCACGGAAAGCAAGAGAAGTCCAGGCAAGTTGCGGCGCTTTTTTGGGCGGAATGGGTGCAAAACCAGGGAAGACCTCAGCACTCATCCGAAGTGAGCATTGTTTCCCTTCGATCCTGGCATGCGCGATCAAAAGCGCAAGCGAAACAGCCACGATTCAACCCACTGCATCGCCTGCTCGATCAGTAGCATCCTGAATATCCGTCACCAGACGGTCTGCTTTTCCATACCGCACCAGCGGAATCCAGCAGATTCATGCAGGCCATGTGCCTCCATCGCAGCAGGTCAACCGCCCAGGCGGTTTTTTTTGAAACCCTGCGCACAAAACACTCAGCAACCCTGAGTGCTTCAAAACCCCAGCAAATTCGCGCCTCTCCGGCCGATTAAGACACCCTATGCTTCCCCTGAGCGGAAGATTCATCGCCCCATGATGGGCAAGAAGACGGCTGATGCCTTGCTTGGCAAGATCAACGTCGGGGACTCGCCGCCCCCGTGCATGCCGTTGCTACCCCGCCTCGATGCCGGGCAAGTGGACATGCACGAGCCTTCTCACTTGCGAGTGAGAGGCAGGCCGCCTGAGGGCGGTTATTCCAGGAGTTTCGGCTGACCCTCCCGAGCAAGCGGGGTCCGAATGGGCGGTGAGATACGCCCCGGTCTCTCCTGCGGGAGAGCGACCCTGTGCCGTGAGGTCAGGGCAGTGCCAACTGAGACGCAAGTTGGTGCTGAACTCGAGACTCCTGAAGCAGGAGCGTCCCCCGGTACACCGGGGCCACGGCGGGACCCGGGGCCTTATCCGTGGCGGTGAAGAGTGCCACCTGACGCACTCGAAGACAGGCACAGCGCTGAGGCGCCGTGCCGGTGGCTCTTTCAAGCGATGAATTAGTGGTGAATGGCTGCGCCATTTGTGCGCGGCGCGGCCAGCGCGTGGCCTAACTTGTGGGCTCCATGAACCCCAGGAGAGACTTGCCATGCCAGACCGCACCATTGGACTCCAGTACAAGCGTCAACCCATCCGCGCCACCCTTGAACAGGACGGCGTGTGGCTTTGCGCCGAAGACGTCGGGCTGGCGCTGGGCCTGAAGGATCCGAAAGGGCCAGTGACCCGCACGCGCGCCTCTGGATGCTGCTCTTGGACCCAGGCCGAAAGCAGTGTCCTCGATGGATAGCCCAGGGCCTTGATCGTCGCTGAGACGTATCGGCCGTGCTCCAGGTAATGCTCGACGGCAAGTTCCTTCTGCGCTTGCGAATACTTCGGCGCGCGAGCGTAGCCCGTGTGCAAGTCGAGGCGCTGCTCGTGCTCCTGATGCCAGCTCTTGAGCGAGTTCTTTGTGAGGTAACCCAACTGGCAAATGGTCGCCGCGACTCGTTTGCCCAGCTTGATGTACAGCCGCACTGCTCGAACTCGATCTTCGTATGGATACATGAACTACCTCCAAAGTAGTCCAAGTTTTCGTCCGCACCTCCCCTCCGCCTTCAGATGGTCAGTTTTCGGTCGGCGTCAACACCCCTCGATATGGCCCGAGCCGCAGGCCTGCCAGATCATCCAGCTTGGGTAGGCTGGTGTCAGCACGACCGTCTAGGCCCGCGGCATAGCCAGCCCGCCACGCCTGGTGATCCATGCGGATGACAACGTACTGCGGAGTGCGGGGTGAACATGCTGTTCTCCTTCTCTGGAAGGCGTGCGTGCGCAGACACGCATGACCGTGCTCAGTGCTGCGCACCCATCACAGCGCAGCGTGCCAGATAGCCCGAGCGCGACTCCCCGGCAGCGCGTGCCGCGGCATCGATGCGGCGCAGCACCCGCGCTGGCAGCGTGATGTTGATGCGCTCTGCACGATCGGATAATCTTGCCAGATCCACCGGCACTACCGCCCAAACCCACCCGGCAAACTCCGGGCGCGTTTGCAGCGCGGCCACAGAAGACGGTGTCGGAATCGCGCCGTTGTCATCCAACACGGTTTCCAGCCACAACTCAATGGCTTCATGGGCGTTGGTCATGGCCTCATCGAGCGTATCGCCTGCAGAAAAACATCCCGGCAGGTCCGGAACCACCACGCCATAGGCATGGCCGTCATCGCCGGGCTCAATCGCAATGGGATAGTTCATGGTGCACTCCTCGGTTTCAGTCCCGCCTGCTTCATCAGCTTGTGGCACAAGCCCACCCCAAGATCCTTCTTGGGGTGCGGCACGCTGAGGTGGCTAGGCTTGTCTGGGTGGGTGTAGATGTGGTGCGACCCCTTGGCCGCCCGCAACACCCAACCCTCGGCCAGAAGCTGTTTGATCAGGTCGGCACTGTTCATGGTGTGTATTATACACACTAAACCACTCAACCAAGCGATCAGCGCACGTTCTCGAAACAGTAAACCACCCATCAGCGCTCGGGATGGGGGTGTTCTATGCGCTGCAATGGTGATCTACAATCATTTTTGGCGAGCGCGATCCAGCCGGGGGGTAGTTCTGGCTCCATGACGATGCGCGCCGCACGATGCGGCGACGCCTCAGCCACGGTTGATCAACAGCCGCCGAAGCGGCAGAAGAAGGAAGCCGTGAATGAAAATGTTGAGAATCTGATTCTGGAAAACCTCAAGCGATTCCAGGCTGGACAGGATCGGATTGAACGCAAGATTGACGAGCACACGCAACGTCTCGGTCGCATTGAGGTGGCCATCGCCAGCGTGAGCCGAGCTGGGTCAGCGGCTCGGTCATCTGGTTGAGCGCGTCGAACGCTCTGAGCGCCGCCTGGAACTCACCTGATCCCTGCAGTCCCCGCGCACGAGGGCCATCATCCGGCGCACGCTTTACCTTCGGGCGGCGTGCATTTTTTGTGTATCCGAATTTCCAGTTCGATGCGAACTGCAGGTGGCAATGCACAGGCCTCGTCGCAGCGTTCCCTGTCTGGATCGTGTTGCAGGCGTTCTCCTGGCTCCTGCTGTCCTTGTCGTTTAACGAAGACGATGAGGATGACTCAGGATAGGCGTTTGCATGACACAATCATCACACTACAATGGAACCAACCTTTAAGGAACCACCATGTCGATCACGACTGGGATTTATGTGATGTGCGCCGTCGCGGTCATCAGCACCGGCGCGTTTAGCGGCTTTGTTGCCTGGCTGTCACACAACACCAAGGGCAAGCGCAGGCACGGTTAAAATCAGGGATCAGCAAAAAGGGAGCGCTGCAATGGCGCTCCCTTTTTTTGTGCCAACGCACACCGCATGAGGCTAAAGAAGTGGCTCCGTTCGTCTGAACAGCGATTCCCGAACGATCAGTGGGCAGCGGGCGGTTGCAAACGATGCAGAGTTGTCCACGGCGGCGGCGCTTGCGACGAACGCAAGCCGCGGTGGATAACTCGGGGCGCACCGGGGACTTCCATCTTATGCGGCCTGTTTTTCGGTCGGCAGGCTGGCAAAGTCCTGCGCATCTGGCGTGACATCCTGCAAGCGTGAATGCTCCCGGCTGCCGTTGTACCCAGTCATGACTCGGCAACGTCGGCCCGCGGGGCGCTCACGCTGCCGTAGGCCTTGAGATACACCCGCTCGTACTGCACCCCTTGCCATCACTATGTCGGTCGTCTCGAGCGCCCAGACCGGATTGGAGCGCGCAATCGTCAGTCGGCGCAGCAGGTAGGGGTCGATCTTGTGGCCGGGCGCTTTTTTGCTGGGGCTAGGCTGCGGAGCCAGGGCCGCGATGCCCATGCGCCGCATGCGTGTGCCGACGTGACGCCGGCCCACCTGCCACCCCTCTTGGGCCACCTGCCGACGCAGCATGCGCGCGCCCACGAAGGGATGCTGCAGATGCCGTTCGTCGATCTGGCGCATCAGGGCCAAGTCGGCTGGGCTCGTGGGCTGGGGGGGGCGTCCACCGCACCGCGGCTCATGCCCAGCAGTTGGGCCTGACGCGTGATGCTGAGTTTGTGGTCTCGGTCGATCATCGTCTTGCGCTCAGCAATCCCGCCTTGGTGAGCGCCCCCTCTCAAAAATCATGCTCCAGTGTGAGCTGACCGATCTTGGCATGCAACGGCGCCAGATCCACTGGCGCGACGGTCGGCGCCCCGCCAAAGGCATCGGCGGCATGGTTGAGCAACGGGTGCTTCCACTCGACGGTCTGGGTGGGATGCCCCTCGAACTGCTGGGCCAACTCGGCCAGGGTCTTGTCTTCACGCAACGCGGCGACGGTCACCTGGGCCTTGAACGTGGGCGTGTGGGTGCGGCGGGTGCGTCGCGCGGATTTCTTCAACATCCACAACTCCTTCTCGCCAGACCGCTCTCGGCCCAGCTTCATGCTCGGAGTTTGCACTGATCGCACCGTTCAGATTTGCGGAGCCACTCCTCCTGTTGAACAAGAACCTGAGCATCCAGCCGACCTTGACCATCCGGCCGGGCTATGCCTTCAATGTGCTGGTGAACCGGACGATGATCCTGCCGCCGTATCCACAGCGATGAGGGGCGGCGGTTTGAAGAATGTGGGACCTGATGGTGTTGCGCTGGCTCTGATCATGGGGCGCAGCGCATCGAACAAGAGTGCCGCTGTACCGGTTGCGGACACGCATGGAATTCAGGAAGGGAGAGCCAGCCAGGGCACTACCGCAAGCCGACTACGGCGAGCGCCGCCCCAAGCACCACAACGCCCGCAGCCAGCACCATCGCCGCGCGGAATCCGGCGCCGGCCCCGCCGCCGGAAGCGAACACGCTGCCCAGCACGCCCACCCCCAGCGTGGCGCCGATCATGCGCGCGGTGTTGACCATGGCCGAAGCGGTGCCGGCGCGCGCCGGTTCCACGGCGGAGACGGCGGTGGCCAGAACGGGCCCGGTGTTGAGCGCCATGCCGATGCCCGTCAGGAACAAGCCCGGTTCGGCGCGCCACAGGGGGCTGCCGGCTTGCGTCGTTGCTAGCACGGCGATGCCCGCGGCGATCAGCGTCATGCCGCCCGCCATCAGACGGCGCGCGCCAAAGCGCACGCTCCACGGCCCGGAGCGGTGCGACAGGGCAACGAAGGCCAGCGACATCGGCAGCAGCGCCAGGCCCGCGCCGGTGGCGTCGAGCACGCCACCGCGCAGCCAGTTCAGCGGCAGCAGGAACAGCACGCCGTACATGCCGAAGGTCATCGCCATCGCGACGCCATTGGCCACCGCCAGCCGGGCGTTGCGCAGCAGTGGCAAGGGGATCATGGCCCCTGTGCCCGCCCGCCGCTCGGCCCGCACGAATAACAGCGCGGCGAGCAGCGCCACACCTGCGGCGGGCCACAGCAGACGATGTGCGATGGCGGCCACTGCCAGCGCGGCCAGGAACAGGCCGCCGAACAACTGGCCCGGCAGATCGACGCCCCGCCCCCGCACATCGCGCGATTCGGGGATGGCGTGCGGCACCCACAGCCACACTGCCACGCCGATGGGCACGATGAGCAAAAACACGCTGCGCCAGCCCGCCGTCTGGATCAGCCAACCGCCCAGCGTCGGGCCGATGGCCAGCGCCGCGCCGTTGGTGCCGGCCCACACGCCGATGGCGTGAGCGCGCTCGTGCGGATCGGCCCAGATGACGCGGATCAGCGCCAGGCTGGCGGGTAGCAGCAGGGCCGCGCCGATCCCCGCCAGGACGCGCGCGGCAATCAGCGCGGCGACATTGGGGGCAAGCCCGGCGAGCAGCGAGCCGAGCACGAACACCGCCGCGCCCGCCTGCAGCACGCGGCGGCGCCCGAGCAGATCGGCCAGGGTGCCGCCGGTCATCAGCAGCGCGGCATAGCTCAGGTTGTAGCCGTCCACCACCCATTGCAGCGCTGGCAGTGGCGCGTGCAGGCCAACGCCGATGGCGTGTACCGCGAGATTGACCACCGAGGTATCGACCTGCGCGATGAGCACGGCCAGGCAGAGAATGAACAGGATGGTGCGGCGATCAGTGGGTGCTGCGAAGGCGTGCGACATGGCATTGGCATCAAGTGGCGATGCCGTCATCGTCGCTGTGCACGCTTCGCCACGCTTTGGCGCGTGCCGAAGTGTGGGCTGCGTACCGCGGGCCCATGCGATCCGCATGGATCAATACGCCGCTATGAACCGTTCTGCGGCCGAATGCATGCGCCCTGGTCAGAGCGATGATCGATATCCAACCAGTTGGGTGGGACCGTTGGCGGCGGACGAACTCCTTCACGTCGATTGCAGTTTCCAGCGCAATCGCCTTGAAATCGCGCAAGCCGATCACCGCAAACACATAGCGCAAGTATGGTATGGCGAAGTCGACCTGTCCCCCGGGCGCGACAACCAGACTACCCCCACATGCCAGCACCACGCGCACCGGCCGGTCATGCAGCAGGCCCGTTTTCCCTCTGGCATCCAGCCGAAAGGTTCGCCGGGGGCGAACAACGTGATCGACCCATGCTTTCAGCACCGATGGGAGCGTGAAGTTGTGCATCGGCGTGGAAAGCACGATCGCATCGGCGCTGGCCAGTTCGGCAATCAACTGCTCGGATTGGCGCAGCACCGCACGCTGTGCTGCATTGCGCAGCGCGTCGGGCATCAGACTCGCCTGAACAAACGCAGCATCGGGGTGTGGCAGGGGTTCAAGTGCAAGATCGCGTTCGATCACCTGCCAAGCCGGGCGATGTTCCTGTAACTCCGCAATCGCCGCGACGGCTGCTTTCCTGCTGTGCGAATCCATGTGCCGCGGGCTTGCTGAAACATGCAACATGGTATTCATCGTCAATCCGCGATCGAAGGGGTCTCGATGGTGGTCGGCACACTGAAGCGCAGCGCCGTGGCGAGCAGTCCATGGCGAAAGTAGAAGCGATGGCCGAGCGCGTTCGACAACGGAGTGTCCAACACCAGCTTGGAGCAGCACAACGCAAGCGCGTCTTGCTTCAGGCTTGCGATCAGCGCGGCACCGTGACCAGCGCCACGCAAGCTGGCATCGGTCACCAGATCGTCTACATACAAGAAACGGCCATGCACCAGATTCTCCTGAATCCGATAGCCTGCCAACGCCATGATGTTTGGTCCCGCGTGCAGAGCCAGCAATCGATAGCCATCCAGGATCTGTCGTCTCCATCGGCTGACGAATTCATCCTCCGAGGTCAGATGTGGGCGCAATTGCGCCATCAAGGGATAGCACCGTCGCACATGCGCTGCATCTTCGACCATCTGAATGTCAGGGGTCGAAGTCGTCATGTCGCGCTCCCGTCCGGGCGTGCTCTCCTAGGAATCGGTGGGGTGAAGCGCAGCGCGCCGGCGATGCGGTTCCAAGCGTTGATGGTCGCTATTGCAGTAGTTAGGGCAGCGATTTCTGCTTCCTGGAACAGGAGTTTCAAAGCGTCGTAAGTTGAATCTGGAACATGCGCTTTTGCCATTCCCGTCAGTACCTCAGCCCAGGCCAGGGCCGCGCACTCGTGCGCCGTGAAAATCCCGGCATCGCGCCAGGCGGACACCAAGTCCAACTGATTCTCTGGCACGCCCAGATGACGCGCCTGATTCAAGTGGTACTGGATGCAATAGGCGCAACCGTTGATCTGCGAGACGCGCAGCTTGATCAGTTCGGTCAGGCACTTGTCGAGTCCACTGTCGTCCACGGCTTTGCCGAGTGCGCGCAGCGCTGCTGGCGCAGCTGGAAGGTTGCGTTCGAAAACATCCCAGTCGATGTGCGGCGTTGATTCAAGTGTATTCATGGTTCGGTTCTGGTCGATAGCAGAGTATAATCAAAGTACGAACAATATAGTCGAATTCGAATATTATGGAAATAACCACACATCTCGCCAAGGTTCCTGCTGTCGGCGAAGGCAAGCGCGGCGAGTTGGGTCACATTGGCTACTTGCTACGGCAAGCGCAGACGGCGCATCGACAACGAATGGAGCAAGCACTGGCGGAGAGCGGGCTGACGCTGCCGCAGTTCATGGTGCTGACCATGCTCATGGCGTACCCGAGAGCCTCGGGGGCCGATCTGGCACGCGTGTCGCTGCTGACGCCACAGACGGTGAGCGTGATCGTCACCAATCTGGAGCGCAGCGGAGCCATTGAACGCCACGCCCACGCGGTGCATGGGCGTATTCAGCAAATCGCTGTTACTGCATCAGGCAAGCAACTGCTGGCTTCTTGTCGCAACAAGGTCAAACGTGTCGAGGACGAACTGTTGTCGGGCCTTTCTGCCGCAGAGGAAAAAATCATTCGCCGCTGGTTGGTGCGTATTGCCGACACGCAGTGATTCGTGGTCTTGCAGCGGAAGGCGGCGCGATAGTTTGTCGCAAGCCGAAGTGTGGCGCGCAGTGCGTAGCCACAATCAAGCATGTGCACGCAACAAGACCCAGCAAGACCGGGAGCCCACGATGACCCAGGACATCGACCTCGCCCGCATCGCCGCGCTGGTAGGCGCGCCGGCGCGCGCCGCCATGCTGCTGGCGCTGGGTGATGGCCGGGCGCTGCCCGCGGGCGAACTGGCGGCCTGCGCCGGGGTGAGCGCCCCCACCGCCAGCGGCCATCTCGGCGCGCTGCGCGAGGCGGGCCTTCTCGAGGCGGTGCAGCAGGGCCGCCACCGCTATTACCGGCTGGCGTCGGCGCAGGTCGCCGCGCTGCTGGAGTCGCTGATGCTGGTGGCGGCGCAGAACCCGGCGCGCGCCGCGGTCTCGCGCGTCGACCCGCTGCTGCAGGCCGGGCGCACCTGCTACAGCCACCTCGCCGGGCGGCTCGGCGTTGCGTTATGCGACGCGCTGCGTGCCCGCGACGGCCTGCAGGTCGACGACGACATTGCGCACTTCAGCGTGCAAGGCATTCGCCTGCTGGACGATTTCGGCATGGATGTCCGGCACCTGCACCGCCATCCCATGGCAAAAACCTGCATCGACTGGAGCGAGCGCCGCCATCACCTCAGCGGCCCCACCGGCGTGGCGATCTACCGGCGCAGCCTGGAGCTGGGTTGGGTGCGGCATCATCTTGACAGCCGCGCGGTGAGCGTTACTGCGGAGGGTGGGCGAGGCTTGTACAACTGGCTCGGTATCACGTTGCCAGGCGACATGGGACCCCTATCGGAGCATTGAGAGGGCGCCTTCCCAGAGATGGCTTGCAATTGCCGCCGCCGGTTCGGCTTGTGCCAGCCCACCGGATTGCCCCGCCCACGCCTGCATGCGATCAAGATCATTGCTTTTGCTTCCAATCACACGCATCGCTTGGGTCAAACCCCGTTGCACGGGGTACGGCGCCGCCGGTGGCGCACCCGCAGCGCTGGCGGCATGCGCATACGCCGTTGCTAGGCTGCGCCCCGCGCGACCGGAGAAGGCGCGTATGACGAGCGTCTGTTCCGGCAGGCTGCCTCCGATCGCATCCGCCCATGCCGGTGCAAGCGCGGCTTCAGGGCAACGCAGGAAACCCGTACCGATCTGCACTGCCGAAGCCCCAAGGATCAACGCTGCTGCAACAGCGCGCGCATCGGCGATGCCACCTGTAGCGATCACCGGCACATGCACCGCATCGACGACGGCTGGTAGCAGAGAGAAGAGTCCGACCATGCCGGCCTCGGCTTGTGCTGCGTTGAAGGCACCCTGATGCCCGCCCGCCTCCATGCCTTGAGCGACGATGGCCTCCGCACCGGCGCACTCCGCACGGCGGGCTTCGGTGACTGTGGTCACTGTTGCAAACCACTGGATGCCGCGCGACTTCGCTTTCTCGATGAAGTCGCATGGGTAGATCCCCATGATGGAGGAGACCATGGCTGGACCGATATCCAGAATGGCGTCGCACTGTGCCGCGAATCCGGCATCCGCACATCGCCATCTTCGCGGCTGGGTCGTAGACCCCAGTTGCCGAGAATGGCACACATCGCCTCCTCGGTTGGACCATCACGGATCGGAGCGGGATCGGGAATCCACAGGTTAATCTGAAATCCCCCGTTGCTGTCCGCTCTGAACGCCGATACCCAGTCCCGAATGGCATCGGGCTGCATGAGCAGCGCGCCGCACGCTCCAAGCCCTCCCGCATTTGCCACGGCAATCGAGAGTGAAGCCGGGCATGCCCCTGCCATCGGCGCCAGCAAGATGGGCATCCGAAGATTGTTCGCGTCGCAGAAGCGGTTGGCGCGCGCCAGAGCAGGATTCGTCGTCGGCATGATGGACCTCATGGTTCATCGCAAGACCCAGACCCTACATCGGCGGCATCGGGAGTCCATTCGCCAACACCCTGTTCCGCGGGACGTATGGCGCTTCGCGTCCGCACCTGGGCAAAGCCTATTGCCGCGAGGAGGGTCAGCGCCGCGATCATCAGCGGCGCATTGAAGCTGTGTTGCCGCGCGGCCAGCCAGGCCGCGGTCAACGGCCCGACGATCTGCCCGGTGCCGAACGCGGTGGTGAGCGCGGCGATCAATCGGGTATGGTCGTTCGGTGCAAGCAGGCGCGCTTCGCGCATGACCACCATGACGATGGGCATGAGCACGCCGCCGATCAGCACCGTGGCCAGTATGAGGCCAAGGATGCTTGGCCAAGCCAGAATCAAGGCGGTGCCCGCGATCATCGAGACACAGGTTCCGGCCAGCGCGAGGCGGTTGTCAATGCGCCGCAGAATGCGCGGCAGCAGCAGCGTCAGGACGATGGTCGCTGCGCCGTAGAGTGGCCAGAACCACTCACGCAATGCGGGAAGGTGCAGCCGCTCACCGGCGATGATTGGCAGAAAAGTGGCCGGGATGACATAGCCAAAACCGATCAAGCCATAGGCGGCAATGAGCGCCCAGGCCGGACCCGTCGGACTTGCTGTGTTGGCGGTATGGGCGTGAACAGTTGCCGCTGGGGATGGGCTCCCCAGGGTGCGCCAGATCAGCGCCGTGGCCAGGACACAGGCCAGGCCGAAGCCAATCCAGCTTGCCGCCGAACTCACGCCCAAAGGCTGCATTCCTGCCACCACCACACCGCTGACCACGATGCCAACACCCGTGCCGGTGAACACCAGGGCTTCGAGCAGGGGGTGGCCCGAGGCCTGCAGACGACGCATGCTCCAGGCAATGCCATGCACCACCAGCACCGCCGCAGCGATGCCCGCGAGCAGCCGCCAGGCCAGCCACGGCACCATGCCATGCGTCAAGCCCATGCCCGCGGTGGACAACGCAATCGCTACAAGTCCCCAGCGCAATGCTTGCCGCTGCGGCAGGGCCACCACCGTGCAGAGCAAGGCCCCGGCCAGATAGCCGAGATTGTTTACCGAGGCCAGCCAACCGGCGCCGACCAGGCTCAGCCCGGCATCCGCCTGCATGATGGGCAGCAACGGAGTGAGCAGAAAGCGGCCGATGCCGAGGGCGATGGCGAGCAGGGTCATGCCGGTGAGGGCAAATCGGAGTGGGCTGCGCATGGTTGGACGTGAACGGAGGGACAATCGACAGAACGATCATAGGCATCATGTTCTATTGCATAAAATGAATAATTCAGCGGTATTCATTCGATGAAACCGAATCATGGAATTGCGTGGACTTGAAACATTCCGTGCCATTGTCGAGGCCGGTGGCGTTGTGCGCGCGGCTTCGCGCCTGCATCGTGCGCAATCCAGCGTGACGGCCAGGATTCGTCAATTGGAAGCGTCGCTTGGCATTCAGTTATTCGAGCGGGATGGACGCTCGCTCCGGCTGACGGCTGCCGGGGATGTGCTGCTGCAATACGCCGACCGGCTGCTTGGGCTGGCCGAGGAGGCGCGCACGGCCGTGCGACTCGATTCCGTCTGTGGCCGCCTGCGCCTGGGGGCGATGGAAAGCGTTGCTGCCAGCCGCTTGCCCGGCCCATTGGCTGAGTTCCACGGACGCTATCCCGAGGTCGTGGTGGAATTGCAGACCGCGCCGTCCCGGGCGCTGATCGCGCGTTTGCAAGCCGGTGGGCTCGACGCGGCGATCGTTGGCGATGAGGTGGACGACGCACGCTTCACCTCCGTGCCCCTGTACCAGGAGGAACTGATCCTGGTCGCGGCAGCCGGATGTCCACTGCCGCACCATCCGAAACGGCTCAACGGCAACACGTTGCTGGTCTTCCAGGGACAGGGGTGTGCCTATCGCAGGCGTTTCGAGCAGTGGCTGCAGACTTTGCGTGTGGTGCCTTCGCGCGTGCTGGAGTTCGGCTCCTACCACGCCATCCTCGCGGCAGCGGCGGCTGGTGTGGGGGCCAGCCTGATTCCGCGCTCGGTGCTGGACATTTACGCGCAGCAGGACGCGGTTTCCTGGGCCAAGGTGCCCCCACGTGTCGCCAAGCTGCGAACCTTGTTGCTCATGCCCTCGACCACGCACTCCCCCGCGCTTACCCGCCTGGTCGAGTTGTTGCGTGCCGACGCTGCAGCGCGAACCGCGGCGACCGAGAATAGGGTATAGCCCCATCTCTGAATACAGATCAGATCGTTCGACTCCAATTGTCCGATGTAAATCGGCCACCCGCACCAGCCAGCGGCGGATGAGTTATGCCTCCGCAGCGGCAAGGCCCGACAACAACTCGCCCGCTACCGCTGCGATGATTGCACCGTGTGCCCTATCACCCCGACGCTTGCCTAGTCTCATCAGGCGCGGCACTACACGGCACTGAACAGCAGAACCGCACCGATGGCAACGAGCCCGAGATGTACAACTCGGACAAAGGCCAGGCTGCGCAACCGGCGGTTGGCGGCGCGGCCCAAAAACATGGCCAGCAGCACACCGGGGAGGGCAGCGAGGTAATAGTGGTTGACCGCCGGCACCCACAATCCGGAATAGGCATATCCAGCCATGACCAACAGACTCGCGGGGAAGAAATAAGCTTGCAATGTGGCGCGGAAATGCTGCGGACTCCAGCCACGCAAAGTGCCGTAGGCCGCCAATGGTGGGCCGTTCATGCCATAGGCTCCGCCCAGCACTCCGGCACAAAACCCGAACACCCAGGCCAGTTTGTCATCGGCCAAGGCGAACCGCCCATGGCTAAGCAAGCTATAGATCGAAAAACCCATGATGAGCAGGGCCAATCCGATTTTCACCCAATGGCTTGGCGCTGCAGCGAGCACGTAGAGGCCAAGAGGAATACCCAATATCGAGGGCAGTAGCAAGGATGCTGCACTGCGCAGATGAATATGCTGCCAATCTTGCACCACGACAACGGCAGCCACAGTGATGGATACGAGAACCGCAACTGGAGCCGCGACCTGGA
This sequence comes from Pseudomonadota bacterium, assembly GCA_021846025.1. Taxonomy (GTDB): domain Bacteria; phylum Pseudomonadota; class Gammaproteobacteria; order Burkholderiales; family Burkholderiaceae_C; genus Thiomonas_A. The sequence continues at coordinate 16,783 of JAJZDV010000039.1, forward strand.
TTGGAATCACCAGAGCGAGGAGAGGCACGCCGATGAGGGCTTCGCCAAACCCCAAGGTGGAACGTGTGAATGTGGCAACGAAAATCGCAGCAGCCACACCCAATGTAGATGGGTCAATGATCAGAACGACACTCCAACAGGTCAGAGCGGGATTGGATGAATGGATGCACTTCAGTGCGCGAGAAGCTTGAAAAGCTGATCAGACGCCGATCTGCGGATTCCATCGGGGCCAGTGTCGCCTGACAGCGCCGCGGCAAAGGCCGGATGTATAGCTGCAATCGATCCGATCAAACCGCGACGGCGCAAAAGCCTTGCTAGCCGTGGCACCGATGGATGAAGTGCAACACCTTGCAGGACTGAGGAGTTGCACTTCAGAGACCGTCGAGCTTGAAGGCCTGGAAGTGCAAGCTCGAGGTGCGCGTCGTGCTGTATGGATTCGGTCTCAAGTTGCTGGGGTAACCAATGGATGTGTGCGCCGACGCGAATTTGACCAATGTGCCGATTTCCTGTTCACCATCCCATGCAAAGACAGCAGGGTCAATACAACCCATCTTGGGCGCAATTTTATCAGGCCGTGGTCGGCATGCTGGCCAATTCTGCGTCGACGTATGGACTGGAGGCGTTTCTTGCGCCGCCGACCTCGTTCAGCGGGTGGATATTCGCGCAGATCGTGTCCATGTGTGAGCGCCAGTGCAGACACCCTCTACCGAATTTCGATTGACCAGGATGTGAAGGCAGGGACTCTTGTCAGATCCTGTCTCACACGAGCCACATTGACGGCAAGCGGGACAGGTCGACGAGCCGCGGTGCACGCTGTCAGTGCTCAAAACCCCAAAATTGTTTTCAGCGGAACGGTCTCTACGCACCTGGATTGTGCGCGAGGCTACTCGTCTCGATCCGTTCTGTTGTTGCTCAAGCGTGGAAATCTAGGGCGACAAGAACAAATTCTATGCATCTGCCATGGCTTGTGCAATCTTGGCACGTAACTTGCTTTTCCGTACTTGTCATAACAAGTTATGCGATGCACAGACCATGAGACCACTGTCGAAGAGACCATGCGCTCCCCCCGTACCCCTCGAGGCGGCGCAGGTGCTGCCCATGTCCGCTGTGCCGATGTACTCGCAGATTCGCGAAATCATCCGGCGCCGCATCCTGGATGGTACTTACCCAGCGCATGCGTTGATGCCGTCGGAGAGCCAGATGACGGCTGCTTTTGGTGTGAGCCGAATCACGATCCGCCAAGCCCTGAATGATCTGCAGAAGGAAGGCATGATCTTCAAGGTGCCGGGCAAGGGCACGTTCGTGTCGAAACCGAAGGCTTTCCAGAATCTTTCGAACTTGCGCGGTTTTGGCGAGGCGATGACCCCCCTGGGCTACGAGACGTTCTCTCAGGTTCTCAGCCAGCGCCCCGTACGGGTTGACGAACTTGTGGCGCGTCAGCTGCGGCTGGAACAGGGTTCGATGGCATTTCAGATCCAGCGCCTGCGCTATCTGAATCGCGAACCGATTTCGGTGGATGTGAGTTATTTCCCGCTCGATCTCGGGCAACGACTGGCGCAAGAAGATCTGCAAGCGCGCGACGTTTTCGCCATCCTCGAAAACGACTATGAACTGAATCTCACGCACGCCGACGTGCAGATCGACGCCATCACGGTCGACGAATGGTTGGCTAGTCATCTGCGCATAGCGGAAGGCGCTCCGCTGTTGCGAATCGAACGACTCACGTTCGCGAACGAGCAGCCCGTCGACTTTGAGTATCTCTACTACCGTGGTGACGCCTTCCAGTATCGCCTCCGCATCGAACGCAAATAGGAACTTGCATGAAAACCATTGAACTCGAATTTGATCTTGTCGTGGTCGGCGGTGGGACTGCGGGCCCAATGGCCGCCGTCAAGGCCAAGGAACACAACCCAAAACTGCGTGTGCTGCTCGTCGACAAGGCGAACGTCAAGCGCAGCGGGGCAATCTCCATGGGAATGGATGGATTGAATAACGCCGTCATTCCCGGACATGCCACGCCAGAACAATACGTCAAGGAGATCACGGTCGCCAACGATGGAATCGTTGACCAGGAGACCCTGATGGCCTACGCGACACGCAGCTCAGACATGATCGAGGAGCTCGATCGCTGGGGTGTCAAGTTTGAAAAAGATGAGACGGGCGACTATGCCGTGCGCAAGGTGCACCATCTGGGCACCTATGTGCTGCCGATGCCTGAGGGCCACAACATGAAGCGGATCCTCTATCGGCAGCTCAAGCGCGCACGCGTGGAAATTACGAACCGACTCGTGATCACACGCATTCTGACTGGACATGATGGGCATGTGGCTGCGCTCATGGGATTCGACTGTCGCACGGCGGAAGTCTATTTGATCAAGACCAAGGCCGCGATTCTGTGCACTGGAGCAGCAGGGCGGATAGGACTGCCGGCATCAGGCTACCTGATGGGCACTTACGAAAACCCGACCAATAGCGGCGACGGGCATGCTATGGCGTTCCACGCCGGCGCTGACCTCGCCAATCTCGAGTGCTTCCAGATCAATCCGTTGATCAAGGATTACAACGGCCCGGCATGCGCGTACGTCACAGGTCCGCTCGGCGGCTACACCGCGAATGGCAAGGGCGAGCGATTCATCGAGAGCGACTACTGGAGCGGCCAGATGATGCTGGAGTTCTACAACGAACTCCAAAGCGGGAACGGACCTGTCTTCCTGAAAGTCAATCATCTGGCGGAGGAAACGATCAGCCAGATCGAGACGATCCTGCATAGCAATGAGCGTCCCAGTCGGGGCCGCTTCCACGCCAGGCGAGGCACGAACTATCGCCACGAAATGATCGAGATGCACATCTCCGAGATCGGTTTTTGCAGTGGACACAGCGCGTCGGGCATACGCATCAACGCACGGGGAGAGACATCCGTGCCAGGGCTCTATGCCGCTGGTGACTGCGCCAGCGTTCCACACAATTACATGCTCGGCGCCTTCGTCTATGGCAAGCTTTGCGGAGAAAACGCAGCCTCTTACTGTGGCGGAAACACCTTCGTTGAGCACGAGCCTGATACGGCCGAAGCGGAGACACGGCGCATTCTCGGACCCCTTGGCCGTACCGAAGGTCTCACTCCGTACCAGATTGAATACAAGGCACGGCGCCTAGTCAATGACTACCTGCAACCGCCCAAGATCAGCCGCAAGTACGAGATTGCGCTACAGCGCTTCGCTGAGATTCGTGAGGACCTGCAGCACTTGGCAGCACCTGGTCCGCATGAATTGATGCGCGCCATGGAAAGTCACGCGATTCTCGACTGTGCCGAGATGGCAGCGCGCTCATCGTTGTTCCGTACGGAAAGCCGTTGGGGCCTCTACCACTACTGCGTCGACTACCCACAGCGCGACGATGAGAACTGGTTTTGCCATACGGCGTTGCGCCGAGGCAAGGACGGCTCCATGCAACTGCGCAAGCTGCCTGTAGAGCCCTACATCGTGCCTATTGATGAAACCGAGCGAACTGCTTACCACCGGTTGCGTGTGGCACGGGTCGCAGAAGCCGCCTGATTGAAGGAAAACCAATGACGATCACGATCACCCCCACCCAGGCCCCTGTCCGCGTCGATGAGGGCAAGTGCATCGCCGACAAGGGTTGCACGGTCTGCGTCGATGTCTGTCCTCTTGATGTGCTCGCAATCGACCTCGTCAAAGGAAAGGCCTACATGAAGTACGACGAGTGCTGGTACTGCTTGCCGTGCGAACAGGATTGCCCGACCGACGCCCTCACAGTCGACATCCCCTACCTGTTACGTTGAGGCCAGACGTGAAGACCAATGCTGCAACTTTTGTCGCGCGGTTGACAGATGCGGATCCCGAGATTCGTCGTTTAGCCGTGATGGACCTGCCTTATAGCGACGAGGACGACATTGTTGCCTTGCTGCTACCCCGCCTAGCCGACACAAGTCCGCTTGTACGCACGGAAGCCGCCAAGGCGCTCGAAGGTTTCGAGGACCTGGAGGTCGTCGCAGCCTTGGCGAAGCTGCTGCAAGATTCGGATCCGGGTGTACGCAAAGCGACCTCCGATGTCCTTGCCGAACTCAAGATTCCTGCGTCCGCGCCACCGCTCCTGGCGCTGCTGGGCGGTCAACATTCGGCCGAGGTTCGTGCTTCGGTGTTTCGTGCCTTGCGTGCCTTGCGCGTGCCTGAGGCATTTACGCCAGCATTGAGTTCGCTGCGCGACCCCGAGGCCATCGTGCGCCGCGAAGCCGTCGGCATACTCGGCTACTTGCGGATTGAAAGCGCACTCAAGGACTTGGCGGAGGTCGCCGAACAGGATCCCGAAGCCGAGGTTCGCCGCATGGCCGTTGGCGCGCTCGGCTACGCCGCGGGCGCCAGCATACAGCCATCCCTGACGCACGCGTTAGTCGATTGCAACTGGATCGTGCGTGAGGAAGCTGCGCAAACGATCGGCAAGTTGCGACTAAAGCCTGCGATCCCGCATTTGGTGCGAGCGATGCACGACGACTATTGGCAAGTGCGGTTGAAAGTCGCGCGCAGCCTTGGGCAACTCAAAGCTGAAGCAGGGGTCGAGGCACTGATCGATACGCTCGGCCATTCCATCAGCAATCTGCGCAAGGAAGCAGCGATTGCGCTTGGCGAGATTGGCGACGCACGTGCTGTCTTGCCGCTCGAACAGGCTCTGGGTGACGCTGATCCCGATGTACGCAAGATGGCGCGGGTTGCGATCACGGCGATCGCACAGGCGCAGTCCAAGAAATAAGGAGCACCTCCAATGACTTTCGTCGTGACCGAGTCTTGCATCCGGTGCAAATACACCGACTGCGTCAGTGTCTGCCCGGTCGACTGTTTTCACGAGGGGCCCAATTTCCTCGTGATCGATCCGGAGGCGTGCATTGATTGTGCCGTCTGTGTACCCGAATGTCCCGTCAGTGCCATCGTTCCCGACAAGGAACTTCCAGCCAGTCAGATTCACTTCCTTGAGCTGAACGCAAAGCTATCGAAGGAATGGCCAGTGGTCGATCAGGCGAAAGAGCCTCTTCCGGACGCAGACCAATGGGCCAATGTCGATCGGAAACTCGACCAGCTTCGATGGCATGGATGAAGTTGCACCACATGAGGGGATGGACGTTCGAGGAGCAAGTGTCGTTCAAATGCTTCAGCAGCCTGGTTTTGGCCTACCTCCGATAACGTATTAGTCCCTGCGGAATTCTTTAAGAATTGGAGAGTGATGATGATCAAGAGCGATGCCGAGGGGCATATTGAAGTGCGTGATCTACGTTTGCAGTTCGGCACGCGCCGTCAACAAGTTCTTGCCGTTGACGGTGTGTCGCTCGAGGTCCATCCTGGCGAGTTCGTCTCTTTGATCGGCCCATCGGGCTGCGGCAAGTCCACCCTTCTCAATGCCGTCGCAGGCCTGGTGCAAACGACTGAGGGTGGCGTCTTTCTCGACGGTCGCCTGATCGATGGGCCTGGTCCGGAGCGTGGTGTCGTCTTTCAGCAGTACTCGCTTTTTCCGTGGATGACCGTGCGCAAGAACGTCGAGTTTGGCTTGAAGATGCAGGGTCTTGCAGCATCGAGCCGTGAGACCTCCGCGCGCACACTGCTGGGTCTGGCCGGACTGCTTGCATTCGAGAACCATTACCCCGAGCAACTCTCCGGCGGCATGAAGCAGCGTGTCGGCATTGTCCGGGCACTGGCGGCGAGTCCGAAGGTGCTGCTGATGGATGAGCCCTTTGGTGCTCTCGACTCGCAAACGCGCATGATCATGCAGCAGATTCTGACCAACATGTGGCAGCGCTTTCGTCTATCCGTGTTGTTTGTCACGCACGACATTGAGGAAGCTATCTTCCTGTCAGACCGCGTCTATGTGATGACTGCGCGCCCCGGGCGTATCAAGGCTGTGGTGGACGTTCCACTGCCAAGACCACGCGTCGTAGCAGACATGATGTCGGAGGCTTTCTTGCAGATCTTGCAGACGCTGCGTGACCAAATCCGGGAAGAAAGCCTCGCCGCCATGGGCGGGGAGCTGGATGAAAATGGTTTGACTGGTTTTGCTGTTGACGTAGGGCCAACAGGTGTGAAGGAGTTGGTGTGAATCACTTAGCTTCTTCCCACCAGGCAGGGTTGGAACCGGCGATGGTCAAGTCAGCCGATGCATTGTTTCCCCTTGCGATTACCGATCACACCTCATCCGGTCGGCTAGAGATTGTTTGGAACGACGGCAGTCGAAGCCTGCTGCCGCATGGCCTTCTGCGCGCCAGTTGCCGATGCGCGCTCTGTATGCAGACGCGGCGTCAAACAAACCGTCAGTCGGAAATGCCCGCCATGGTCCGCTTGATGGAGATCAACCCGATCGGTCAACAGGGCCTCAACCTGGTGTTCTCGGATGGGCATGGGCGTGGAATCTTCCCTTGGTCATACCTGCATGAACTTGGGGCTGCGGCAGTCTGATCTTCCTGTTTGATTTTTTTCTCTAACACCAGCTACATCATGTCGAACTTCAGTATCGAACGTGTTACGAGCGTGCGTCATTGGAACGATTCTCTGTTCTCATTTCGAACGACCCGCAACCCCGCATTGCGATTCCATAACGGGCACTTCGTGATGCTCGGTCTGCATGTTGATGGCGGTCCTCTGTTGAGGGCCTATAGCATCGCCAGTCCCAATCATGCTGACTATCTTGAATTTTTCAGCATCAAGGTGCCTGATGGGCCCTTGACCTCGCGCCTGCAACACTTAAAGCCCAGCGATGAAATCATTGTCGGCCGCAAGCCTGTCGGTACCCTCGTGATCGACGACCTTCGGCCAGGATTGCGCCTGTACCTTCTTTCCACCGGCACTGGACTTGCGCCGTTCATGAGCGTCATTCAGGATCCAGAGACTTACGAACGATTTGAAAAAGTCATTCTGGTTCATGGCGCTCGGCACGTCAGCGACCTCGCTTACGCTGAATTCATCCAATGCGAGCTGCCAGAGCATGAATACCTTGGTGACTGGACCCGGGAGCGCCTGATCTACTACCCAACGGTCACGCGTGAACCATTCAAGTATCAGGGGCGGATTACTGAACTGATCAGAAGCGATCGGCTTACAGAAGATATCGGGATGCCGCCTTTGGACCCAAGAACGGATCGCGTGATGATTTGCGGCAGTACGGCCATGCTCAACGAGTGTTGCACGCTCCTGGACGCACGAAATTTCGAGGTCAGCCCCCATCAAGGAAAGACTGGCGATTACGTCATTGAACGAGCATTTGTCGAAAAATAGTTTGCACTACGGTTGGAGTTCTGGATGAAAGTGCTGGTCGCGGTCAAGCGCGTGGTCGATTACAACGTCAAGGTGCGGGTCAAAACGGACGGCAGCGGCATCGACACCGCAGGCGTGAAGATGAGCATGAACCCCTTCGACGAGATTGCCG
>JAJZDV010000185.1 GCA_021846025.1 Pseudomonadota bacterium
GCCCAACTCGCCGCCGTCGCCGGCGGTCCCGGCCACGCGGCCACAGCCCGCTGGTGCAAGGCGCATACGGTGGCCGAACTCCGCGCCCTGGCGCGTGAGCACGACCTGCCGCTGGAGGCGTGGGGGGGTGGAGACGCCCGGCCTGGAGGTGTCGGGGAATCGTGTGGCCATCAATACGCTTCATTTGAACGTTCAAAGTCCTCAAACCGCAAGGGTTGGATTGAAGTTGTGAACCAGGCAATGCGGTTACGCGCGCTGACGCCTGCACGAACCAAGGATGACAAGTGACCATGCAAAATAGGTGCTGATGAAAGCCAAAGCGATGCAGACTGACCAAGGCCGGGCTTTACGGGTGCTTATGGTTGCCACCTCATATCCCGCAAATCTGAACGATTGGCGCGGGCTGTTCATCCGCCACCTAGCCGATGCGCTGGGGCGTCGCCAAGATCTAAGCGTGTCCTTGTGGGCACCGCCTGGCGAGCGAACGCCTGCAGTGGCCAACGCCAGTCTGATAGCCGAATCCGACTGGTTAGCCGGCTTGATGCAATCCGGTGGCATCGCACATGCGCTGCGTAGCAATATCCTTCGTGGCGGATGGGTGGCGCTCAAGCTTTTGCGGCATCTGCGTCATGTCTATCAGCGTCAAGCTGGTCGGATTGACCTTCTGCATTGCAACTGGCTCCAGACCATGCTGCCCGCACCTCGTCATCTGCCCGTTCTGGTCACGGTGCTGGGCACTGACATGCGCTTGCTCAAGTTGCCGCTGATGCCCGCGCTGTTGCGCGCGACCATGCGTAAGCGGCCGATCATCATCTGCCCAAATGCCGATTGGATGGAAGTGCCGTTACGTGGCTTGTTTGGCCAAGTAGCCAAGGTGCAAACGGTGCCTTTCGGTATCGATGCAGCGTGGTTCAATCTGCAGCGACGTGTCCATTTCTCCGGTGCATCGCGATGGCTTGTGGTCTCACGGTTGACACGTGACAAATTGGGCCCCTTACTGGAATGGAGTGAGCCGCTATTCAAGAATCAGCCGCGCGAACTGCACCTATTCGGCCCGATGCAGGAGCCAATCGAACTGCCAACCTGGTTGCATTACCACGGCCCCGTAACACCTGCGCAGCTTTGCGAAACCTGGTTCACGCAAGCACACGGACTCATCACACTCAGCCGCCACAGCGAAGGCCGCCCACAGGTGATGCTTGAAGCCATGGCCGCTGGACTGCCCATCGTCGCCTCGCAACTTCCAGCCCACGCCGATTTGCTTACGCACGAAAGCACCGGCCTGTTGTGCAACAGCCGTGAGACCTTCGCCATTTCGCTCCGTCGGCTCGAAAACTCCGATGAAAATTTGCGTATTGGGAGCAGCGCGCGAGCATGGGTACGTGAAGCCATCGGCACCTGGGATGACTGCGCTGCCCGCTATGCCGAGCTGTATCGAGTACTCATCGCGGGGGTCCAACCATGAGCCATCAAGTGCTCGTGGTTGGTGCCGCCGGTTTTATCGGTCAGCATCTCGTTCGCGCCTGGGTACATGATGGCGTGAGCGTCTGCGCCATCGTGAATCAGGCGCGCGCCGAGTTCGATCCGAAGGTCCAAACGCTCGGCTCCGAAGCCAATCTCGGCACTCTGCTGACGCAATGCGACGCGGTCATCTGGCTCGCCTCAGGCACGACCCCTGCAAGTTCGGCAGGCAACCCCTTGCTGGAACTTGGCAGCAATCTCGTGCCTTTATTGGGTTTGTTGCATGCGCTCCAGGCGACCCCACAGTGTCACCTGATCTATGTGTCATCCGGCGGAACCGTTTACGGCGACGTCAGCCACCCTGCCGAGGAAGTTCTTGCCGCGCATCCTCGCTCTTACTACGCCGCCGGTAAGGCGGCCTCGGAAAATTTCATTGAGGCCTATTGCAGGCAGTATGCAGGCAAGGCCACCGTTCTGCGGCCTTCCAACGTTTACGGCCCTGGACAGACGCTTCACGGTGGCTTCGGTGTCGTCCCTGCGGCGATGACTTGTCTGCATGACGGCAAACCCATGGCACTGTGGGGCGATGGCGAGAGCCTGCGCGACTATCTCTACATCGACGATTTCATTGCCGCCTGCATGGCTGTGCTGCAGCAGCCATCGCCCCAAGGTCTGCGCGTGTTCAACGTCTGCAGCGGGCAGGCCACCAGCCTCCAGCAGTTGCTCGCGCTCATCGAACAAGTGGCCGGTCGCACCCTGCAGCGCGAGCAGCACCCGGGGCGCGCGGTGGATCTGCGCCGCGTACTGCTCGATGGCACACGCATCCGGGAGGCGCTTGGCTGGGCGCCGCGCACCAGCCTGCATGACGGCTTGCAACGCACCTGGCGATGGCTCAACGCGAGCCGGCCTTGAACCCCGACATGCCGCCGAGCATTTCCGTGTGCATTGCCAACTACAACGGCGCGAACGTGCTCGGCGATTGCCTCGATTCGGTGCTGGCGCAAACGGTCGATACGCCTGCCGAGATCATCGTGCACGACGACGCCTCCACCGATGCCTCGCTGCAACTGCTGCGCGAGCGTTATCCGCAAGTCGAGCTCATCGCCAGCGATGCCAACGTCGGCTTCTGCATTGCCAACAACCGCATGGTGGCACAGGCGCAAGGCGAGTTCGTGCTGCTGCTCAACAACGACGCCGCGCTCGCGCCCGATGCGCTCACCACCCTGCTGCAGGAGGCTGGTCAGCAGCAACCGCGCGGCGTTCTCGCCCTGCCCCAGTACGACTGGGAAAGCGGCTCGCTGGTCGACCGCGGCTGCCTGCTCGACCCGTTCTACAACCCCGTGCCCAACACCGACCCGCAGCGGCGCGACGTGGCCATGGTCATCGGCGCCTGCCTGTGGATACCGCGTGCCCTGTGGCACGAGCTCGGCGGTTTCCCCGAGTGGTTCGAGTCCATCGGCGAAGACCTGTACCTGTGCTGCCGCGCGCGACTGGCGGGCTACCCGGTGCAAGTGCCCGCCGCCAGCGGCTACCGCCATCGCCAGGGCGCCAGCTTTGGCGGCAACCGCGCCGGCACGAGCGGACTGGCCACCACTTACCGCCGCCGCCGCCTCAGCGAACGCAACAAGACCTTCGCCATGGTCATCTGTACGCCCAGCGCGGCACTCTGGCTGCTGTTGCCGCTGCACTTGCTCGCACTCACACTGGAGGGCTTCGTGCTCAGCCTGCTGCGCCGTGATGCACGCCTGTGGCGCGAGGTCTATGCGGGTGTATGGCGGGCTTTGTGGGCGCAGCGAAAGCAACTCCGGGCGCAGCGCAAAAACATCCAGTCGGCGCGACAGACAACGCAGCGCCATTATTTCAGCGGTTTTGTCCTGCGCCTGCGCAAACTCGACATGCTGCTGCGCCACGGTGCGCCGGACATCCGCTGATGCAGCCTCACTCGTCCATGGTTTGCAAAAACGCGGCGGGCGTCAAAATGGGCACACCGTGCCAGGGGTGCAAGACGAGCAGATCGGCGTCGCTGGTCATCAAGGCCAC
>JAJZDV010000186.1 GCA_021846025.1 Pseudomonadota bacterium
ACCTGTTCCAGTACATCGAGGCGTTCTACAACCGGAGTCGCCGCCACTCCACGCTGGGCTACTGCTCGCCGATTCGCTTCCTGGAGGAGTGGCTCAGCAAGCATGGCGATCAGCCATCCATGGCGGCGTGAGAGCGGCCATCTGGAAGGCGAAATTCGACGGGCACCTCAGAAGCACCACATTGGAGCTGTGTACACGCTTCCTATCGTGTTTTCACCCACCGACTAGGCGCGCCTGTGGATGGACACGTGTTTTCACCCACCTTTTGCTGTGGATGGACACGTGTTTTCACCCACCTTGGACACGTGTTTTCACCCACCGAATCACCCCGCAGAGCCAGCAACGGCGCGGGTTTGCGAAACCGTAACGCGCGCGCGCAGTTCTTAACTTAGAAAGTCTTTAACGCACCACGCCGACACGCCCCTGTGGAAAACTCCAACTGGTAGCGACGCGCGAAAGACCGCTCCGCCTCTTGGGGGCTACGCCCCCGCCGGCTCGTCCGCCTTCGGCGGCCCCACCCACCCGGCATCCCCCAGGGGCCATGCCCCTCGGCCTTCGGCCTCACCCCAGTTATCCAGCCCCCACGCCTGCGGCGCGGGGACATCACGCCGCTTACGCGGCTTGAGCGCCCCAAGGTTGCGGGGGCTGCCGCCCCCCTGTCCTCCTTCGCTGCGCTCAGTCGCAACCTCGACCCCCCGGGGGCTTAGCAGCCCCCCACCGCTTGCAGCGGCGGCTCCCCCCCGCAACCAACCCCAAGTTTGCAGGCCGTAGGGGTTTGAGATCCTTGCGCTTCGGGATCGTTCAGGGCGCCTCCGGCCCGTTTTCTCAACGATGCCCTCCGTGTGAAACACGCATTCTTGACCTTGCAACGTCTATATTTTTCGTTTGTTGCACTTGTTGCGTCTGCATTGGGTACGATTTGGGCTTGAAGCAAGACACAGGGCGTTTCTGAGAACGCCAAGACAGGGGAAGATCCATGCACGATGCCATTCAACGCGCCCAGGATGTCGGCGCACCTGCTGTCTCCCCGCTCGACCGAGAGATGGCGCGCGTCGCCCAGCGCTGCCTCATGGAGGCGCTGGATTATTCGCGCGCCGCGTCAATCACCTTGACCACGGAGAGCGGGGAGCACCCGTCCATTGATCTTCCGCCGGCGTCGCTGAAGATCATCGGCCAGGTTCTCGGAATGATGAGCGCTGGGCGGCCCATTGTGCTGATGCCCGCGAAGCAAGAAATGTCGACCGTGGAAGCGGCCAATTTCCTGAACGTCTCTCGTCCGTTCGTGATCAAAGAGATCAAGGCAGGCCGCTTGGAGCATCGCATGGTTGGAACGCACCGCCGAATCGCCTTCTCGGACCTGGTGGAGTACGCGCAGGGCATGCAGAGCCGGCGCCTGGAGGCGTTGGATCGCATGGCGGTGAACGCCGCGGAGCTGGGCCTGGAGTATTGAGGTGGCGGGGCACTCGCGCTACACCGCCGTCCTGGACGCTTGCACCCTCTATTCCACGGTCACGGCCGATTCGTTGATGAGCCTGGCAGTCGCAGGCTTGTTCGCGCCGAAGTGGACGGTGCGCATCGAGCAGGAGTGGATGGACGCCGTTGTGCGCGGGCGCCCCGACCTCGAGGGTCGCCTGGACTACCGCCGCGACAGGATGCGCGAGGCGACTCCGGACTGGGAAGTGTCGATGGTCTCCGTGTGCGAGATCAGCAAGGGACTGACGCTTCCAGACGCGGATGACGTCCATGTTCTTGCCGCGGCCATCGGCGGGCATGCTGACTGCATCGTCACATGGAACCTGAAGGACTTTCCGTCCGACGTTCTCGAGGTTCATGGCATCGAGGCCGTCGATCCTGACAGCTTCATCATTGCCCAGTGGGACCTGGATACTGTGGCGGCAATCGAAGCATTCAAGAGGATGCGGGGCCGATGGCGCAGCCCCTCTGCCTCGCCCGAAGAACTCGCCAACAGGCTCGAGCGGGCTGGGCTTCCGTTCACGGCGGACAAGCTACGAGAGGCCGCCTCGCTGATCTAGCCCACTCCGGCTCGTTGCACCCCACAAGGTGCCTCCAACAGCGCGGCGACCAAGCGCCTGGACTCGGCTTCGGCTACCTCGACAGCATGCACGGCAACCTCCAGGCGCCAGAGCAGATCAAGCTCCAACGCGGTGCGCTGTTCGAGAAACGTCGGCTCGCACGCCAGCGTCAGCAGGTCGACGTCGCTGATGTCGACCAGGGACCTCGGAAACGTCATCGCTTTCCCTCCAAGTTGGCAAGGTAGCGGCGATGGCAGGAGCTTGGTGTTAGCGGTGCGCGAGGCCAGGCCATAAGCTCTGCATGGCCTGACTGTCTACTTTCCCGCTGTGGGCAAACGCTTGAGCAGTTCGGCGTTTTGTTCCTGCAGCGTCTTGAGGCTGCCGCGCACCTCGGCGAGGTCCTCGCGCGCCTTGATGCCTTGTTGGCGGGCGGTGGCTGCTGCCTCGCGCGCCTGGTCCAGGTCGCGGCCCAGCATCGTGCTCGATGCCTTCTCGGCGGCCAGGGCTTGTTTGATCTCGCCGATCTGGGCCTGCAGGGCGCCCTCCGAGGCCCGTAGCGCCTCAATCTGGCCTTTGGCGTCCTCCAGGTCCGCCGTGAGCTGATCGGCCAGCTCAGCGGCCTCCTGGCGGCTCGCCTCGAGCTCGGTGCGAGCGACCTCCAGGGCTTCACGCTCGCTGTTCAGGCGTGCATTGGCCAAGTCCAGGGCTGTGGCCCAGATGTCGGCGCCGACCTCCTGCAGGCGCTCCATCACCAGCGGCGGGGCTGGTTCGCGCAGCGGCGTGGATTTGTCCGTTTTGCGTGCGCGCCACTGGGCCATCGCTTCTGAAATCGTCGTGAAACTGCCGCCGCCGACCGCCTTGCGCACGGCGGCGAGGGTTGGTGACTGGCCGGCGGCGTCGAGGGCGTCGGCGGCCGACCAGATCTGTTCGGTGGTGATGGCCATGGCGGGGCTCCTGTGTAGATAGTATGTAGCATACTACAACATACAATCTACATCAAGGCTTTGTCGTCGCGCGCCGCCATCGTGGCCCCGGCCAACGAGCCGGGCCGTGGTCGGTGGCGCGTGATGGGGTTGGGGGTTGGAGCTGGAGCGGGTCAAGGGCGGCACCGCAAGCCGCAGCCAGGCCGCAAGGCCTGGACCGGGTGAGGATGCCGGGCGTCAAGCCTTCACCCTTGACGCGTGGAAGCGACCCCGATGCTGCCAGAGGCCGGGGCCGGCCTTCTTTTCAAAGGCGGGCCCCGTTGCCGCGCGGCGAGCGCGGGGGTGCAGGGGGCAGAGCCCCCTGGAAGGTGCGCCGTCACGTTCACGGCGTGGTTGCTGCTGGCTTGCGCGGCCCAAACCGTGAAATAGTGCCGCGACTTCGCGCGGCGGATCGTGTAGAAGCCGGACGATGAAAAACCACCACGCCAAGGTTTGGGTCGAAGACGAAGACCTGATTCGCCGC
>JAJZDV010000187.1 GCA_021846025.1 Pseudomonadota bacterium
GGCCGGCATAGGCCTTGGCAATGCTGACCACCAGCCGCAGGTTGTGTTCGACCATGGCTTGCCGCGCCGTGAAATCGCCCTGGCGGGCGCGCGTGGCGGTGTCGAATTCCTGCTGCGGCGTGAGCAGCGGCTTGATGCGAATCTGGTTGAGGTAGGCCTGCAGCACGCTCTGGCTGGCGGCGTCCACGCCGTCGCCCGCCACGTGGCCGAGCTCTGGAGTCGCCAGTTCGTCTCGCCCCGAGCCCTGCGGCTCTTCGGCGCCTCCCCCAGCTTCAGCGGCAGCGGGTCGGGGTGTCGATGCTTTTTTGGGCGCGCGCGGCATGGGATGGCTTGAAGCGGGTTCCGTCGGCAGGGCTGGCTGGGTTCAGTGTGGCGGCAAAACCTGCATCGGATCGATGGGCTTGCCGCGCAGACGCACCTCGAAATGCAGTTCCACACGCGGGGCGTCCGTCGACCCCATGAGGGCGATTGGCTGACCGCGCTGGATGTCCTGGCCATCCTTCACCAGCAGTTTCTCGTTGTGCGCGTAGACCGAGATGTAGTCGGCGTTGTGCTTGATGATGACCAGATTGCCAAAACCGCGCAACTCGTTGCCGGCATACACCACTTTGCCCTTGGCCGCCGCGAAAATGGGCTCACCCGGCTTGCCGGCAATGTCGATGCCCTTGCTGGTGCTGCCGTTGTAGCCCTGGATGATGGTTCCCGGCGCCGGCCATGACCATTGCAGTCCGCCGTTGTCGGCCACGGCCCTGGGCGCCACGGCTGCGGCAACCGCACTGGCCGTGGCGGCGGGCGCCGCGACCACACCTGCAGCCGGTGCCACCGCGATTGCGCCCGACGTTGCCGCCATGGCAGACGGTGCGACGGATGCCACGGCAGGCGGTGCAGGAGTCGACGTCATGGGGGCCAGCGGATACGACTGGGCCACTTGTCCATTCGCAGGCATGGCAGCCTGAGGAGCCTGCAGCGCAGCCACCGCAGGGGGCGTGCCTGCCACGGGCGGCGCCACACGCAACACCTGGCCCACGGTGATGACGTTCGGATCGCTGAGGTTGTTCCAGCTCACGATGTTGTGCCAATCCTGGCCGAACTGCAGGCCGATGCGGCGCACCGTGTCGCCAGGTTGCACCGTGTAGTAACCGGGCTGACCGGCATAAACGGCGTAGGGGCCGGCATTGGCGGCTGCGGACGCGCTGCTTGCAGGCGCTGTGCTGGGCGATGCTGTTGCGGCCGCCCCGACGGGCGTGAAGTTCTGGCTGACCACCGGAGCGGGATTGAGCGAGACGGTTGAACAGGCAGCCAGGGATGTGGCCAGAAGCGAAGTGAGCAAGAGCGGAAGAACAAGTCGCATGGATGAGCCTGAGCGTCAGAGAACGCCCGATTTTAGAGGGACGAAATGCGCGTCTTCCACGCACCACGAGTCCACCTTGGCCGTGGCCGTTTTGCGGTAGGCCATGAGGCGCTGCGGCTGCCCGACGGGCGCCAGGAGCACCCCACCCGGGCGCAACTGCGCCAGCCAGGATGCAGGAACTTCGGTGCAGGCGGCGGCGCTGAGCACAGCGTCGAAAGGCGCGCCCGTAACGGCCCCGTCGGTGCCGTCGCCCAGCAGCAAGCGCAGGTTGGGCAGGCGCAGCGCGCGCAGATTGCGCCGCGCGAGTTCGTGCAGGGCGCGAATGCGCTCGATGCTGTAGACCTCGCCCGCCACATGGCTCAGCACCGCGGCCTGGTAGCCGCAACCGGTGCCGATCTCCAGCACACGCTCGGGCTTGGCCCCGAGGCTTTGCAGCAGAACCGAGGCGCATCGCGCCACCACGGAGGGCTTGGAGATGGTCTGGCCATGCCCGATGGGCAGCGCATTGTCGAGATAGGCCTGTGCCGCCAGCCCGGGCTCCAGAAACACATGACGCGGCACCGTCAGCATGGCATGCAAGACGATGGGCTCCATGCCGCCTATGGCACGCAACCGCTCCACCATGCGGTCGCGCACAGCTTGCGAATCCATGCCCTGGCCGGTGGGCACGACCGGCTGAACCTTGGTTTGGCGGTACACCCCCTGCGAGCGCGGCAGCGTCGGCTTGCCGCCCTCGGCAAGGCTCGGGTTGGAGCGGGGACGTGCGGCGCTGGACGAGCCTGAAGGCGCCGCGTCGTCCCAAGTCGCCGGATAGCGCGGGCGCGCCGCGCGGGTGGAATCAGCGCTCACCGGCCATGCCCGAAAAACGCATCTTGCAGTCGTCCAGCAACCGGTAATGCGTGAGGTCGAGTTGCAGTGGCGTGAGCGACGCATAGCCCTGCGCGATGGCGTCGAAGTCGGTGCCGGGCTGGTCGTCGCGGGCCTCGCCGGCGGAGCCAATCCAGTAAATCGGCTCGCCGTGCGGGTTGTGCTGCAGGATCACCGGCTGGCTGGGGTGGCGCTTGCCCAATCGCGCAACCCGCACCCCTCGCAAGGCGCTGCGGGCAACATTGGGAACGTTGAGGTTGAACAGCGCGGGCTCGGCCGGCTTGCGCTCCAGCAGATTCCGAGCCACCTCCACGGCGATCTGCACCGCAGTGTCGAGGTGCTCCCAGCCCTTGTGAACCAGCGACACGGCCAGGGCCGGCATGCCAAAGAGATAGCCCTCCGTGGCCGCGGCCACGGTGCCGGAGTAGATGGTGTCGTCCCCCAGATTGGCACCATTGTTCACGCCACTCACGACCAGATCGGGCTTGAAGTCGAGCAGGCCCGTGAGTGCGATGTGCACACAATCGGAGGGCGTGCCGTTCACGTACAGGAAGCCATTGGCGGCCTTGAAAACCGACAGTGGACGGCTGAGGGTGAGCGCGTTCGACGCCGCGCTGGCGTTCTGCTCCGGTGCGACCACGGTGACGTCCGCCAATTCGCACAACCCCGCGTGGAGCGCCTGTAACCCCGGAGCGAGATAACCATCGTCGTTGGCGAGCAAGATGCGCATGGCTGCATCTTATCGAGGACGCGCTCTGCGGCTGCAATCCAGCCTCTGGCAGCCGCCGCTCAAAGCACCCGTGCTGGAGCGAGCCGGCCGCGAAGCCGAGCCGGACCATGACCATCAACGCCACAGGTCCGAGCAAGTCGCGCGCCGAGACCATGAGCAAGCTGCCGGCGGATGGCATGCTGATGTTGGCGTGCACCGTGCACATGTTCGCCGGTGCCCTCGCTGGCGACCAACTGGACTTGACGGCGATGCACGCGCGCGTGGCCTGCGTCGAGCAGGCCAACATCGCGCAGCAACACCGGGTGAACAACGGCGCCCCAGTCTCGCACGCGAGAGACACCGCGAAGCCGGCAAACGCGTTGTTGAAGGACACGACCCACGAACAGCAGCAACGGATGGTCCCCGGAGCGCAGGCAGCACCAGCGCGAGGCAATCCAGCGATGGAAACCGTGGGAGCAGTCCACCGGGCCGTGGACGCCCGAGGGCAAGGCCAAGGCGGCAAGCAGGAGC
>JAJZDV010000188.1 GCA_021846025.1 Pseudomonadota bacterium
GCCAGGACTCGGCGCGAGCCATGGCCGCATCCATCCGCCAGTTGCCAGATCCGAACGCTCCGCCCTGCGTACGTGAGGCATGCGCCCTGGGTCGGAGCGTGGCACACATGCAGGCCGGGAGGCGATAATGCGCCCATGATCGACCTGTCGTCCTCCAGCCCTATTCCACGCGTCCAGCGTCGGCATTGGCGCCAGCCAAGCGCCTGATCGCCACTGCGCCTGCATGGCGCCTGCAAGAGCCCGGCCCACGCCTGACGCTTGCACCTCACGGACCCGGCCTTCAATCCGAGGTGCAATGGACCGTCCGACAACATCCCCAGGATTCACGACATGCTGCTGATGATCGACAACTACGACAGTTTCACCTTCAACCTGGTGCAGTACTTTGGCGAACTCGGCCAGGATGTGCACACCATTCGTAACGACGAACTCACCCTGGCCGAGATCGAAGCGCTGGCTCCCGAGCGCATCGTCATCTCCCCCGGCCCCTGCTCACCGACCGAGGCCGGCGTGAGCGTGGCTGTACTGCAGCGCTTTGGCGGGCGACTTCCCATCCTGGGAGTCTGCCTGGGGCATCAGGCCATTGGCGCGGCTTTTGGTGGGCAGGTGATCCGCGCGCAAACCATCATGCACGGCAAGACCAGCACCATCTCGCATGACGGCCGTGGTGTGTTCGATGGCCTGCCCAGCCCCTACACCGTCGTGCGCTATCACTCGCTGGCGATCGCGCGCGAGACCTTGCCTGCCTGTCTGGAGATCTCGGCCACGACGGAGGATGGTGAGATCATGGGCGTGCGCCATCGGCAGTGCGCCATCGAAGGTGTGCAGTTCCATCCGGAATCCATCGAAACCGAGCACGGCCACCGCCTGCTGCAGAACTTCCTGCGGCTGGCGGCGCGCTGAAAACGCCATCAGGAGACTCCCCATGCCAATTACCGATCAGGACGCGCTGGTGCGCGTGATCGAGCACCGCGAGATTTTTCACGACGAGATGCTGGCGCTCATGCGCCGCATCATGACGGGGGAGATGTCGCCGGTCATGATGGCCGGGCTGATCGCCGGTCTGCGGGTGAAAAAGGAAACCATTGGCGAGATCACCGCCGCGGCCATGGTGATGCGCGAGTTCGCCACCAAGGTGCCGGTGGCCGACGCCACCCATCTGGTCGACATCGTCGGCACCGGCGGCGATGCGGCGCACAGCTTCAACATCTCCACCACCAGCATGTTCGTCGCCGCTGCCGCCGGCGCACGCGTGGCCAAGCACGGCGGGCGCAGCGTGAGTTCCTCCAGCGGCTCGGCCGATGTGCTCGAAGCCTTGGGTGCCAACATTCAACTTGCACCCGAGCAGGTGGCGCAATGCCTGGCCGACACCGGGATCGGCTTCATGTTCGCTCCCAACCATCACACCGCGATGAAGTACGCCGCCCCGGTGCGCAAGGAACTCGGCGTGCGCACGCTGTTCAACATCCTGGGGCCGTTGACCAACCCGGCGGGCGCGCCCAACCAGCTTCTGGGCGTGTTCCATCCCGATCTCGTCGGCATCCTGGTGCGCGTGCTGCAGCGCCTGGGCAGTCAGCACGTGCTGGTGGTGCATGGGCTGGATGGCATGGATGAAGTCTCGCTGTGCGGCGAGACCATGGTCGGTGAACTCAAGGACGGTCAAATTCTCGAATACCGCATCCACCCGTCCGACTTCGGCCTCAAGTGCTGCAACTTGCTGGACCTGCAGGTGAAGACCCCGCAAGAATCGGCCGGGCGCATGCGCTTGGCGCTGGACGATGTGGACGGTCCGGTGCGCGACGTGGTGCTGTTCAACGCTGGCTGTGCGCTCTATGCATCAGGGCTCGCCACCTCGCTGTCCGACGGCCTGGAACGGGCACGCAAGGCCATTGCCAGCGGACATGCACGCGAGAAACTCGAGACCTTCGTGGCGTACACGCGCGACCTCGCTGCAGCAGTCACGGCTTCAGCATGACCGACATCCTGCAACGCATCCTGGCGACCAAAGCGTGCGAAGTCGCGGCAGCCCGCGTCACGCGTCCCTTGTCCACGCTTCAGGCCGAGGCTCGCGCCCATGGACCGCGGCGTGGATTTGCCGCCGCAATGCAGGCGCGCGTGGCTGCCGGCAATGCTGCGGTCATTGCCGAGGTGAAAAAGGCCAGCCCTTCCAAGGGCCTGTTGCGTGCGGATTTCCGTCCTGCCGATATCGCCGCGAGTTACGCCCGACATGGCGCGACCTGCTTATCGGTTCTCACCGATCGCGACTATTTTCATGGCGCTCCCGAATACCTGGAACAGGCGCGTGCGGCGTGCACCTTGCCGGTGCTGCGTAAAGACTTCATCGTCGACCCCTACCAGGTGGCCGAGTCGGTGGCCATGGGCGCCGACTGCATCCTGCTGATCGTCGCTGCGCTGAGCAACAGGCAAATGCTGGAACTGGAAGATTGCGCCTTGGTCTGCGGCCTCGACGTGCTGGTCGAGGTGCATGACCGCAGCGAACTCGATCGCGCCTTGTTGCTGCGCACGCCCCTGATTGGCGTGAACAACCGCAATTTGCGGACCTTCGAAACCCGTCTGGAAACCACGCTCGAACTGATGAGCGCGTTGCCGGCGGACCGCCTGGTGGTCACGGAGAGTGGCATCCTGTCCCCTGCCGACGCCGCCACAATGCGTTCCAACGGCGTTCACGCCTTCCTCGTGGGCGAGGCTTTCATGCGAGCGCCCGATCCCGGGCTTGCCCTTGCAAAATTTTTTGCCCCCGGCGAGCCCTCCCGCAAGGATTCGGCCACAGATTTTGGTTGACAAATCTTGCGAACAACCTGAAAATTTTAGGTTCGCCTCGGAGGGGTGCCCGAGTGGCTAAAGGGGGCAGACTGTAAATCTGTTGGCTTACGCCTACGTTGGTTCGAATCCAACCTCCTCCACCAAGCGATACCGCTGATTCCTGGTCAGGTGTGCTGGTTGCGTTGCATTGGCAAGCCTTGTCGCCGACCGGTTCGAGGCGAATGGGCTCGGTGGTGTGTGCGTCGATGGGTGCGTTTGTAGATCGAGGCGGGAGTAGTTCAATGGCAGAACCTCAGCCTTCCAAGCTGATGGCGCGGGTTCGATTCCCGTCTCCCGCTCCACCCTGGGGCGCGGCGCGGGCAGTTCGCGGCTTCGGTTCACGTCGCACAGCGGTCGGTTCAGGTGGTCACACATTCGCCCATGTGGCTCAGTGGTAGAGCACTCCCTTGGTAAGGGAGAGGTCGCGGGTCCGATTCCCGCCATGGGCACCACATCCAAGTTCGAGTCTGCAGTTCCGGTTTCAACCCATCACTATCGTCTTCAGGAGCATTCATCATGGCGAAGAGCAAATTTGAGCGGACCAAGCCACACGTGAACGTGGGGACGATTGGTCACGTGGACCACGGCAAGACCACGCTGACGGCGGCGATCACGACGGTGCTGTCGAGCAAGT
>JAJZDV010000040.1 GCA_021846025.1 Pseudomonadota bacterium
CCGCGGCAACGCCGCAGAACCTTCCCCTGCCCAACCCGCCCGACGTCGCGGTGAGGGAACAAGACTCCGGGTCCAGCATGGCCACGGCTTGCGTGGCCACGAACACCCCGGCACGCACACCCGCGCCTGCCACCGCTGAAGCCCGTGTTGACTCCGCCACCGAGGCGGGCTGCACGCCGCTCCCGCGCGGCCCCGCGGACGAAAACGCGGCAAGCAGCGTCTTCCCTGACGTGTCCGCAGATGCCCATGCGCCCGCCGGCCGTGCGCCCCAGCCTGCGGGGGAGACCGGGAGCGAGATGGCTCGCCCGGCGCCCAACCCCAGCGCCACCGTGCTGGCCTTCGTTCCGCCCGTGGCCCCCTCCACCCTGCCTCCCGCCATGTCCACGATCCCACCCGACATCGCCGCCGCACCGGCATCCGCTGCCCGCAAGGACCAACTCATCGGCCGCCTGCGCGACGTGTTCGAAGACGTCTCGGGCGAAGACCTGAGCCAGGCCGACGCGGCGGCCGCCTTCGTCGAACTCGGCATCGACTCGCTCACCCTGACGCAAGTGGCGCTGCAGGTGAAAAAGGAGTTCGGCGTTCCCGTCACCTTCCGCCAGTTGATGGAAAGCCTGCGCAGCATCGACCGGCTCGCCGCACACCTCGACGCGCAACTGCCGCCCGAGCCCATGGCCCAGATCCAGATCCAGGCCGCGGCAGCGGCCATCGTCCAGGCGCAGGGCGCGGGTCTGGCGCCAGCGGCACCCGGCGCTGCCGCCATGCCCGCGGTGTCCGCCATGCCACAAGCCGGCCCGCAGACCCTGCTCCAGCCGCCGCTCGTCGCGGGCGCTCCCACCTCAGCCTTGCAGCAACTCATTCAGCAGCAAATGCAGCTCATGGCGCAGCAGCTCGCCTTGCTGGGAGGCACGTCGCTCGTCTCGCCCATGGCTGCCGGCCCCTTGCCCACGGCTGCCGGCCCTTCGCCCACGGCTGCCGGCCCTTCGCCAGACCGTGCCACGACCTCTCCAACCGCAGCGTCAGCCCCAGGGGCTGCTGCAACCGCTGGCGCGTCCGGGACTGAGCCTGCCCCGACACACGCCACGCCGGCACCCCCGACGCCCGCTGCGGCGTCACCCGACGATGCCGACACCCAGCGCTACGACGTGAAGAAGGCCTTCGGCGCCATCGCCCGCATTCACACCCAGGCCAACGCCCTGACCGAGCGCCAGCGCGCCCGACTGGCCGCGTTCATGCGCCGGTATGTCGAGCGCACCGGCAAGAGCCGCGCCTACACCGCGCAGCACCGCGATCACCTCGCCGACCCGCGCGTGGTCAACGGCTTTCGGCCGATGATCAAGGACATCGTCTACCAGATCGTGATCGAGCGCAGCAAGGGCGCGCACCTGTGGGACCTGGACGGCAACCGGTATGTCGACGTGCTCAACGGCTTCGGCATGAGCCTGTTCGGCTGGCAGCCCGATTTCGTGCTCGACGCCGTGCGCCAGCAGCTCGACGCGGGCTACGACATCGGCCCGCAGCACCCGCTGGCCGGCCCGGTGGCCGAACTGGTGTGCGAGCTCACCGGCTTCGACCGCGCCGGCCTGTGCAACACCGGCTCCGAGGCCGTCATGGCCGCGGTGCGCATCGCCCGCACCGTGACGGGCCGCAGCACCGTGGTGCTGTTCACCGGCTCCTACCACGGCACCTTCGACGAAGTGCTGGTGCGCTCCGGCAAGCAACACAAGGGCATTCCGGCGGCGCCCGGGATCATGCGCGGCATGTTCGGCGACGTGCGCGTGCTCGACTACGGCACCCCGGAGTCGCTGGAGTTCATCCGCGCCAACGCGAACGATCTGGCCGCCGTGCTGGTGGAGCCGGTGCAAAGCCGCCGCCCCGAATGGCGCCCGGCGGACTTCCTCAAGGAGGTGCGCAGCATCACCGCCGCCAGCGGCACCTGCCTCATCTTCGACGAAGTCATCACCGGCTTCCGTGCCGCGCTCGGCGGCGCGCAAGAACTGTTCGGCCTGCGCGCCGACCTCGCCACCTACGGCAAGGTCATCGGCGGCGGCATGCCCATCGGCGTGGTGGCCGGCAGGCGCGAGTTCATGGACGCGCTCGACGGCGGCGCCTGGCAGTTCGGCGACGACTCCATCCCCAGCGTGGGGGTCACCTACTTCGCCGGCACCTTCGTGCGCCACCCGCTGGCCCTGGCCGCCGCCCACGCCAGCC
The DNA here is from genome assembly GCA_021846025.1 of Pseudomonadota bacterium. Taxonomy (GTDB): domain Bacteria; phylum Pseudomonadota; class Gammaproteobacteria; order Burkholderiales; family Burkholderiaceae_C; genus Thiomonas_A. The sequence continues at coordinate 2,212 of JAJZDV010000040.1, forward strand.
TGCTGCACCTGAAGACCGCCGGCCCGACGCTGCAGCACCAACTCAACGCCTCGACCACCGCGCTGGCCGAAGAGCTCAGCGCCTTCTGCCGCGAGCAGGGCGCGCCGCTGGAAATCCGCCACTTCGCCTCGCTCTGGCGCGTCGCCTGGCTGGAAGACCACCCGCTGCAAGACCTGCTGTTCGCCATGATGCGCAGCCGCGGCGTGCACATCCTCGACAACTTCCCCTGCTTCCTCACCACCGCGCACAGCGAGGCCGACATCCGTCTCGTCGCCACCGCGTTCAAGGACTCGGTGCACGAACTGCAGGAGTCCGAATTCCTGCCGCGCCACAAATCCCCGGTGTCGGTGGTGTTCGACGCCGCCAGGCCGCCCGTGCCCGGCGCCCGCCTCGGCAAGGACGCCAGCGGCAAACCCGCCTGGTTCGTGCCCAACCCGGCCGAACCCGGCCGTTTCCTCAAAGTAGGGGCCTGAGCCCCTCAACCGGGAACACACACCCATGAACGGCCTGCGCCAAGACCCAGCCTCAGGCGGCCTCTCCTCCGCCGTCGACTACAACCCCTTTGCCGACGCCGCGCCCATCGCCCGCGTCGTGCCCACCACCGAAGCGCAGCGCGAAATCTGGCTCGCCTGCCAGCTCGGCGCCGATGCCAGTCTGGCCTACAACGAATCGGTCAGCCTGCGCCTGCGAAGCCTGCCGCAAAGCCCTGCGCCAGGCGCGATCGATGCCGAAGCCCTGCGCCACGCGCTGGGCGCCCTCATCGCCCGCCACGACGCGCTGCGCGCGACCATCGGCGCCGACGGCCACGACCTGTTCATCGCCGAAACCCTCGCGCTCGACATGCCCGTGCATGACATCAGCGCCCTCACTCCCGAGCAGCGCGAGGCCTCGCTGCAGCGCCACATCCGTGCCGACGTCGACACCCCGTTCAACCTCGAGCAAGGCCCGCTGCTGCGCGCCCAGCTCATCGTGCTGAGCGAGTCCGATGCCGTGCTGGTGCTCACCGCCCACCACATCGTCTGCGACGGCTGGTCGTTCGGCGTGCTGCTGCGCGAGCTGGCCGCCTTGCTGACCACGGCGTCCTCAGATCTTCCCGAACGGGCCCTGCCCATCGCTGACGCCTTTGCCGATCATGCCCTGGCGCAGCGCGATCGGGCCCATGTCCAACAGACTGAGGCCGATACGCGCTACTGGGTTTCGCTGTACGACCGCTCGATGCCCGTGCTCGATTTACCCACCCGCGGCCCGCGCCTGACCCAGCGCGCGTTTGCCTCCCGGCGCGAGGACTTGCGTCTCGACTGCGTCACACGCGAAGCCGTGCGCAAACTCGGCGCAAGCCACGGTACGAGCCTGTTCGCGGCGCTGTTCGGCCTCTTCGCCGGTCTGATTTCACGCTTGTCCGGGCAAGACGACGTCGCCATCGGGGTCTCCGCTGCCGGGCAGTCGAGCACGGGCAGCAACAGCCTCGTCGGCCACTGCGTCAACCTGCTGCCCATCCGCATGCCGGTCGATCTCGAAGCCGACGCATCCACGCTTTTGCGGCAGTCCCACGCCGCGGTGCTCGACGCCTACGAGCACCAGAGTGTGAGCTTCGGCGGCCTGCTCCAGCACTTGCAAATCCCGCGTGAACCGGGACGACTGCCGCTGGTGTCCGTGCTGTTCAATCTGGATGCGCGCCTGGATGCCACCGCCTTCGCCCCGGCAGGCCTGCAAGCGGAGGTTGTTTCGAATCCGCGCAGCGCCGAGAATTTCGAGCTGTATCTCAACGTCACTCAGGACGCGCATGGCCTGCTGCTGGAGTGCCAGTACCAGACTGCGCTGTTCGATCCGGCCACCGTGCGCCGCTGGCTCGAGCTTTACCGCGAAGCACTGGCGCGCGCTGCTGCCGATCCGGCCCAACCCCTGGCCTCCCTGTTCGCGCCGCCGCCATCCGAGCAGGCCATGCTGGCTGCCTGGAACACCACGGCACGCGATTACCCCCCTGGATTGCGGCTGCACGACCTGCTGCAAACCGGACTGCAGCGCGAGCCGATGGCTACCGCGCTCGTGTTCGAGGGTCAAGCCATCAGCTACCGCGAGTTGCATGCCCGTGCCCGCCAGCTTGCCCATGCGCTGCGCGCGCAGGGCGCCGGCCCCGGCGAACGGGTTGGCGTGTGCCTGGAGCGCAGTCTCGACCTGGTGGTGGCGCTGGTGGGCATCCTCGCCAGCGGCGCGGCCTATGTCCCGCTGGACCCATCCCTGCCCCCCAGGCGCCTGGCTGACATGGTCGAAGATGGCGGAGTCCGGCTGCTGGTCACGCGCCACACGGAACACGCCAGCCGCGGCAGCGCTTTCGCTGCGGCAGGACACACCGTGTTCATCGACGCCATGGTCTGGCAAGCCGACGACACCGTGCCACCTTTGGCGCAGCTCGGTCATGAATCCGACCCGGCCTATGTCATCTTCACCTCCGGCTCCACCGGCCGCCCCAAGGGTGCGATCAATGCGCATCGCGGCATCGTCAACCGCCTGCTGTGGATGCAGGAGGCTTACGCCCTGCAGCCGGGCGAGCGCGTGCTGCAGAAAACACCCTTCAGCTTCGATGTCTCGGTGTGGGAGCTCTTCTGGCCGCTCGCCGTCGGTGCCACCTTGGTCGTGGCCAAGCCCGACGGCCACCGCGACAGCGCCTATCTGGCCGCTTTGGTGCAACGCGAGCGCATCGACGTGATGCACTTCGTGCCGTCCATGCTGCGATTCTTTCTGGACGAGCCCGCAGCGCGCGCCTGCACCCGACTGCGCCGCGTCGTGTGCTCCGGCGAAGCGCTGTCGCTCGATCTGGTCGAGCGCTTCTTCGCGGTGCTGCCGCAATCGAACTTGGCCAATCTCTACGGCCCGACCGAAGCCGCGGTGGACGTCAGCGCCTGGGAATGCCGGCCTGCGGAGCCCTCCGGCACCGTGCCCATCGGTGCGCCCATCGCCAACACTCAACTGCATGTGCTTGACGCCCACCTACGGCCACTGCCCATCGGCACGGCAGGGCATCTCTACATCGGCGGTGTGCAAGTCGGCTTGGGCTACAGCCAGCGCCCCGACCTGACCGCCGAGCGCTTCATCCCCGATCCATTCCGCAACGGTGGACGGCTGTACAAAACCGGCGACATCGCTCGCTGGCGCGACGACGGTGCGCTCGACTATCTCGGTCGCGGCGACCATCAAGTCAAGGTGCGCGGCTACCGCATCGAGCTGGGCGAAATCGAAACCCAACTGCTGGCCCAGCCCGGCATCCGCCAGGCCGTGGCCATCACCCGCGAAGACCAGCCGGGCGACCTGCGCATCGTTGCCTATGTCGTGGCAAGCGGCACAAGCCTCGACAGCGAGACCCTGCGCGACGCGTTGCGTCAGGCGCTGCCCGACTACATGGTGCCGCAGAACTTCGTCCGGCTCGACGCCATTCCCCTGCTGCCCAGTGGCAAGATCGACCGCCGCGCGCTGCCCGCCCCCAACCCCGCGATGACGGACCAGGGCCGCGGCCGTCTACCGGCACGCAACGCCACGGAACAAGCCGTGCTCGGGCTGATGGAACACGTGCTCAAGCTGCCCGGCATGGGCGTGCTCGACGACTTCTTTGCCATGGGCGGTCACTCGCTGCTGGCGGCGCGCCTGGTCGCGCAACTCAATGCCGCGCTCGACCTGAACCTGCCTTTGCGCCTGGTGTTCGAGTCACCCACGGCCGAGCGCATGGCCCGGGCCATCGACAAGGCCCGGGGCGCAGGCGGCAGCGGCCGTCTCGCCATCCATCACGACGCTGCACGCACCAGCGCGCCGCTCACCGCACAGCAGGAACGCATCGCCTTCATGGAGGAGTTGCATCCGGGCCGGGTGGTCTACAACACGCCATCGGCGCACCGACTGCGCGGCCCGCTGACGCTGGACGCCTTCAAACAGGCTTTGCACGACATGGTGCTGCGCCAGCCTGCGCTGCGCAGCGTCATCCGCTCGGTCAACGGCCAGCACGAACAAGTGGTGAAGCCGCAGGTGGACTTCGAGCTGCCTCTCCACGACCTCAGCCAGCTGCCCGAGGCCGAGCGCGAAGCCGAACTCATGCGCCGCATGCAGGCAATCGTCGATCAGCCCATCGGCATCCATCAGGCGCCGCTGTTCCGTGTCGCGCTGTTCAAGCTGGCGCCACAAGAGCATGCCTTCTTGTTCATGCCCCATCACATCATCTGGGATGGCTGGTCGTTCGACCTGCTCTACAACGAAATGGCAGCGTGCTACGCGGCACGCATGCACGGCACGGCCAACACCCTGCCACCCCTGCCCGTGACCTATGCCGACTACGCCCAGTGGCAGGCGGAATGGATGCAAAGCCCGGACTTTGCCGCTCAGTTGCGCGCCTGGAATCTGCGCCCGGCTCTGGCGCCGGCGCCCAAGGCCCTGCCAACGGACAAGCCCCGCAGCGCCGGAATGAGTGGCGAGGGCGCGACCGAATGGGTGCGCATCGACACGGCGACAACGGAGCAACTGCGCGCCATCGCCCGGCAGACCGAGGTCACCCTCAGCATGCTGGCGCTGGCGCTGTATGGCGCGATGATGGCGCAGGCGGCGAACAGCGAGACGGTGGTGATCGGCGTGCCCGTGCGCGGACGCATGATGACCGAAGTCGAGCCGGTGATGGGATTTTTCAACAACCTGCTGCCGCTTCAACTGCGGCTCGAACCGAACCAGGCCGCGCCCGATTATCTGCACAGGGTCAAGCAGGAATTCCTCGACGTGCTCAGCTTTCAGGACATTCCCTTCGAGCGCCTGGCGATGGAGCCGGAAATGCAGGCGCGCTCGCAGCACGCCGGCATCTACCAGGCGCTGTTCTCGTTTCAGGATGCGCGCGAGCGCACCCGGCTCTGGGGCGATCTGGAGCAAAGCAGCATCCTCCTTTTCCAGAAGGGCGCCACCGAGGACCTGGGCCTGTGGCTGATGGAAGTACCGGGTGGTCTGGAGGGTGGCTTCACCTACAACGCCGACATCTACAGCGCGAGCACCGCAGCGGCGTTCAAGGCGCGCTTCCTCGAACTGGTTCAGCGCTTCGTCGCCGACCCGCAACAACCGATGAGCGCCTTGCTGACGACGCAGGCTTCCCCGGCGGCTGCAGCGTTGCAGCATCTCGCGGCCGCCGCCAAACCTCCGCTTCAACCCGAGGCCATGCCTGCGCGCGCAGACCCCGGCGCGGCCTCCCCCCCGAGCCCAAGCCACCGCGCACTCACGCCGACCGAGCAAGCCCTGGCCGAAGTCTGGAGCGCCCTGCTGGGCCTCAAGCCCGGGCAGATCGAACTGCAGGACAACTACTTTGACCTGGGCGGCGATTCGCTCACGGCGATGCAAGCCGTCATCGGCATGCACCAGCGTACCGGCAAGCGCGTCAACGCGCGTCTGCTGATCTTCGAGACACTGGGCCAGATCGCACGCCATTACGACGAGCTCGAAGTCGAGACCCTGACCAAACCCGGCCTGGTCAAACGCCTGTTCGGCGGACTGGGCCGCGGCAAGAGCCTGCACTGAACCCCTCACCGACGGAGGCATCCATGCTGTCCACACCAACCCGCGAACCCCATGCCCAGCGCTGGTCGCGCGCGCAGGGCCATGCGCCGTACGACCCCAAGCCGCCGTGTCGCGCCGCCGTGTCGCCGTCACGCCCGCACGCCCGTGGCCTGGCCACGCTGGCTTGGCCGCAGGGTCGCAATGTGCATGTCTGGCGGCTCGATCTGCGCGATATGGGGGCCGATGCCGCCGCCCTGCTCGACGCCACCGAGACCGAGCGTGCCCAACGCTTCGTCTATGCCAACGACTGGCGGCGCTACGTGGCGGCGCACGCCTGGCTGCGACGCATTCTCGGTGCCTATCTCGGTGTGCCGCCGCAGCAGCTGCGCTTCGCCACGAGCCCTCACGGCAAGCCGGTGTTGCTGCAAGCGTCGCGCGGCGTGGGTCCGTCGCCGTTGTGTTTCAACCTGAGCCACAGCAAGGATCTGGCGCTGATCGCGGTGACCGCCGGCATCGAAGTGGGCGTGGACATCGAGGCGGTACGCAGCGACCTGCCGGGGCCGGACCTGGCTGCCGGTGTGTTGAGTGCAACCGAGCTCGACGAACTGGCGCAATGCGCCGCTGCCGACCATGCCGACAGCTTCGTCGGCTGCTGGACGCGCAAGGAAGCCTGCCTCAAGGCACTGGGCGTCGGCCTGCAGCTGGAACCGCGTGGACTGCACGTGGGCTTGCATCCGCAGCGCCAAACTGTGCAGCTGGACGGTGCTGACGCACCCATCGACATCACCCCGCTGGCAGCGCCCAGCGGCCATTGCGCGGCGCTCGCCGTGGTGGGAGGGTTCGCGCACATCGAGCCACAGGACGCCGCCCATCTCCCGGAGTGGCGAACTTGACCCCACTGCGATTCCTGCGCGACGCGCGCGAGCTGTTCGCGCTGCATCTCGAACCGAGTGCCGACGCCGCAGCACGCGACCATGCCGTGCTGCTGTGCAACCCTTTCGGCCAGGAAGCCATTCGTGCCCATCGCCTGTACCGCGTGCTCGGCGACCGCCTGGCGGCGGCTGGCTTGCATGTGCTGCGCTTCGACTATTACGGCAGCGGCGACTCGGCCGGCGATGACGCCGCGTTCGACCTCGACGGCGCCATCGCCGACACCGTGGCTGCCGGCAACCTGCTGCTGCAACGCAGCCGTGTCGGCAAGCTGTCATGCCTGGGACTGCGGCTGGGCGGCAACATCGCCGCGCTGGCCTCACGTCATTGGACCGCGCCGCTGGACCATCTGCTGCTGTTCGAGCCGGTGGCCGACGGCAGCAGCCATCTGCTGGCCTTGCGGCAGTCCAATGCCGGCGCCATGGCCGGCATGTTCGCCTCGCGCTGGCGCATCGACCCCGCGCTGCGCCAATTCAACCTGCCCGACCCCGACGCCGAGGCGCTGGGCTTTGTGCTGACGCCGGCCTGCAAGGCGCAAATCGCCGCGCGCATCGGCCCGCAGCAACCCTGGCCCGGCCGCGCCCGCAACAGCATCATCCTCACGCCGCAAATCGACGCCTTCACCGCCTGGGCGGCCCGACGCGACCTCCTGGCATCGCCCCAATTGCGCATTGCGCCCTCCGACTCCGACATCGACTGGGCCACCAACAGCGCGTTGAACACCGCCATCGTTCCCCGGGCCTGGGTGGACCGTGCCCTGGGCGCCCTGACACAAGCCGCCCATGCATGAATCCACCCACGCCTTCGGCCCCGACCAAGGGCTGATCGGCACCCTGACCGTGCCCGCCGCACACACCGGCGTGCCGGCCGCACCCTGCGGCATGGTGCTGTTCAACGCCGGCGTGGTGCACCGCGTCGGGCCGCACCGCATCAACGTGAAACTTGCGCGCGAACTGGCGCGTCACGGCATCCCCAGCATCCGTTTCGACCTGCACGGCATGGGCGACAGCCTCGGCGCAGACGGCCAACGGAGCTACCCGCAACAGGTGGTGCTCGATTTGCAGGCCGCGATGGACATGCTGCAGGCCGCCACGGGCGTGCAGCGCTTCACCCTGCTCGGCTTCTGCTCCGGCGCCCTGCCCAGCTACTGGACCGCGCTGCAGGACACACGCGTGCGCCACATCATCCTGCATGACGCCTTGTTCTTGCAGACCCTTCAAAGTCGCTGGCGTTTCCTTGTCGTTCGGCTGCGCAACCATGGTTTCAAGGCAACTGCCGTCGCGCTCTACCTGCGACGCGCCGCGAAGGCACTGGTTTGGCGGACGCAGGGGCTGGTGCGAAGGCTCCGGCGGTTGCAGGTCGATGCCGCAGCCCCTGCCGACGGGCGTTCCTTAAAAGCTCAATTGATTCCGGGTCTCACGCAACTGGCGCAAAGGGGGGTGCAAGTCTCGGTGGTGCAGTCGGGTGCCGACTTCAGCAACGTCAACTACGCCGAGCAGATCACCGAGGCCTTTGGTCTGGATGATGCCTCGATCCCCAGCTTGCGCACGGGCTGGCTGGCGCCCATCGACCACGTCATGACCTCGATCAACGCCCAGCGCGCTTTCATCGACTGGATTTGTGCGGACGTGCTGCAGCAGCAAAACGCCGCGTTGGATCTGGCGCCAGACCTCGCTCACCATGCCCCAGTCGGAGCAGATCCAGCGCATGTGTCCGATTAGGGCCAGACCTCGGGCTCGTGGCACGGCATCCGGTGCACGTGCATCCGCCCCAAACCGACCATCGACCGCCATCGAGAGGATGGTGACACCATCGTGTTCGACTTGAGACTCTGGCTTGAATCCCTGCTTGCACCCGTGGCCCTGATCGCCTGGTGCCTGATGCTGCTCACCGTGGCGGCTTGGGGCACGCGCATGCCCAAGCTCATGCGCTTGGGCGCCGCCGGCGTGCTGCTGGTCTATCTCGCGCTGTCCATGCCGCTGACCGTCGATCCGGTTTTTTCCGCGTTGCAGAACTGGGCCCGACGCGACGCCCGCTGCGGACCGCCGCCGGCCGGCAGTGTGATCATCGTGCTGGCGGGCGGCTTCGAACACCCCCCCGATCGGCTCGACGATTTCAACGCCCTGCAAGGTGACGGCCTGCGCCGCACCCTCGCTGCGGTGGCGCTCGCGCGGCGAACTCCACACAGTGTTTTGCTGTTTACCGGCGGAGGCAACACGCGCTTGAGCGAGGCCGCCGTGATGGGCGCGCTCGCCGAAGCCCTGGGCATTGCGAAAAACCGCATCGAGCTGGAACAGCGCTCGCACACCACCTACGAGAGCGCCATCAACACCCGCGCCATGCTGGCCCATGTGCAGCCGACCGCGCGTTACCTCGTCACATCGGCCTACCACATGCCGCGCTCCTACAGGGCCTTTCGTGACGCGGGGCAAACTGTTTGTGCATGGCCAGCCGGCTTTCTCAGCACCCACGCCCCGCTGCTGGACCGGCTCATCCCGCAACTCGGCGGCCTGGAGAAATCATCCCTGTTGTTGCACGAATATTTCGGCATGATGTACTACAGCCTGGTGAAATTCCGCCAATGGTCGTCCGCTCCACCACAGACCTGACCGGCACTGAAACATGGGGTGACTTCTCGATCGAATTGCAGCTAGCCTCTGTCACGGCACCGCGCCGATCCCCCGGCCAGGGTCGAGTTCCAAACCATTTCGTCAGCCCCTTGAACGTTCTGTGGAGACCAACCGTAGTCACGCCCCGATGCCCCTGCGCATCCTGATGGTGGTGGATGGGCAGTACCCCGCTACCGGCGGCGCCGAGATGCAGGCGCGGCTGCTGTGCACGGCCTTGACGCAACAGGGCCACCGGGTGCGGGTTCTGGCGCCACGGCTGCACACATGGCAAGCGAACGATGAAGTGCTGGACGGCATTGCGGTGCGGCGCCTGAGCTATCCCCGCGTCAAAGGCCTGGGCTCCGTCCTGCTCGATCTGCGTTTCGCCGCCTACCTGTGGCGCCAGCGTCGCCAATTCGATGCCATTCACATCCACATGGTGCGCAATCTGGCCGGGGCGGCTGGCTGGATGCGTCGACTGGTGGGCATACCGATGGTGGCCAAAGTGTCCGGGGCCGACGAATTTCGTGGCGGCATTCTCGACCCGGCGCTGATGCACCGGCCCATCCACCGCCTGCTCAACGCCGGCGCCAGGCGCATCGACGCCTTCCAGTGCATCAGCCAGCATACGCGCAGGGCCATGCTCGAAGCCGGTTACCCGGCGGCCAGCATGCACCTCATTCCGAACGCGGTGGATTGCGCGCGCTTCGCCTGCAACCGCACCGATGCGCCCATGCAACGCGTGGTCTTCGTCGGCCGGCATGTGCCGGTGAAAGGCCTCGACGTGCTGCTACGCGCCTGGGCGTTGGTGCGGCGCCCGGTGGAACTGCGCCTGGTGCTGGCCGGTGATGGAGCCGAGCACAACAGACTGCGGGACTTGGCATGCGAGTTGGGCGTGCACGGCAGCGTGGACTTTCCGGGTGCGGTGAGCCATGTTCCCGATCTTCTGGCTGGCGCTGGCCTCTATGTGCAGGCCTCGCACCAGGAGGGCCTGCCCAACGCGGTGCTCGAAGCCATGGCCTCGGGGCTGGCGGTGGTGGCCACGCGCGTGAGTGGCCATGAGGATGTGGTGGTCCATGGCAGCACGGGGCTGCTGGTGCCGCCGAACGACCCGGCGGCGCTTGCTGCCGCCATGCAGACCCTGCTCGAGGATCCGGACCTGCGCCGACGCATGGGCCTTGCCGGTCGCGCGGCCATCGAGCGCAGCTACTGCGCCGAGATCGTCACCGCCTCCCTGCTGCGCCTGTACCGTGGCAGCCCCCCCAGCGCGCCGGCCGCCGAAACGCAGCCCATGCACACCGATGGCCGCTGACACCGAAGGCGTGAGCTCGGCGCCGAAAGAGCCCGGCGGCATGCTCATGCGCCTGCTGCGGCACACCTCGAACTATTCCATCGGCACGCTGCTCATCACGCTGGCCAGCATCGTCTCGTTTCCGATTTTCACGCGCATCTTCACGGTCGCGGAATACGGCGTGCTCGGCCTGGTCAATGTCACGCTCGGTTTTCTCGTCAGCGTGGGCAAGATGGGACTGCAAAAATCCATCGTCCGCTTTTATGCCGAAATCGAGGGCGGCAAGCGGCCGGGAGACAAGGTCGAGCTGTTCTCCACGGTGTTGTTCAGCATGGTCGCCGTGGGCACCGTGATTGCACTGCTGAGTGCGCTGATCTTCCTGGCCATGCCCAACGCCTGGTGGAGTCACTCGGGAGCGCAAGACCTCATCGCCCTGGCGGCCCCGCTCATCCTGTTTCGCGTGGTCGACAGTGCCATGCTCAATCTGGTGAATGCCGAGCAGCGCAGTGGCCTCTACAGCGTGTTCACAGTGGTGCGCAAGTACGTCGGCCTCGGTCTGGTGCTGCTGGTGCTGTTTTTCGTCGCGCGCAATCTCTACGGTTTTTTCATCGGCACCATGATTGCCGAGGCGCTGGCGCTGGTGTTCATCGTCGGCTACTACGCGCGACAGCGCCTGTTCGACATCCAACGCGTTTCCCGCCCGCTGTTCGTCGCGATGCTCACGTTCGGCCTGCCGCTACTCGCCAGCGAGTTGTCCTACATGCTGCTCAGCATGGGCGGGCGTTACATCATCAACTACCAGCTCGGGCCTCAGCCGCTGGGGTCGTATTCGGCAGCGTACAACTTCTCGGAGTATCTCCAGGGCGTGCTCACGGCCTCGTTCGCGCAAGCCGTCATTCCCATGTATCTGCGCCAATGGGAGCAGCAGGGCCGGGAGAAGACCGTGGCTTTCCTGCAGCAGGCGCTGCGCTATTACCTGGTGCTGGCGCTACCCATCCTGGCGGGCATGACGGCGGTCGGGCCCGATCTGCTGCGCCTGCTGGCCTCCGATAAATACGAGGTTTCCGCCTCGCTGTTCGTGTTCATCGTCGGCGGCATGCTGGTGGCCGGTGGCACGCCGATCTTCAGCGCCGGGATCTACATCCACAAACTCACCAAGGTGGTGATGTATGCCGTATTGGCAGCCGCGACCCTCAACATCGCGCTCAGCGCGCTGCTGGTGCGCCGGTACGGCATTGAAGGCGCCGCTGTGGCCACGCTGGCGAGCTATCTGCTGTACACCGCCGCAACGGCCTACTACGGCCGACGCGCGTTGTACGTGCCCATGCCCTGGCGGGACCTGGCCAAGTTCTCGATCCTCGCCTTGCTGATGTACGGCGTGATCACCCAGATCCACCTCCCCAGCCTTGCGCTGCGCATCGCGTTGCAAATTCTGGTGGGCGCCACGCTCTACGGCCTGCTGCTGCTGGCCAGCGACAAGCCGATCCGCGGCCTCGTGGTCAAGTTGCTGGGCCGCCTGCGTTCACGCTGAGCGCCAGGGCGGTTCGCAACCTTAAGTGGCCATCGGCCCCGTGCCTGACCGCAGCCCCCACCGATCCAGCACCGCGTAGCGCCCGCTGCCCAGCATCGACTGCACCAGCGACAACTCGGCAACCGGCCACGTCACGGGGGCGAAGGCCTGGGGTGCATGGCTGGCCTGGGCGTGGCGTGCCAGGGTCACATGCGGCCGCAACGCCCGCGGATCGCAACCGATGCCGGCCTGCTCCACGGCCCGCACCAAGGACGCGCGCAAAGCCAGCAGCTCGCGCGGCAGATGGCCCGCCGCCAGGTGGGCAATGCCGCCCTGTGGCCAGACTGCGGCCTGGTCCAGGTGCAGGGTGAAGGCTTGCGCCCCGCTGGCCACCTTGGCGCCGATGCCGACCAGGTCTTGCAAGCGCGCCTCCGGCACGCCGTCCATGAACAGCAGCGTGAGATGCAGCTTGTCCGGCAGGGTGGGCCTGGTCGGTGGCGTGAAGCGCCAGGTCTGCATGTGCTGCGCCAGCAAGGCGCGCAACGAGGGCTGCGGCCAGAGGGCGAAGAACAGGCGCAAACCCGCGTCATTCCTTGCGGAGGGTGGCGGTGACTGCGGGGTTGTGAGGGGTGGCATGGCAAGCGGGATTGCCGTCGCGCGTCCGGCGCCATGGGCAGCGACACGCACAGCGGCGCACCGGGAGGGGCGAAGCGGCGGGTGGTTGGCCACGGCTGGCGGCCAGGCTCAGGATTTCAGCGTAGGACGACTGCCGCCGCTTGTCGAGATGCGGCTCGCTGCGTGGCCCGGCGGCGCCCGGGCGTGGCCGTGCTCCCCCGCATCGACCTCGCCTCCGCATCGCGTCGCGCCAGTTGCGCACAGCCGTCCCGGTGCGCGTTCAAACCCGCCTTTGCACGGCTTGCAAGATGCCCGCCAACACATCAGCCGGCGCCGGCGGGCAGCCGAAGACCGTCACGTCCACCGGCAACACGTCGGCCACACGGCCGGCGCTGGCATAGCCGGTACCGAACACCCCGCAATTGGCGGCGCAGTCGCCGACGGCCACCACCAGGCGCGGCGCGGGCATGGCGTCGAAGGTGCGGCGCAAGGCCAGTTCCATGTGGCGCGACACCGGGCCGGTGACCAGCAGCAGGTCGGCATGGCGCGGGCTGGCGACGAACTGGAGCCCCAGGCCCTCGAGGTTGAAGTAGGGGTTGGACAGGGCGTTGATTTCGAGTTCGCAGCCGTTGCACGAACCGGCGTCCACCACGCGCACCGCCAGCGCCCGCCCGAGGATGCGCAGCAGCTCGGCGCGGATCGGCGGGTTTGCGGCCTGCACCGTGGCGCTGGAGCTGCGCCCCGGCTCGCTGATGCAGCCGACGCGGGCGATCTGGCGCAAGATCTTCCACATGGCGTGTTTCCTAGCTGTCGTGTCCGGAATAGGAGAGGTTGAAGGATTTGTTGATCAGCGGAAAATCGGGGACGATGTCCTGGATCACCGCCCACTCCAGCGCTGGCCAGTTCTGCCAGGATGGGTCGTGCGGGTGGCAGCGCGCGATGCGGCCGTCCGGCCCGCTGTGCAGCGCGATGAAGGCCGGGCCACGCCAGCCCTCCACCATGCCGAGCGCAAGACCCGGCGCGATGACGTCGCCAAGCTGCACGCGCACCGCGCCCGCCGGCAAGGTGTCGAGCAGTTCGCGGCACAGGCGCAGCGACTCGAACACTTCGGCAAAGCGCACGGCGACGCGCGCCGCCACATCGCCCTCCACCGCCAGGGCCGGCATGACCCGGTGGCGGGCGTAGGGCGCGCAGCCGGGCAGCACGCGCAGGTCCAGCGCCTGGCCGCTGGCCCGCGCCGCCAGGCCCAGCATGCCCAGGGCCTGTGCCAACTCGGGCCTGACCCGGCCGGTGGTCTTGAACCGATCCTGCAGGCCTTCGTGTTGGTCGAGCATGGTTTTCAGGCGTTCGACTTCGGCCTGCAACACCACGGCCTGCGCGTGCAGCAGGCCGGCAGCAGCGGCGTCGATGTCGGCGGCCAGGCCGCCAGGCTGGATGGCGTCGAAGGGGTAGCGCGCGCCAAAGACGCGGGCGTTGAGGCGCAGCAGGTCTTCCTTCAGGCGCGAAAACTGGGCCAGGGCGAAGCCGAAGCCGCCGTCGTTGCCGATGGCGCCGAGGTCGCCCAAATGGTTGGCCAGGCGCTCGCGCTCCAGCAGCAACGCCCGCAGGTGCAGCGCACGCGGCGGCACGTGCGCCTCGGCCAGGGTCTCCAGCGCCATGCAATAGGCCCAGGCGTTGGCCGCGGCGCTGTCCCCGCACAGGCGCGCGGCCAGGCGCACGCCCTCGCGCAGGCCGAGCTGTTCGAAGCGTTTCTCCACACCCTTGTGGGTGAAACCCAGACGCTGCTCCAGGCGCAGGATTTTTTCGCCGACCACGGAGAAGCGGAATTGCCCCGGCTCGATGACGCCGGCGTGCACCGGGCCGACGGCAAGTTCGTGCACGCCCTCGCCATCCACCGGGACGAAGGCGTAGCGCTCGGCCTCGGGCTGGCCGCCGGGAGCGGGCCATGCGGCGTCGTGGCGCAGCGGGTAGGCGTCGGGCGCCCAGGCCGTGTGCCGCAGCCAGGGGCGCGGGTCCATGCCCAGCGCCTGCAGACCGAGCAGGTCGCGCACGGCGCGCTGCAGGCGTTCGGCCACGGGGAAGCGTTCGTGCAGGCCGGGGTAGTGCGTCACGCCGGGAGCCAGATCGAGCTGCGCCAGGGTCAGCGACTCGGCGCCCAGCCAGCAGGCGTACAGCGTGAAGCCGCCGCGTGCGGGCCGCGTGTCGCAGCCCCAGAGGGTGAGCAGGCGCGCGCCCTGCTCGTGCAGGCGCTGCGCGAGGGCGGCCCAGCCGAGCGCGTCCAGCATCTGGTGCTCGACGGGCAGGATGGAGCAGCGCGCGCGCATAAGGGTCAGCCTCCGAGCATGCCGGCAGCCAGATGCCACCACGACACCAGGAACGCCGGGATCCACAGCCCCAGCAGCAGCACCAGCGCCAGATGCACGAACACCGGCACCATGTTCGGCTGGTGCGGCAGGCGGCGCAGGGTGCTGCTGCCGAACACCATGCCCTGCACCCGCAGGAAGATGGCGCCGAAGGCCACGCCCAGCGCCAGCAGCAGGATGGGCGTGGCCCAGGGCTGCTGCTGCATCGCCGTGGTGAGAATGAGGAACTCGCTGGCGAACACCCCGAAGGGCGGCATGCCGACAATCGCCAGCGCCCCCAGCATCAGCCCCCAGCCCAGCGCAGGGGATTGTTCGCGCAGGCCCTGGATGGCATCCATGCGCTGGGTGCCGGCCTTTTGTGTGGCGTGTCCGGCGGTGAAAAAGACGGCGCTCTTGGTGAGCGCATGGCCGGTCATGTGCAGCAGCGCGGCGAAGTTGGCAACCGGCCCGCCCATGCCGAAGGCGAAGGTGACGATGCCCATGTGCTCGATGGACGAGTAGGCGAACATGCGCTTCACATCCTTCTGCCGCCACAACAGGAAGGCACCGACCAGCGCCGACAGCAGGCCGAAGCCCATCAGCATCTGCCCCGGCCAGGCGGCGTGCACGCTGCCCTCGACCAGCACCTTGCAGCGCATCACCGCGTACAGCGCCACGTTCAGCAACAGGCCGGAGAGCACGGCCGACACCGGCGTCGGCCCTTCGGCATGAGCGTCGGGCAGCCAACTGTGCAGCGGCGCCAGGCCCACCTTGGTGCCGTAGCCCACCAGCAGGAAAACGAACGCGATGCCGATGATGCCCGGCTCGAGCCGGCCCTTGACCCCATCGAGCTGGGTCCAGAGCAAGGCATGCATGCCCTCGGACCCGAGCACGCGCTCGGCGGCGAAATACAGCAGCACGGTGCCGAACAGCGCCAGCGCGATTCCCACGCCGCAAAGGATGAAGTACTTCCACGCCGCCTCCAGGCTGGCCTTGGTGCGGTAGAGCGACACCAGCAGCACGGTGGTCAGCGTCGCCGCTTCCATCGCCACCCAGAGGATGCCCATGTTGTTGGTGGTCAGCGCCAGCAGCATGGTGAACATGAAGAGCTGGTACATGCTGTGATACAGCCGCAACCGCGCGGCATTGAGTCGGCCATGCTCCTGCTCGATGCGCATGTAGGGCCGCGAAAAACCGGCCGTGGTCATGCCGATGAAGGCGGTGAGCGTGACCAGGAAGACGTTGAACGGATCGATGAAGAACTCACTCGACAGCACCTGCAGCGGACCCTGCGCGATGACCTCGGCGGTGAGCACGCAGGCGGCGAGGAAGGTGGCGGCGCTGGCGGCGAGATTGAGATGCGGCGCAGCGGCGCGATGCCCGAGCAGCGCCAGCAGCGCGGCACCGAGCAGGGGAATGGCCAGCAGGACGATGAGTTCCACTCAATCCTCTTTCAGCGTTTCCATGTGCTGCAGGTCGAGACTGTCGAACTGTTCGCGGATCTGGAAAACGAAAATGCCGAGGATGAACACGCCCACCAGCACGTCCAGGCCGATGCCCAGTTCCACCACCATCGGCATGCCGTGGGTGGCGCTGGTGGCGGCGAACAGCAGGCCGTTTTCCATCGCCAGGAAGCCCACCACCTGGGCGATGGCCTTGCGCCGCACGATCATCATCAACAAAGCCAGGAACACCACGGCGATGGCGATCCCCAGGTTGCTGCGCGTGGCCGCCCCGACGAACGGCGAGATGGGCTGCGCCAGGACGAAGGCAAAGATGACCAGCACGATGCCGATGATCTGCATGGTGGGAATGTTCACCAGGGTCTCGGTGTCCCACTCGGCGTGCAGCCGGCCGATGAGCTTGTGCAGGACGTACGGCAGCACCAGCACCTTGAGGACGAAGGTCAGCGCGGCGGACTGGTACAGATCCGGCTGATGGCTGGAGTAGGCCACCACCACGGCACAGGCCACCAGGGTCGCGCCCTGGGCGGCGAACAGATTCACCAGGTTCACCACCCGGCGCTGCGCCAGCATGGCAAACGACAGCAGCAGCAACAGCGCGGCAAAGAGGTGGATGAACTGGGTCGCCAGCGGCAACGCGGCGGCCGGGGACACGATGGATGCGACGGTCGTCATGCGCAACGCTCAGTGTTCAAGCATCTGGTGCACCAGCAGGCCGAGCACGGCGAGCAGGAATGCCGTGGCGAGGAATTCCGGGGCGCGGAAGATGCGCAGCTTGGCGCTCACGGTTTCGATCAGGGCGATGGCGAAACCCGCGACGAGCAGCTTGAGCAGCAAGGGCGGCAGCGCCGGCAGCAGCCACAACACGCCGTCGGCACGGCTTGCCATGCCCCAGGGCAGGAACAGGGCAAAGCCGATGCAGGCGTAGTTGAACAGCTTGAGGCTGCTGGCCCATTCCACCAGGGCCAGATGGCGCGCCGAATACTCCAGCACCATGGCCTCGTGGATCATGGTGAGCTCCAGGTGGGTGGTCGGGTTGTCCACCGGGATGCGCGCGTTCTCCGCCAGCAGCACCATGACAAAGGCCACGCCGGCAAACGCCAGGCTGGCGTGAATCGCCAGGGCGCGTGACTGCAGGGCCGCGGCGATGGTGGGCAACAGGGTGCTGCCGGAGATCAGCGAGGAGGTGAACAGCACCATCAGCAAGGCCGGTTCGGCTAGAAAGCCCACCATCATTTCGCGCCGCGAACCCATGCTGCCGAACCCGGTGCCGATGTCCATGCCGGCCAGCGCGATGAACACCCGTGCCAGGGCAAACAGCCCGACCAGCGCGATGCTGTCGGCCACGGCGGCGAATGGCAGATCGGTGGACAGCGAGGGAATGATGGCGGCTGCGGCCACCATCACCCCGAACAGCATGTAGGGCACGGCGCGGAACAGCGGCGTGGCGTCTCGGGCGATGACCGCGTCCTTGTGGAACAGCTTGCGCAGCCGCGCGTAGGGCAGCCAGATGGGCGGCGCCGAGCGGTTGGACAGCCAGGCGCGGCACTGCGCCACCCAGCCAGAAAACAGCGGGGCGAGCAGGACCGAGGTTGCGACCGCGAACCCTTGGGTGAAGATGCTGGCCGCGTTCATCGCACCACCACCATGAGCAACACCAGCAGGGTGACGAAGCTGTAGAGCAGGTAGATGGACATGCGCCCCTGCTGGATGCGCCCCACGCGCTGCGCCAGCCACAGCACGGCAGCGGCCAACGGGGTGTAGAGAAGCGCCCAGAACTTGTCGCTCACCACCACGCGGTAGCGCGGCGCGGCATCGGTGGGCATCGGCAGTTCGACGTGGGTCCGGAAAAACGGCGCGAACAGGCGGCGGATGGGTTGGCCGAATCCCTCGGCAGTGTCCTGCATGCGCGCGGTCTGGCCGGGCGCACCACCATCCCAGGCGTCGGCGCGGCGCGTGCGCCCGCTGTAGAGGCGGTGCGTGAACCAGACCGCCAGCCCCATGACCGGCGCACCCACCAGCAGCACGATTGCCGGGTTGTAGGAAGCGCGCTGCGCCGACATCGGCACCAGCCAGAACCAGTTGCCGGCCTGCGCGAGCGGCTGCCCAAGCAGCAAGAGGTTGACGCGGTCGATCCACTGCAGCACCAGCCCCGGCAGCAGGCCAAGCAGGATGCAGCCAGCCGCCAGCCACGACAGGCCGAAGCGCTCCAGCCAGCCGGCGTCATGGGCGTGCTCGAGTTCCGGCTCGCGATGCCGCCCGAGGAAAATCACGCCGTAGAACTTCACCATGACATAGGCCGCCAGCGCCGCGGTGAGCACCAGCACGGCGGCGCCCAGGGGGATGAGCATGTTGAAAAACGGCTGCGGCACGCTTGGCGTGAACAAAAACGCCTGCAGCAGCAGCCATTCGGCGATGAAGCCGTTGAGCGGCGGCAGACCGGCGATGGCCAGCGTGCCGATGAGCGCCGTCCAGCCGACCCAGGGCATGCGTCTGAGCAGCCCGCCCAGGCTGCCCAGACCGCGCTGCCGCGTGGCATGCAGCACCGAGCCGGTGGCGAGAAACAGCAGACTCTTGAACAACGCATGATTGAGCGCGTGGTAGAGCATCGCCGCCAGCGCGAGGGCCGCCAGCAGCGGCATGCCAACGCCATGGAACACCAGCGCCAGTCCCAGCGCGGTGAAGGCGATGCCGATGTTCTCGATCGAGGAATAGGCCAGCAGCCGCTTCATGTCGCTCTGCACCGCGGCGAACAGCACACCGTAGAACGCGCTGAACAGGCCCAGCACCAGCAGCGGCACGCCCCACCACCACAACGGCGCATGCAACAAGTCGAAGCTCACGCGCAGCAGGCCGTACAGCGCCGTCTTGAGCATGACGCCGCTCATCAGGGCCGAGACCGGCGAGGGCGCTGCCGGGTGCGCCTCGGGCAGCCAGACGTGCAGCGGCACCAGACCGGCCTTGGCGCCGAAGCCGAGCACGGCCAGGCCGAAGGCCACGCTGGCCCAGGCGGGGGAGAGCGGGTGCGCGCGCATCGCGGCGAAGGTCAGGCCGCCGATGCCGCCCGCCATCATCACGCCGAAGCACAACAGCAGGGCGATGGCACCCAGATGCGCCAGCAGCAAGTAGGTGAAGCCGGCGCTGCGAATTTCGGCCATGCGGTGCTGCGTCACCACCAGGAAGTACGAAGACAGCGCCATGACTTCCCAGGCCAGCATGAAGGTGTAGGCGTCGGCAGCCAGCATGACCAAGCTCATGGCGGCGAGGAACACGTGGTACTGCAAGCCCAGCAAACCCGGCGCCGTGCCCTCGCCCGTGCGGAAGTACCCGGCGGCGAACACCGAGGTGCCCACGCTCGAGACGCCGAGCAGGAGCAGGAAAAAACCGGACAGGGCGTCCAGCCGCAGATGCATGGGCAGGCCGGGCAGGCCGATGGACAACTGCATCACCGTCGCCGGAGCGAACAGGGCGGCCACCCCCACGCCGGCCATCACCGCGCTGCCCAGGGCGCCCACCGGGAACAGGCCGTGGGCGACCCACCGCGTCGAATGGGGAGCCAGCAAACCCGCCCCTCCGATCAGGATCCACCCCGAGACCACGCCCAAGGCAACGGGCAGAAGCAGGAGGGCATGCATGGTGGAGTTGCGTTGGGCGGCAAATCGCATAAGATGTGCGTAGCATACTAATACAAGTCACCGCATCATGGAACAACGCACCAGCCGACTGACCATCCTGATCGACCCGCAGAAGAAGGAGTTGTTCGAGCATCTGTGCGCGCGTGAGGACCAGACGCCGTCGCAAGTGGTGCGGCGCCTGATCCGCGACTACATCGAATTCAAGCTCGGCCGGCCGTGGCAGCCGGGCGAGTCCATCGATGAAACGCTCAAGCGCTGAGCGCTCGCCCGCAAGGGCCCGCCGCAGGCCGCATCGCGTTTGCGGCGCCGGCGACTCGACGGGGCGCTCCACCGCACCCTGGCGACGGGCTGTGGCATGAAACCCCGGCCGGCGCGGGGCGCCGCGTTCTTTAGGTGGGAGGGCGAAACGCTGGTGGTCAACATCCTGGGCAAGCCCAGCGCTGGCGTCGACGCCATCGGCAAGCCCAAGGGGGCGCAACTCAAGGTCAGCGTGACCGCCGCGGCGCGTGACGGCCGCGCGACCGATCACATGGTGCGCTTTCTCGCC
>JAJZDV010000041.1:0-5673 GCA_021846025.1 Pseudomonadota bacterium
GCCAGGGCGACCAGGCCGTCGCGGCAGGGGTGCACGGCGTAGCCGGGCAGGGCGCCGCCGAGCAGCGCGCCGGACAGGGTGAGGCCGGCGCTGTGGGGCAGGGCGGCGAAGCTGGCGGCGTCGGCCAGCGCCACTTGCACGTGCACGCCAGGCACGCCGGGCGCGGCTTGCATCAACGCCCCCATGGCCGCTTCCACGGCGAGCAGGGCGCCGGTCATGTCGGCCAGCAGGGTCGGCGGCAGACGCGCCGCGTCGATGAGCCCGGCCTGGGCCTGGTAGGTGAGATCGTGGCCCGGCAGGTTGGCGCTGCGTCCGGTTTGGCCGACGATGGCCACGCCCGCAAGCGCGGGATGGTGGCGCTGCAGGTGGCGCTTGCCCAGCCCCAGGCGTTGCAGCGCAGCCGGGCGGAACGAGGTCAGCAGGAGGTTGGCATCGCGCAGTTCCTGCTGCAAGGCGTCTTGTCCGGCCGGGGTCTTGAGGTCGAGTGTGCGCACCAGGACGCCACGGTGCATGGCGCGGTACAGCGGCGGGCACATGGTCCGCATCGGGTCGCCGGCCGGGGGCTCGATCTTGTGGGCTTGGGCGCCCAGGGCGTGCAGCCGGGCGAGGGCTGCCGGGCCCGGAAGATTGAGCGCCAGGCTCAGCACCCGCAGGCCCGCGAGGGGTTTGAAGCTGCGCGGCTGGCGGGGCTTGAGCGCGTCAAGGCACCGGTTGCGGGGGCTTGCCGTCGGCGGGGACTTCATGGGCGCAGGCTCGGGGGGCATGCGCACATCATAGGCATCCGGACGGCATCGGCGCCGCCCGGATGGGGCTCGGGATGCAGCCCGATCAGTCGGCGTTCGCGCCTTCGACGCTGTTCTCCAGCACGGTGCCGGTGCGGGCGTCGATGCCGACTTCGTGCGTGGCGTTGCCGGCCTTGATGTCGAACGAGTAGCGCAGGCCGGTGCCGCCTTTTTCCTTCTCCAGTTCCTCATCGGCAACGGTGCCGTTGGGAATCTGCCTGAGCGCGGTGGCGCGCGCCTGCTCCAGCGTGACCTTGGCGTCCTTGCTGTATTGCTGGCCGTCGAAGGCATAGGCGGAGGCCGCGGCGGTGAGCACGCCGACGGCGAGCAGGGCGGAGGCGATGAGGGTACGGGTGGTTGCCATGATGAAACTCCTTGCAGGATAGGGGGCCGGCTCGATGAAGCGGGCACACCGCAAACCGTTTGCGGCTGGGAAGGAGTGTCGCGGCCCGGCATTAGCCGGGCCTGAGCAGGAACTGAGCCGGAACCGAGGGTTCACGGCCCGGTGCGTCGGCGCGCCCCGCATGCAGGGGGAAGGGTTCAGCCAGGCCCGGGTTGATGCAACGTCACGAGCGCGTGCCGCGCTGAATCAACTCGATCTTGTAGCCGTCGGGGTCTTGCACGAAGGCGATGACGGTGCTGCCGCCCGCCACCGGCCCGGCTTCGCGTGTGACCTTGCCGCCAGCCACCTTGATGCGCTCGCAGGCGGCGTGGACGTCACTCACTCCGAGCGCGATGTGGCCGTAGGCGTTGCCGAGTTCGTAATGGTCGACGCCGTGGTTGTAGGTCAGCTCGATTTCGGCCTGCTCCGGGTTGGAGGCGTAGCCGACGAAAGCCAGGCTGTAGTTCTGCTCGGGCCGCTCGGTGGTGCGCAGCAGCTGCATGCCGAGCACGCGGGTGTAGAAGTCGATGGAGCGCTGCATGTCGCCGACGCGCAGCATGGTGTGGAGAATCTGCATGGTGAGTGGTAGGGGTGGATGGAGGGTTGGACATGGACGCTGCGCCGCTGAGCGGCAATCCCCGCTGGTTGTAACACCGCCCGCGGCATGGTGCGCGCCGGCGGGCGCTGGTTGCCGTGGTGCCATTGGCTCCTGGGGAGCTGCGGTCTTGCCGCAGGGCCGGCATCGGCGCCGGACACGGCGGCAGCGCCCAAGCCGCCGTCGCCCTACTCCCAGGGTGGCAGCAGGCTGTGGCGCAGCTCGCTGCGGGCGGTTTGCCACTCGGGGAACAGTTCGCCGACGGTTTGCCAGAAGCGCGGGCTGTGGTTCATTTCGCGCAGATGCGCCACTTCATGGGCCACGACGTAATCGACGATGGCGGGTGAGAAGTGCAGCAGGCGCCAGTGCAGGCGCAGCGTGCCGCAGGCAGTGGCGCTGCCCCAGCGGGTGGAGGCCGAGGTGAGCCTGATGGCACGCACCACCACGCCGAGTTGCTGCGCGAAATGCGCGGTGCGCTGCTGGAACAGGACCATGGCCTCGCGCTGCAGCCAGGCCTGGGCGGTGTCGCGCACGCGGCGGGCGTCGCTGTCGGCCGGAAGCGGCAGATGCAGCTCGCCGGCGTCGTCCCGCAGATGCGCGGTGTTGCCGCTCGCGCCCAGGCGCAAGGTGAGGGTGCGGCCCAGGTAGGGCAGGCGGCCGCCTTCGCGCCAGTCGATGCGCGCGGCTTGTTGCGCGCGGTGGCGCTGCTCGCGCAGGGCATGCTGGCGCACCACCCAGGCGGCTTTGTCGGCGAGTGCGCTTTGCACCTGGCCCAACGCCACCCAACGCGGGACACTGACGACGATGCCCTGGTCGTCGATGCGAATGCCGATGGAGCGGCGGCTGGCGCGGCGCAGGATGTAGTCGAAGCGGTGCGTGCCGTCGTCGTAGCGTCGTGTCGCGGGCGGTGCCGGCTCCTGCGGCGGTGCGATGCGGGGTGGCGCCGAGGGGAAGACAAAGGGTGACGCCGGCGGGGCTGCGCCGCGCGGGACGGATGGCGCCGCAACCGGCGCGAGGGGCGTTGCCCCCGGTGCGGGCACCTG
This sequence comes from Pseudomonadota bacterium, assembly GCA_021846025.1. Lineage (GTDB taxonomy): Bacteria > Pseudomonadota > Gammaproteobacteria > Burkholderiales > Burkholderiaceae_C > Thiomonas_A. The sequence continues at coordinate 2,803 of JAJZDV010000041.1, forward strand.
GCCCGAAGGACGTGGCCGTTGCGGATCCGGGCGCCGCTGGGGTGGGCGTGTGGCGGGGGGTTCGATGCCGGAGGGGTCGATCGCGAGAATGGCCAGATCCGCCCCTTCGAACAGGCTGAGTTGGCGGCTGGGCTCGGTCTTGTTCTGCATGCGGGTCAGCGTTGTTGCACGCTCGCGGCGTAGGCCTGCGGGTCGAGGCGGCGCATCTCGGCTTCGATCCAGGTTTCCACGTCGGCCATCAGATCGGCCGGGTTGCGGCCCACCGAGGCAATGGGTTCGCCGATGGACAGCTCGATGATGCCCGGGCGCTTGATGAAGGCCTGGCGCGGCCAGCAGCGCGCGGAAGTCACGGCAATGGGCACCACGGGCGCGCCGGTGGCCACCGCCAGCTTGGCGCCACCGAGCCGGTACTTGCCCTGGGTGCCGCGCTCGGTGCGCGTGCCCTCGGGAAACATGATGATCCAGTTGCCGCGCTGCAGCAGCGCGGCACCTTGTTTTTCCACCCTGGCGAAGGCTTCGGCGGGGCGGCCGCGATCGATGTGCACCATGTCCAGCCGACCCAGCGCCCAGCCGAAAAACGGCACGTAGAGCAGTTCGCGCTTGAAGACGAAACTCAAGGGCCGCGGCATCAACACCGGCAGTGCCAGGGTCTCCCAGGCGGATTGGTGTTTGGCCAGCAGGATGAGCGGGCCTTCGGGCAAATGCGCCATGCCCTGCACGCGTGGCTGCATGCCGCAAATGACGCGCGCCCCCCACAGCGTCAGCTTCACCCAGACCATGCACAGGCGGTACAGCGGCGTGCCGCGCACGGCGATGGACATGAGCACGGCGGCCGTGCCGATGGGGATGACCGTGACGATCAGCCAGGCCATGTAGGCCGCCGAACGCAGCCAGAGCGCCAGGCTGACGGGAGACTGTGCCGGGCTGGCGGGTTGTTGCGGCGCCTGCGGTTGCTGGGGGGGCGGGGGTGCGGGCGGCGCGGGCGGGTGCGCGTCTGCGGGGGCTGGCCGCGTCATGCCGCGACCTTGACCGGTTGCGCCAGCAGCCAGGTGGCGACGGCGGCCAGATTGTCGTGCACCAGCGCACCTTCGGGCAGGGCATCGTGCGCCAGCGTGCGCTCGCCCTTGCCGCTGCGCACCAGGTGCAGGCCGCAACCCAGCGGCTGCGCGGCTTGCAGGTCGCGCAGGGCGTCGCCCACGGCGGGCACGCCGGACAGGTCGTCGAGCCCGTAGCGCGCGGCGATGTCCTGGAACATGCCGGGCTTGGGCTTGCGGCATGCGCAGTGGTCTTCGGGCGCATGCGGGCAGAAAAAGATGGCGTCGATGCGTCCGCCCGCGGCGGCCAGCGCCTTGTTCATCTTGAGGTGAATGGCGTTGAGCGTGGCCATGTCGAACAGCCCCCGACCCATGCCCGACTGGTTGCTCGCCACCACCACGCGCCAGCCCTCGCGGTGCAGCCGCGCGATGGCATCGAGGCTGCCGGCGATGGGCACCCACTCGTCGGGCGACTTGATGAAGTCGTCGCGGTCTTCGTTGATGACGCCGTCGCGGTCGAGGATGATGAGTTTCATGGCGCCATTGTCCCGCAGATGCTCAGGCCGCGAGGCGCGACAGGTCAGCCACCTGGTTCATCGCCGCCTGCAACCGTGCCAGCAAGGCGAGGCGGTTGGCACGCAGCACGGGGTCGTCGGCGTTGACCATCACGTGGTCGAAGAAGGCATCCACCGGCGCCTTCAGCGCGGCCAGCGCGCGCAGCGCGGCGGTGTAGTCGCCCGCGGCGTAGCACTGATGCGCCTGCGGCCCCACGGCCTGCAGCGCCTGCGCCAGCGCGATTTCCGCGGGCTCGGCCAGACGTTCGGGCGCGAAGCCGCTGCCGTCCTTGACGCCTTCGGACTTGCGCAGGATGTTGCCCACCCGCTTGTTGGCGGCGGCAAGCGCGGCGGCTTCGGGCAGGGCGACGAAGGCGCGCACGGCGGCGAGCCGCGCGGGCACCTCTGCGAAAATCTGCGGCCGCTGCGCCAGCACGGCATCGACCTCCTGCGCCGTGGCGCCCTGCTCGCGCAGCATGTTGGCGAGGCGGTCAAAAAGGAAGCTCTGCACGTCGGCGCCGGAGTCGGCAAAACCGGCAACTTGGCCGAACACGGGAACGGCGGCGTCGATGAAGCGGGACACTGCAATGCCGTGGCCGCGCTCCATCAGCATGCGGATGATGCCCAGCGCGTGGCGGCGCAGGGCGAAGGGATCCTTGTCGCCGGTCGGGCGCTCGCCGATGCCGAACAGGCCGACCAGGGTTTCGGTCTTGTCGGCCAGCGCCAGCGCAAAGCCCACGTCGCTGCGCGGCAGTTCGTCGCCGGAAAAGCGCGGCTTGTAGTGGTCTTCGATGGCCTCGGCCACCAGCGGGTCTTCGGCGTCGTGGGCGGCGTAATAGCGCCCCATGATGCCCTGCAGTTCCGGGAACTCGCCCACCATGTCGGTGAGCAGATCGGTCTTGGCCAGCAGCGCGGCGCGCTCGGCGAGATCAACGGGATAGGTCGGTGGCATCTGCGCGGCGATGGCGCGCGCCAGCGCCTGCACCCGCCGCATGCGCTCGCCCTGCGACCCCAGCCTGGCGTGATACACCACCTTGTCCAGACCGGGCACGCGGCTTGCGAGCGTGCGCTTGCGGTCCTGGTTGAAGAAGAACTGGGCGTCGGCCAGGCGCGGCCGCACCACGCGCTCGTTGCCGGAGGTCACGGCGCCGGCGTCGGCGGGGGTGATGTTGCTGACCACGAGGAACTGGTGCGTCAGGCGTCCGGCAGCGTCGAGCAGCGGGAAGTATTTCTGGTTGGCCTTCATCGTCAGGATCAGGCATTCCTGCGGCACGTCGAGGAAG
>JAJZDV010000041.1:5773-11922 GCA_021846025.1 Pseudomonadota bacterium
TAGCTGTCGGCGTCGCGCAGCACGATGGGATCGGCCAGCGCCTCGAAGCGGTGGCCGTGGGTCTGGCGCCCGGCGCGCAGCCCGAGCGCTTCGATCGGAACCACGTCGGCGCCATGCAGCGCGACGAGCCCATGGGCCGGGCGCACGAACTTCACCGTGGTCCAGCCGTCGTCGAGCTGGTAGCTCATCACCTTGGGGATGGGCAGTTTGGCGATCGCCTCGTGCAGTGCGCTCTGCAGACCGTCCGCGAGTGGCGCACCGGCCGCGACGGTGTCGATGAACAGGGTCTCGGCCTTGCCATCACCGTCGCGACGCAGCTTTTGCACGGCCTGTGGGTCCAGACCCAGCGCGGCGAGTTTCTTGATCAGCGCCGGCGTGGGTTGGCCCGCGGCGTCCAGGCCCACCGAGGCCGGCATGAGTTTTTGCGCCACGGGCCGGTCGGCCGCGCGCGGCAGGACGCCGGTGACATGCACCGCCAGCCGGCGCGGGCTGGCATAGGGCGTGACCACCGTATCGGCCGGGGCCAGGCCCTGTTCCTTCAGGCCGCTGGCCAGGGTGTTGGCGAAAGACGCTCCCAGCGCGGACAGGGCCTTGGGCGGCAGTTCTTCGACCAGGAGTTCGACGAGCAGATTGTTCATGGTGTGATGGTGGGGGCCGGGGCGGCCCGGGCTTTGCACGCGCGGGCCGCAGATCTCGGCGCTGGGGACGTCTGGGTGGGGTTCACGCGGCCTTTTTCTGCGCCAGTTGCGCGAGAACGTCGTCGGCCCAGGGTTGCGGCGCCAGCGGGAAACCGAGGCGGGCGCGGCTGTCGAGGTATTCCTGCGCCACGCCGCGCGCCAGGTTGCGGATGCGACCGATGTAGGCGGCGCGTTCGGTGACCGAGATCGCACCGCGCGCGTCCAGCAGGTTGAAGGTGTGGGCGCCTTTGAGCACCTGCTCGTAGGCGGGCAGGGCCAGTTGCGCGGCCATCAGGTGCCTGGCCAGGCGCTCGTGCGCGCCGAAGGCCTGCAACAGGAAGTCGACGTCGCTGTGCTCGAAGTTGTACGCGCTCTGCTCCACCTCGTTCTGGTGATAGACGTCGCGGTAGAGCAGCGGGCGCTTGGTGCCGTTGACCATGGTCTCGGTCCACACCAGGTCGTACACGCTTTGCACGCCCTGCAGGTACATGGCCAGGCGCTCCAGGCCGTAGGTGATCTCGCCGGTGATGGGCTTGCAGTCGATGCCGCCCACCTGCTGGAAGTAGGTGAACTGGGTGACCTCCATGCCGTTGAGCCACACCTCCCAGCCCAGCCCCCAGGCGCCCAGCGTGGGGTTCTCCCAGTCGTCCTCGACGAAGCGGATGTCGTTGGCGCGCAGGTCGAACCCCAGCGCGCGCAGGCTGCCCAGGTACAGGTCCAGGATGTTGGCCGGCGCGGGCTTGAGCACCACCTGGAACTGGTAGTAGTGCTGCAGGCGGTTGGGGTTGTCGCCGTAGCGTCCGTCCTTGGGGCGCCGGCTGGGCTGCACATAGGCCGCGCTCCACGGCTCGGGGCCGATGGCGCGCAGGAAGGTGGCGGTGTGGCTGGTGCCGGCGCCCACTTCCATGTCGTAGGGCTGCAGCAGGGCGCAGCCCTGCTCGGCCCAGTAGCGCTGCAGGGTGAGGATGATCTGTTGGAAGGTGAGCATGGGAAGCACCGGGGAACGGGGCCGTGCCGGAAAGGCAAGTACCGGGAAACGGGCAGATTGTAGGAAGCCGTGCAGGCGCCGTGTCGCCATCCGCCGCGGGCTTGACGGACGCCGCGGCGCCGATTTCACGGCATGCGTTTGCGCCCCAGCAAAGTGCCCAGGCCCAGTGCCAGCAGGCACAGCAGCACGATCGGCGCGTAACTCCAGCGCGAGGCCATCGCGGCAAAGGGCGTGGTGCCGGCATAGCCTTGCACCCGGCCGGTGAGCACGCCCACGGTGAAGGGCTTGAGCATGGCCAGCACGCGACCGTCGGCGCCGATGATGGCGGTGGCGCCGGTGTTGGTGGCGCGGATGGTGGGGAGCTGGAATTCGAGCGAGCGCATCCGGGCGATTTCCAGATGCTGCGCAATCACGATGGTGTCGCCGAACCAGGCCAGATTGGTGAGGTTGGCAATGATGTTGGGCGCTTGCGCCGGGTTGCGAAAGCGCTGCGCGAACTGCTCGCCGAACAGGTCTTCGTAGCAGATGGTTGGGGCCACCTTGTCGCCGTGCACGACGAAGGGCGGCTGGTCCAGCGTGCCGCGGGCGAAGTCGCCCAGTGGCATGTGCATGAGCCGCACGAACCAGTGAAAGCCTTCGGGAATGAATTCGCCGAAGGGCACCAGATGGGCTTTGTCGTAGCGGTAGGGGGCCGGGCCGCCGAGGCCGAGGATGCTGTTGGTGTAGTGGTTGGCGCCGCGTGTCAGCGGAATGCCCAGCAGCGCCTGGGCATGGTGCGCCTCGAGCGCCGCGGTGATGGCGCTCAGGTAGTGCGGCGGCAGGTCTTCGGGCAGCACCGGCACACCGGTTTCGGGCGTGACGATGAGATCGGCGCGCAGGCTGGTGAGCCATTCGCCGTACATGTTCAGCGTCGGCCCCAGGCGCTCGGGCTGGAACTTCTCGCTCTGCGGCACGTTGCCCTGCAGCAGCGCCACGCGGATGGGCTGGCCGATCGGCCGGGTCCAGCGCTGGTGGGTCAACTGCTGCCCGGCTGCGGTCAACAGCACCAGCAGCGCCACCGCCAGTGCCGCGCCGCGCAGGCTCACCTGGGTGAGCAGCGCCAGCAGGGCGGCGGCCAGTGCGGCGGCAAAGCCCACCCCGTACATGCCCAGCAGGGGGGCGTAGCCCGCCAGCGGGTTGCCCACCTGCGCATAGCCCAGGGCAGCCCAGGGGAACCCGGTGAAGACCGTGCCGCGCAACACTTCGGCCAGGGTCCAGGCAGCGGCCAGCGCCAGCGCCGCGCCGATGCCGCGCGCGGCGTGCCACGGTTCGCGCGTAGCCGGCAGCGCCAGCGCGGCAGCCAGGGCACAGGCCAGGGCCGGATAGATGGCGAGATAGGCCGAAAACAGCAGCACCGCCGCGCCCGCCAGCACGGCCGGCATGCCGCCATACACCGCCATGCTGATGTACAGCCACCACAGCCCGCCGCCAAACCAGCCGATGCCGAACAGCAGCCCCAGCCAGGCGCCGCGTTTGGCGCGGGCGATGGCCGAGTTGGCCGCGGTGCGCCACAGCAGGGCGATGAAGAGGCCCAGAATGAGGATGGAGAACGGGCCGAACCTGGGGCGCCCGAAGGTCTGCGCCAGCGCCAGGCCGAGCCACAAGGCCAGCAGGGCAGCGGACAGGCCGCGCCAACGCGCGGTGGCAAGGTTCGGTTTCAGGGCCGGGTTCCTGGAGACAAGCGGCGACGGCCGCTCCAAATGGCCCAGACGCCCAGGCCGACCCAGCCGCCGACACAGGCCAGGAACAGGCCGGGATGCCCGGTGCGGTGGATGAACGGGCTCATGTTGAACACGGGCAGGGCGGTGACGCCGAAGGCCGCGCCGCCGAGTGCCGTGAGCACGATGATGGCGCCGAGCAGGATGCGCACGCGCGCCCGCCAGCGGCGGATATGCGGTGGATGATCGGGCAGGCTGCGGCGTTGCTCAGGCATAGGGATCGGCGATGCCCAGCGTCAGCAGCAGGGCGCGCTCGGCGGCTTCCATGCGCTCGGCGTCGGCGTCTTGCTCGTGGTCCCAGCCCATGGCGTGGAGCACGCCGTGCACCACCATGTGGGCGCAGTGGGCCGCCAGGTCTTTGCCCTGCTCGGCGGCCTCGCGCGCAATGACGGCGTCGCACAGCACGATGTCGGCCGCGGGCGGCCAGGGCTGGTCGTCGAAGGTCAGCACATTGGTGGCGTAGTCCTTGCCACGGTAAGTGCGGTTGAGTTCGCGTCCTTCCGCGGCATCGACGATGCGCAGCGTGATGCGCGCAGGCTCGATGGGGGCGGACCCGGACTTGCGCAGGCGGGTGTCGGCCGGGCCGCAACGCAGGGCGGCACGCACCCAGCGTTGCAGCTTGTGGCGGGGCAAGGCGCTGCGGTGCGTGCTGCTGGCGAATTGCACCGACAGCTGCAACAGCAAAGCGGCGGGACGTGGGGCTTGCATCTCGGTTGCGCTTCAGTCGGCGCTTGGGGCGCTCTCGGGACTCTTGGCTCGCCGGGGCGGCTTGCGTGGCACAGGCCTGGCCGCAGACGCAGCTCCCCCCTGCGCCTGGCCCTCCGCCCGCTCGTAAGCCTCGACGATGCGCGCCACCAGCGGATGACGCACCACGTCCACCGTGGTGAAGCGGGTGATGGCCACGCCGCGCACATCGTGCAGGATGCGCTCGGCCTGGGTCAGCCCGCTGAGCGCGCCGCGCGGCAGATCCACCTGGCTCAGGTCGCCGGTGATGACGGCGCGCGAGCCGAAGCCGATGCGGGTGAGGAACATCTTCATCTGCTCCGGCGTGGTGTTCTGCGCCTCGTCCAGAATGATGAAGGCATTGTTCAGCGTGCGCCCCCGCATGAAGGCCAGCGGCGCGATCTCGATCGTGCCGCGTTCGAACAGTTTTTGGGTGCTCTCGAAACCCAGCAGGTCATAGAGCGCGTCGTACAGGGGGCGCAGATAGGGATCGATCTTCTGCGCCAGGTCGCCCGGCAGGAATCCCAGGCGCTCGCCGGCCTCCACCGCCGGGCGCGTCAGCACCAGGCGCTCCACCGCCTGGCGCTCCAGCGCATCCACCGCGCAGGCCACCGCGAGGAAGGTCTTGCCGGTGCCGGCCGGGCCGAGACCCACGGTCAGGTCGTGGCCGAGGATGCTGCGGATGTACTCGGCCTGGCGCGGCGTGCGCCCGTGCAGATTGGGGCGACGGGTGTGCAGCACGGGCTCGTCGGCCGCAACCTGCAGGTTCGGCTCCTGGCCTCGCGCCGCCTGGGTGAGTTCGAGCTGGATGTCGTCCAGTCCGAGCGCCTTGTCGGCTCGCACCCACAGGGCTTGCAACAGCGCCTGAGCCGACCGGGCCCGCGTGCCCTCCAGCGTGAAGCGCTGCTCGCGATGCCGGATGACGATATCGAAGGCAATTTCGATTTGCCGCAGATTTTCGTCCAGTGGCCCGCAGAGGTGGGCGAGGCGGACGTTGTCAGGTGGTGTGAATTGTTGTTTGAGAATCAAGGAGTTCGGTTGGCTGGGGTGACGCCGGCGTGTGCGGCGACATGGACGTGATTGTGCGACATGCTTGCAACCAGCGGGCCAAGGCGGCCGATGTTGGGGAAGTCGGACGCCATGCGAGCGCACTGCGGAGGCGATCGGGATCATCCCTACAATGGGTGTTGACAAATTCCGAATGCGGTTTGTGTACGCGCTCCGAGCACCCAGGCCACCATTCAAGCCCATGCCCCAAGCCCAACGCTGCACCCTGATCGTCGAAGACCTGGCCGAGTCGCGCACCGCCATGGCGCGCCTGCTCAGCCAGGTGTTGCCCGAACTCCCGGTGTGCGAAGCCAGTACCCGCGCCCAGGCCGAAAGCCTGATTCGCCGCCGCACCATCGAGCTGGCGCTGATCGACTTCGGCCTGCCCGACGGCAGCGGCCTGGATGTGTTGCGCACCTTGCACGCGGCCCAGCCCCAGGCGCGCGCCGTGGTCATCACCATGTTCGACGACGACGCCCACCTGTTTCCCGCGCTGCAGGCCGGTGCCTTCGGCTATGTGCTCAAGGATCGGCCGGAAATCGAACTGGTGGCGCAACTGCGACGCATCCAGGAAGGCGAGCCGCCGCTGAGTTCCTCGGTGGCGCGGCGCATGCTCATGCATTTCGCCGCGCTCAAGGGACACGCCGAGACCCCGAGCACAGCGGGTGCAGCCGATGGCGCAACCAAGTGGGGCCGCCGCGTGACCGACGCGGGCGGCACGCCGCCGGGCCCGCACGATCTGACGCACCACCTCAGTCCCCAGGCCCGGGCGCGGTACGGCATGGTGGAGGAGCCCGAAGTCATTCTCACCGAGCGTGAAACCGAAGTGTTGCAACGCGTCGGCAAGGGCTACACCCTGCCCGAAATCGCCTTGCAACTGGGTTTGTCGCGTCATACCGTGGCCGATTATGTGAAACAGATCTACCGCAAGCTCGACATCTCCTCCCGCGCCGAAGC
>JAJZDV010000041.1:12022-14983 GCA_021846025.1 Pseudomonadota bacterium
TGACCGAGCACACACCCATGCGCCCATCCATCTGCCATTTGAACGGTGTTGACCTGCCGCTCGACGAAGCCCGCGTGCCGGTCCTGGACCGAGGATTCATCTTTGGTGACGGCGTGTACGAAGTGGTGCCGGCCTACGGCCGCGTGCCGTTTTGCCTGCGCGAGCACACCGCCCGCCTCGGCCGCTCGTTGGGCGAAATCGGCATGCGTGACCCGCTCGGACACGAGGCCTGGGCTGCGCTCGTGGCGCGCCTGCTGGCCGACAACGACCCGGCCGATCAGTGCATCTACATCCAGGTCACGCGCGGCGTGGCCCGCCGCGACCACGCTTTTCCCAAGGACACGCCGCCCACGGTGTTCGCCTACAGCTTCCCCTTCCCGCACGTGCCGCAGGACTTGCGCGAGCAGGGCGCAGCCTGCATCACCCTGCCCGACACGCGCTGGCTGCGCGCCCAGATCAAGAGCATCGCCCTGCTGGGCAATGTGCTGGCGCGGCAGGCTTCGGCCGAAGCCGGGGCGCAGGAAACCATCCTCGTGCGCGACGGCTGGCTCACCGAAGCCTCGGCATCCAACGTCTGGGTGGTGCGTCGCGGACGGCTCGCCTGCCCGCCGATGGACAACCTCAAGCTTGCGGGAATCCGTGTCGGCCTGATGGACGCGCTCGCCGCCAGCGCCGGCGTGCCGCTCGAGCGCCGCCCGGTGGCCGAGTGGGAGTTGCGCTGCGCCGACGAAATCCTGCTCACGTCCGCCACCAAGGAAGTGCTGGCCGTGACCAGACTCGACGAACGCCCGGTGGGCTCGGGCAAACCGGGGCGGGTGTACGCCGCCCTCTACGCGGCGTATCAAGGCGCCAAACAGCAGGCTGCTTAGCGGGAGCGACCCGCAACCCGGCACGCGCGGCATGGCGCAGGACCTGTCTTTGGGGGCGGCCTCTCGCGGTCGGGGCCGCGCCCGCGCGGGCACTCTGCTGCGCCTTGGGGGGTGTGCCCGGGGTGCAGCCACCGGGGCGTTGCCTGCAGACCACGCTACCGCTACGCCGGCAGGGGGTATCGGGCCGGAGTTCGTTGCCCAGGGGACTTCTGCAGGACAATCGGCCCATCCTGAAACAGTCGTGGCCGTGTGACGCGCAGGCGCAAGTCCGGCCCCAACACCCGCATGAACATCAAGATGCCCACAACCCTGCGCAGCGTCAAGCCGGATGACGAGAGCCTGATCGTCTACCCGAGCGATTTCCCGATCAAGATCATGGGGCGCAACGCCGACGGCTTCGCCCAGACCATCGCGGCGCTCGTGCGCGAGCACGCTCCCGATTTCGATCCGGCCTCCATGGAGCTGCGACCATCCCGCGGAGGCAATTACCTCAGTTGCACCTGCACCATCCGCGCCACCAGCCGTGCCCAGCTCGACACGCTGTACCAGACACTCAGTTCGCATCCGATGGTGGCCGTGGTGTTGTAAGCCCCGTTGGACCCTGGCCAGGCGGCCTGAATCGGGCGCTGTCCTGTTGCCACCGGTTGGTGCGTCATTGGCGCGAGCGGTCACTCGCACGCTGCCGACCCGGCCAGTTTTCTCGGCGTTGCCCGTTTCAATCGTTCAACATTCCACCCTGGATCCACTTGAGCACACTGCAGCCCCTGCCCCCGAACACGCACGCGCCGCCACCGGCCCCGCGTTTCACCGAAGCGCTGCTGTTCTGGCTCAAGCTCGGTTTCATCAGCTTCGGTGGCCCGGCCGGGCAGATCGCGGTGATGCACCAGGAACTGGTCGAGCGCCGGCGCTGGATTTCCGAGCGGCGCTTCCTGCATGCGCTCAACTACTGCATGGTGCTGCCCGGGCCGGAGGCGACGCAGCTCGCCATCTACATGGGCTGGCTGCTGCACCGCACGCGCGGCGGCATCGCCGCCGGGGTGTTGTTCGTGCTGCCGTCGCTGTTCATCCTCATCGGCCTGAGCGCCGTCTACATGGCCTACGGCAACCAGCCACTGGTGCTGGGCGTGTTTTCCGGGATCAAGCCGGCGGTGGTGGCGGTGGTGGCGTTCGCGGTCTGGCGCATCGGCTCGCGCGCCTTGAAGAACGGGGCGCTGTGGCTGATCGCGGCGGCGGCGTTCATCGCCATTTTCGCGCTGGGCCTGCCGTTTCCGGCCATCGTGCTGGGCGCCGGTGTGGTCGGCTGGATCGGCGGGCGCATCGCCCCGGGCAAGTTCCAGATCGGCGGCGGCCACGCCGCGGCACGCGCCGCGTTCGGCCCGGCGCTGATCGACGACGACACGCCGCCACCCGCGCACGCCCGCTTCCGGCCCTGGCGCCTGGTTGCGCTGCTGGCCATCTTCCTGGCGCTGTGGGCGGCGGCTTTCGCCCTGCTTCCCGCCGGTACGCTGCGCGACATGGGACTGTTCTTCACCAAGGCCGCTTATGTCACCTTCGGCGGCGCCTATGCCGTGCTGCCCTATGTCTACCAAGCCGGGGTCGAGCATTTCCACTGGCTCACCGGTCCGCAGATGATCGACGGCCTCGGCCTGGGCGAAACCACGCCGGGGCCCCTGATCATGGTGGTGGCCTTCGTCGGTTTCGTCGGCGCCTGGACGCACCAGGTGTTCGGCCCGCAGTCGCTGCTGCTGGCAGGCGCTGCGGGCGCCGTGGTGGCCACCTTTTTCACCTTCCTGTCCTGCTTTTTGTTCATTCTCGCCGGCGGCCCGCTGGTGGAGGCCACGCGCGACGACCTGCGCTTCACCGCGCCGCTCACCGGCGTCACGGCCGCCGTGGTGGGTGTGGTGCTGAACCTGGCGGTGTTCTTCGCCTGGCATGTGTTCTGGCCGCGGGGCAGCGGAGCGGCGCCGCTCAGCGGTGGATTCGAGGGGTTCGATGCGCTGTTGGCGCTGGCTGCCTGGTTCGTGCTGTGGAGGGGGCGTGCGGGCATCATGACGGTGGTTCTGGCCTGCGCCGCCATCGGCCTGGTGCACAC
>JAJZDV010000041.1:15083-22375 GCA_021846025.1 Pseudomonadota bacterium
TGGGACGGCCCGGCGTTGGCCTGGGATGGCCCCCAGACCTGCCGCTGTGCGTCAGGCCCCCCGAGGGGGATTCGAAAACTTGGGACGGCCCGGCGTTTTCTTGGGAGACATGGATGCTGCACCTGTTGCCGCAAGGCACTGCGCCGCAGGCCCGCCTGCTGTTGCTGGGGCGTGCCTTGCGCGCTTTGGTGGATGGTTTTATCGCGGTGCTGTTGCCGGCGTATCTGCTGGCGCTGGGCTTCACCACCTGGCAAGTCGGTCTGCTCAGCACCATGACGCTGCTGGGGTCGGCGCTGCTGACGCTGGCGGTGGGGGCGTGGGGCCACCGCGTCGATGCGCGCGGCTTGCTGCTCGCGGCCGGACTGCTGATGACCGCGACCGGGCTGGCCTTCGCCGCGCTGTCCACGTTCTGGCCGCTGCTGCTGGTGGCGTTCGCCGGCACGATCAATCCGGGCTCGGGCGATGTCAGCGTGTTCCTGCCGCTGGAGCATGCCCGCCTGGCCCATGCCGCACAGGGTGAGGCGCGCACGCTGCTGTTCGCCCGCTACAGCATGGCTGGTGCCTTGTTCGCGGCCATCGGAGCGCTGGCTGCCGGTGTGCCGGCCTGGCTCGCAGCCCATGTCGGCCTCGATCCGCTGCTGGCGCTGCGCGGCATGTTCGTGCTGTATGCGGCCGTCGGCGTCGGCGTGTGGTTGCTGTACCGGCGTTTGCCCAAGGCGCATGAGAGTCTCCAGCCGCCGGCCGCGCCGCTCGGTCCGTCGCGCCGCAACGTGGTCAAACTCGTCGCCTTGTTTTCCATCGATGCATTCGCCGGTGGCCTGGTGGTCAACACCCTGTTGGCACTCTGGCTGTTCCAGCGCTTTCAGCTCTCGCCGGCGACGGTCGGTCTGTTCTTCTTCGGCGCCGGGTTGCTGGCAACGGCGTCGCTGCTGGCCGCACCGCACGTGGCGCGGCGCATCGGCTTGCTCAACACCATGGTGTTCACGCACATCCCCTCCAGCATGTTCCTGATGCTGGCGGCATGCGCGTCCAGCCCGCACCTGGCCCTGGGCTTGCTGCTGGCGCGTGCCGCGTTGTCGCAAATGGACGTACCCACCCGCAGTGCCTACGTCATGGCGGTGGTGACGCCGCCCGAGCGCACGGCTGCTGCCAGTTTCACCGCCGTGCCGCGCAGCCTGGCCGCCGCGATCGGCCCGACCCTGGCGGGTGCCCTGCTCGGCGCTGGCTGGCTGGCACTGCCGCTGCTGGCCTGCGGGGCGCTCAAGATCAGCTACGACCTGGCGCTGCTGGCGACGTTTCGCCGGGTGCGCTTGCCGCGCTGACGGCCTGCGCCGGGCACCCCAAGCCGGACACTCCACACCTGGCAGCCCACGCCTGGCAGCACACGCCCGACAGCCCACGCCGGGCCGCCCAAACCTGGCAGCCCACGCCTACGGAGGCTTGCGCCGCGGGCTGCGCGCAGGCCAGCCCTTCGCTTGTCGTCACGCCCGCCCGCGGGGGTTGGCAGGCTCGGGTTTGCCCGATTGCCTACATTCGTTTATTCGTTAGAATGAAAGATATGCAAAATCGTGAACTCAAAAACCACCTCTACGAGCAGGTCGCGCGGATCGGAGGTGCCGTCTCCAGCCCCAAGCGCCTGGAGTTGCTGGAACTGCTGGCGCAGGGCGAAAAGCCGGTGGAGGCGCTGGCGCGCGAGGCCGCGATCGGCATCAAGCTTGCCAGCGCGCATCTGCGCGTGCTCAAAGGTGCGCAACTGGTGCAGGTGCGACAGGCGGGCAAGAGCCGCATCTACCGGGTCAGCGGCGCTGACGTGGCCGCGCTGTGGGTGGCGTTGCGCAGCGTGGCCGAGACCCACGTGGCCGACCTGCAGGTGGTCATGCAGCAGCTGTTCGCCGGGCCCGAGCGGCTGACTCTGGAGAGCAGCCAAACGCTGCTCGACAAGGTGCGTCGCGGCGCGGCGGTGCTGATCGACGTGCGCCCCGAGGCCGAATACCGCACCGCACACCTGCCCGAAGCGCGCTCGCTGCCGCTGCCCGAACTGGAGGCGCGGCTGCGTGAATTGCCGCGCGACAAGGATATCGTCGCCTACTGCCGCGGGCCGTTCTGCGTCATGTCCGATGCCGCGGTGAAACTGCTGGTGCAGCGCGGATTCCGCGCCAGCAAGATCGCCGAGGGCGTTGCCGAATGGCGGGCGGCCGGTCTGCCGCTGCAGGCGCTCGGCGCCTGATCCCGCGACACAACCGGCTGGCAGGAGATGACGCGATGCAGACGATCTTGCGCCTTCTCGACGGCCCGCCTCATGGCAGCGAACGCCGCGACAACACCTGGCAGCTTGCGGCGCCCCTGAGCGTGCAGCCGAGGCTGCACGTGCGCGGGCCTGATGGTCGACGCGGTGTGTGCGCCGAGAGCGGGCACAAGCTGCCCACGGGTCACGGCACCATCGGGACCATGCCGGCGCAGCGTGGCGAAGCGCCTTGGCGCGACTGCTGCCTGGATGCGAGCGGCCTGCAGGGCAAGGCGTTGATCCCCGGCAGCCGGCGCTCCACGATGGCGGAGCTGGCGCCATCGACGGGACAAACCGACAAGCTCCCGGTGTTCTGAGCGCTGAAAAGGTGTTTCTCATGTTCTTCAAACAACTGGCGACGCGCGACGCGAGCCTGTCTTATTGCTTCGGCTGCGGCGGGCTGGGCAGCGCGGTCGCGGTGGATGTGGTCGCCGGCGATGAGCCATGGTTCGTCGACGAGGCCGTCAAGGCGCACGTCAGCATCACCCACGTGATCGACACCCATGTGCATGCCGACCATCTCTCCGGCGGGCGCGCGCTGGCGCAACGTCTCGGCGTGCCCTACTGCCTGCACGAGAACGCGCGCGACCTGGTGCAGTTCGACTTCGAGGCCTTGCACGACGGGCAGGCCATCGCCGTCGGCAATGTGCTGGTGCGTGTGCTGCACACGCCCGGCCACACCCTGGACAGCATCTGCCTGCTGGTGAGCGACAGGCGCCGCAGCGATGCGCCCTGGTTCGCCCTCACCGGCGATACCCTGTTTGTCGGCGCGGTGGGCCGGCCCGACCTGGCCGGGCGCGAGCGCGACATGGCGGCGATGCTGCACGACAGTCTGCACACCAAGCTGCTGGCGCTGCCCGCCGAGCTGGAGATTTTCCCCGCGCATCAGGCGGGAAGCGCCTGTGGCGCGGGGCTCTCGGGCAAGCCGTCGTCCACGATCGGTTTCGAGAAGCGCTGGAATCCGGCGCTCGGCCTGCCGCGCGAGCAGTTCGTCGAGCTGCTGCTCGGGCAGATTCCACCGCGACCGGCGGAGATGGAGCGCATCGTCGCCGTCAACACCGGCCAACTCGTGGCCGCGTAGCGGCCCGCCCACCCATCCGCCAGTCCAGCCATGTTCGCCCATCTCGGCACCACCCATCCCGCTGCTGCCGCGGCGCCCGAGGACTATGTCCAGGGTATCCGCATCAACCTGCAGCAGTTCATCTGGCAGGCCGTGCAGGTGGCCTTCGTCGGCATGGTCATCGGCATGGAGCGCAATGTGCTGCCGGTGGTGGCGGAGCAGGATTTCGGCGTGCCCAGGTCGTCCTTCCTCTACCTGATGAGCTTCGTCATCTCTTTCGGGCTGGTCAAGGGCACGCTCAATTTCGTTGCTGGCCGCTGGTCCGAGCGCATCGGGCGCAAGCCGGTGCTGGTGATGGGGTGGCTGGCGGCCATCCCCATTCCGCTGCTGATCGATGTCGCGCCCAACTGGTGGTGGGTGGTGGTGGCCAATCTGTTCCTCGGCGTGAACCAGGGGTTCGCCTGGAGCATGACCGTGACCAGCAAGGTGGACATCACCCGCGCCGGGCAGCGCGGACTTGCCACCGGCATCAACGAGTTCGCGGGCTATGCCTCGGTGGGCCTGGCGGGCATCGCCACCGGCTATCTCGCCTCGCTCTACGGCCCGCGCCCCGCGCTGCTGGGCTTCGCCCTGCTGGTGATTGCCGCAGGCCTGGGCACCACGCTGCTGTTCGTGCGTGAAACCCTGCCCTGGGCGCGCGCCGAGAGCAAGCGTCACGCCGAGGGTCAGCACACCGGCCCAAAGCCGCACTTCGCCGAAGGCCTGCCTGCGCATCCAACCTCGCTGCAGGTGTTCACCTTCGTCTCGTTCCGCCACATCACCTTTTCGGCACTGTGCCAGGCCGGTGTGGCCAACAAGGTCGCGGACACACTGCTGTGGGTGCTGTTTCCGCTGTATCTGCACAGCCACGGCCTGAGCGTGGTGGACATCGGCTGGGTCACGGGTGTGTACGGTCTGGTGTGGGGTGCATCGCAGCTATGGACCGGGCCGCTGTCGGACCGCATCGGCCGCAAGCCCACCATCGTCGCCGGGCTGTGGCTGCTGGCGCTGGGCGTGGGCTGCGTCACCCTGGTGGTGGGCATGGCCGCGTGGCTGGCCGCCGCCGTGGTGATGGGTGTGGGCATGGCGCTGCTCTATCCGAACCTGATTGCCGCCGTGGCCGATATCTCGCATCCGAACTGGCGCAGTTCGTCGCTGGGCACCTACCGCTACTGGCGCGACACCGGCTACGCCCTGGGTGCACTCGTGCTGGGCTCCATCGCCCAGGCTGCCGGGCTGATCGCTCCCGCGTTCTGGTTCACCGCTGCGCTGTTGCTGGCGTCAGGCCTGTGGGTGCTGTTGCGCGCGGAAGAAACCCATCCACGCCTGCATCCTGTCTGAGTTCGATCCAACCTCAGTGGGGCCGCGGTTGCACACACACAATTTTGAGGAGACCCTGCCTTGACGGCGATGACGGAATTGTTCATGGGCGCCTTTGCCGCCGCAGCGGTGCTGGGCGCTTCGGCCCAGGCCACCCGGTTTTGCCCGCAGGGCGGCCTGCGCGAAACCCTGCTGGAGCGCAAGCCGACGCAGCCGGCAACCACCCGCGTCGTGGTCGGCGCGGCGCTGGTGGCGGTGACGCTGCTGCAGCTCGCGTTCGGCCAGACGCTCATCCCCAGCCGCCCGGCTTGCACCGGGCCTGAGCTGCCGTGGGGCCGCCATGTGCTGGGCGGCCTGCTGTTCGGCGCCGGCATGAAGCTGGCACACGGCTGCCCGCTGCGCACCCCGGTGCGCGTGGACCAGGGCAGCTTGCCGGCCGCGCTGGTGCTGGCGGTGATGGGGCTGGCCGCGGACGCCATGAGCCGCACCTCGCTCTGCGGCCTGCGGTTCGCGCCGTGGATCGATGGCGGGGCGCTCGATCGGCGTCGCTTCGGCCTGGCGCACCCGGATCTCGCCACCGTCCCCGGCTTGGGCAGAACCGGCGCGCATGCGGTGCTGGGCCTGGTCCTCGGGGCCATGGCGCTCGTGCTGTGCTGGTGGGCGCCGCCCTTGCGCCGAAGCTGGGGCTTGTGGCTGGGCCCGGTGCTGATCGGCATGGTGGTGGCTGCGGGCGACGCCCTCACCGCCGGGCCGAGCGGTCAGCGTCAGCGCGCGAGCGAACGCGCCCCGTTCATGGGCCAGCCGCCAGACGGACTGGGCGTGCAGTCTTGCACCTTCGCCGGGCCGCAGTCGGATGCGCCGCTTGTCCTGCTGCAACCATCGAGCCAGACCACCACCTTCGGCGTCATGGCGGTGGCCTGTGCGCGGCTCGGCGCCTTGCTGGCGGTGCTGCTGCGGTGTGACTTCCGCCCGCAAGGCGTGGCCGGTTGGCGCGTGGGTGCACGTCAGTTGTTCGGCGCGGTGCTCACCGGCGGCGGCGCGCTGCTCGGCTTGGGCCGCAGCGTGGGAGACGGCTTGAGCAGGGTGTCGGTCCTGTCCTTCGGCTCGATGCCGGGGCTGGCGTCCATCTTCACCGGCGCCTGGCTGGCCACCCGTCTGGAGGCCGGTCGCCGCGCTGCGCCGCCGGCGGGTGTTGCGGGCTACACGGCGGCAGTGGGAGGCTGACAGCATGCGACGCAACGTATCCATCGGCACGAGCTTTCTGCTTGCGGCGCTGGGCGGCCTGCCAGCCGTCCGCGCCGCCACACCCGCCCCAGCGTCTGCCCCAGCTCCAGCCCCCACTCCTGCGGCCGCAGCCAGCGCCGTGCAGCCGAGCTGGGCCAACCATCGCCATGCCTTCACCGTGCGGCTGATCCAGCTCAGCCCGGAGGGCGTGCGCGGGTTCTACGAGAACATGGGCTATCCGCAGCCGGCAGTGGCGGCCATCGCCCGGGTCTGCGTGTTCGGCACCGCCATCCGCAATCGCGGCACAGTGCCCATCCGCTACGACGTGGCCGATTGGCGCGCCGTCACATCCGGCGGCCGGCAACACGCGTTGATCACCAAGACCGACTGGCTGGCTCGCTGGAAGACCGACGGCATCAGCGCGGACTGGTCCATCCTGCCGGTGCAGCAAACCCTGCAACCCGGCGATTGGGCGCAAGGCTTCACCACACTCGATGTGCCGCGCGGCACGCGCCTCACCCTGCACTACTCCTGGAGAGAACATGGCACCCTGCACCACGCCCGTCTTGCTGGACCGCAATGCGGCAGCGATGCCCAACCCTGAACGCAGGCGTCTGCTGACGAGCCTGGCGGCCTGCGGCCTGGGTGCCTTGACCAGCCGCAGCGCTCTGGCGGCCGGCACGGCACCCGATGAGGCGCTGAGCATCGTGCAGCCGCCGCGCCCGGCCCCCAACTTCACGCTGCCCGACCTCGACGGCAAGCCGCACCGCCTGTCGGACTATCGCGGCAAGGTGGTGCTGGTGAATTTCTGGGCGACCTGGTGCCCGCCCTGCCGCGCGGAAATGCCGTCGATTGAAAAACTGTATCTCTCGCTCAGGAACAAGCCGTTTGCCGTGCTGGCGCTGGACCAGGGCGAGAGCCTGAACCAGGTGTTCGCCTACATGGGCCAGCTCAGTCCCTCGCCCACCTTCCCGGTGTTGCTGGACAGCAAGAGCGCCGCCGCCCATGCTTTTGGCGTGATGGGCATCCCCACCAGCTACCTGATCGACCCACGCGGCGACATCGTGCGCCAGGCCGTGGGCGGGCGCGATTTTGACGCGGTGGCGATGCGGCGGGTGATCGAACGGCTCATGACGTAATTTCTGCGCTGGCCGCAAAGCAGTCCGGCCAGGCCAGTTCCTTGTTCACCCTGCAACCACCAGCCAGACGTCGGCGGCATGACGCATAGGCAGGAGACGCGTAGGCAAGCTGAAACCTCGAATCCTTCAGCTGGCGAGCCTTTCCAGGTTGCCGTCGTCGCCTGGCGCCAGCAGTTGGCGCAAGCCATCGTCGGCCAGGCGGCGCTGCTCGACCGCCCGGTCATCG
>JAJZDV010000042.1 GCA_021846025.1 Pseudomonadota bacterium
GCGCAGCCCGTCATGCACTCGATGCTGCGGGACTGACGCCAGCCGACGTCGACTTGATCATCGTCGCCACATCGACGCCGGACATGATTTTTCCTTCGAATGCCGCGCTCATCCAAGGCCGCCTCGGCGTGACGAGCGGGGCGGCATTCGACGTGCAAGCCGTGTGTGCCGGCTTTGTTTACGCCTTGGCAGTGGCCGACCAGTTCGTGCGCAGCGGCATGGCCCGTCATGCCCTGATCATCGGCACAGAAATTTTTTCAAGGATTCTCGATTTCAAGGATCGCACGACCTGCGTGTTGTTTGGCGACGGTGCCGGCGCGATCGTTCTGGCTGCCAGCGACGAGCCCGGGCTGCTGGCGTCGGCCTTGCATGCTGATGGTCGCAAGGCTGGCATCCTGTGCACGCCCGGCCGGGTTTCCCGGGGCGAAGTGGCGGGACACCCCTATCTCAAGATGGACGGCCAGGCGGTTTTCAAGCAGGCCGTGCATGTGCTGGAAGACGTGGCGCGCGAGGTGCTGACAAAATCCGGACGCTCGCCGCAGGATATCGACTGGATGGTGCCGCACCAAGCCAACATCCGCATCATGCTGCACACGGCGAAAAAACTGGGGCTGCCCGCCGAAAAGGTGGTGCAGACCGTCGCGGAGCATGGCAACACCTCGGCGGCCTCGATCCCGCTGGCCTTGGATGTTGCCGTGCGTGACGGCAGTATCCAGCGCGGCGATACCCTGTTGCTCGAAGCCGTGGGCGGTGGTTTGACCTGGGGCGCCGTGCTCCTGGATTACTGAGGATTCGCCGCCAGACGCTGACGGACTCGCGTGCCTGCCCGGGCTCGTTCCCCTTGGCTGCACCAACCCAATACAACCCACTGGCTGATTCGCCGATCGTTCATGAAACCCTTCGCTGTTGTTTTCCCTGGCCAAGGCTCCCAGGCCGTGGGCATGCTCGATGCATGTGCCGAGCACCCGGCGGTGCGCCAGACTTTGCAAGAGGCGAGCGACGTGCTGCACCAGAACATCGCCGTGCTCATTGCACAAGGCCCAGCCGAGCAGCTCAATCTCACCACCAACACCCAGCCGGTCATGCTGACTGCCGGCATTGCCCTCTGGCGCTTGTGGCTGGCCGAGGGTGGTGCCATGCCACAGGCCATGGCGGGTCATAGTCTGGGCGAGTACACGGCGCTGGTCGCCGCCGGGTCGCTGGCTTTTGCCGATGCTTTGCCCCTGGTGCGCTTTCGGGCTCAGGTAATGCAGGAGGCAGTTCCGGTCGGCAGCGGTGCTATGGCTGCGATACTGGGGCTCGACGATGCCGTGGTGCGCGAGGTCTGCAGCGACGCGACGTCGCAAAGTGGATCGGTGGTGGAGGCGGTCAACTTCAATGCGCCAGGGCAGGTGGTCATTGCTGGGACCAAGGAGGCGGTTGATCTGGCCTGCACACGGTTGAAGTCGCGTGGTGCCAAGCGTGCGCTGCCGCTGGCGGTGTCGGCCCCTTTCCACAGCACCTTGCTCAAGCCGGCGGCGAAACGCCTTGCCGCCTACCTGGAGCAGGTCCCTGTCCATGGCCCCGTTGTGCCCATTGTCCACAACGTGGATGTGGCCCAGCATCCTGAGTCGCAGGCCATCCGTCAGGCGTTGGCGGCCCAGGCCAGCGGTGCCGTGCGCTGGGTGGAATGTGTTCGGGCGCTGGCACTGGCAGGCTGCACCGACATTGTGGAATGCGGGCCTGGCAAGGTGCTGGCCGGGTTGACGCGCCGGATCGACGCCAACCTGGTCAGCCACGCCTTGACCGACGCCAGCAGCGCACACAGCATTCAGGAGGTTTTGGCATGACGTCTCACCCATCCACTCTGGCCGGCCAGATTGCCCTCGTCACGGGCGCAACACGCGGCATCGGCCAGGCAATCGCCGCCGAACTGTTGCGCCAGGGGGCGTATGTCGTCGGCACCGCCACCACTGCAACAGGCGCCCAGCGCATTGCCCAGGCGCTGGGCGCCGGTGGCGAGGGCGTTGTGCTCGACGTCAAGGACGCCGATGCCGGCGCAGGCTTGATCGACCGCCTGGTGCGCGACAAGGGTGGATTGCATGTGTTGGTCAACAACGCCGGGATCACCCGCGACACCCTGGCCTTGCGCATGAAGGACGACGACTGGGCTGCAGTCATCGACACCAACCTCAACTCCGTATTCCGCCTCTCGCGTGCCGCCATCCGGCCGATGATGAAACAGCGAGCGGGACGGATCATCAGCATCACTTCGGTGGTGGGAGCATCGGGCAATCCGGGTCAGGCCAACTATGCCGCCTCCAAGGCTGGCGTTGCCGGCATGACCCGCGCACTGGCGCAGGAACTGGGTAGCCGCAACATCACCGTCAATTGCGTGGCGCCCGGTTTCATCGACACTGACATGACGCGCAGCTTGGGGGAGGCTGCTTCGCAGGCGCTCATGGCGCGCATTCCGTTGGGCCGTCTCGGTCAACCGGAAGACATTGCCCATGCGGTAGGCTTTCTTGCGAGTCCGCTCGCCGGTTACATCACGGGTGTCGAACTGCACGTGAATGGCGGCATGTACATGATTTGAATCCCCGGACGCCGTCATCCGGATTGCTAGAATTCGATTGCCTTTTTTCTGGAGAACTACATGAGTGATATCGAACAGCGCGTCAAAAAAATTATTGCCGAGCAACTGGGGGTGGCTGAAGATCAGGTCACGAACGAGAAGTCTTTCGTCAACGACCTGGGCGCAGACTCGCTTGACACCGTGGAACTCGTGATGGCGCTGGAAGATGAATTTGGCATCGAGATCCCCGATGAAGACGCCGAAAAAATCACCACCGTGCAATTGGCCGTTGACTACGCCAAGCAACACCACAAAGCCTGAACAGTCTGTTCGACTCGGCGTTCTGCCGTGTCAGTTACGGCGAGCACTTGTGTTTGTTTGCCGAGTCGTACTGGCCTATGAGGCGTGAAAGTGCGGCCTATGCTTTCACGGCTGTGAACTTGCCGAGGCTGCCAGCGCATCCGATCCCTGATTCCGCCTTCCGACCCCTTTGCCCATGAGCCTGCGTCGACGTATCGCCATCACCGGCCTAGGCGCCATCTCTCCGATTGGTAACACGGTTGAACTCGCCTGGGGCAATCTGGTTGCAGGAAAGTCCGGCATCGGACGCATCACCAAGTTCGATGCCTCCACGTTCTCGGCACAAATCGCCGGGGAGGTGCGCGACTTCGATATCGGCACCTACATTCCGGTTAAAGAAGCGCGTCACATGGATACGTTCATCCACTATGGCGTGGCAGCCTCCATGCAGGCCGTGCGCGACAGCGGTCTGGTCGATGCTGGCTTAGCCCCGGAGCGTGTCGGTGTCTTGGTGGGTTCGGGCATCGGCGGTCTTCCCATGATCGAGCAAACGCACCAAGATTTCATCGACCGAGGCGCGCGGCGCATTTCGCCATTCTTTGTCCCAGCTTCGATCATCAACATGATTTCAGGCCATGTGTCGATCGAGTACGGATTCAGGGGGCCCAACCTTTCCGTGGTCACTGCCTGCACCACTGGGTTGCATGCCATCGGCCTCGCCGCGCGCTTGATCGAGGCCGGCGATGCCGATGCGATGGTGGCGGGAGGCTCCGAGGCCACAGTCTGCCCCCTGGGAATCGGGGGTTTCGCTTCGGCCCGCGCCTTGTCCACGCGCAATGACGATCCCACTGCAGCCAGCCGCCCCTGGGACAAGGAACGCGATGGTTTCGTCCTCGGCGAGGGTGCGGGCGTCATGGTGCTCGAAGCCTGGGAGCACGCCACCCAGCGCGGCGCGACAATCTACGCCGAACTCGTCGGTTTTGGCATGAGCGGGGATGCCCACCATATCACGGCACCCAACGTCGATGGCCCTCGCCAATGCATGTTGGCGGCGATGCGCAACGCCGATATTGCCGTGGATCAGGTGCAGTACCTCAACGCTCATGGGACATCCACTCCGCTCGGAGACAAGAACGAGACCGATGCGATCAAGGCTGCGTTCGGTGCCCACGCCTACAAGCTCGTGGTCAACTCCACCAAGTCCATGACCGGGCACTTGCTGGGCGGTGCTGGTGGTTTGGAGTCTTTGTTCACAGTCTTGGCACTGCACCACCAAATCTCTCCACCCACCATCAACCTGCAGACGCCCGATCCAGAGTGCGATCTGGACTACTGTGCCAACACGGCGCGCCAGATGCCGATTGAATACGCGCTCAAGAACAACTTCGGCTTTGGCGGAACCAACGGTTCGCTTGTCTTTCGTCGCGCCTGATTTCAGCGAAATTCAGTTCATCCATGAAAGCTACCGCACAATTTCAACTGCGTGTGGAGCGCTTCGCCCGCTGGCATGCTTTGCTCACGGGTTTCGATCTTGCCGTCGCGCTGGCCGCGGTCTGGAATGTCTGGCAATGGCGCGGACATCATGAAGTCGGAGTCATGGGGGGTCTGTCCCTGGCCGTCTTCCTTCTCGTGCTCGCAGCCCAATTCCCCTACTGGAAAACGCGTGCTTTCACCCTGGTACACGGCGCCGGCGGCTGGACTCTCTTGCAAGGCAGCCAACAACGGGATCTCGCCGAGGTGCGCGGCTTGAGCTTGCCGGGACAACTCCTGGTGTTGGGCATGAGTGCGCAGGGTCGTGTGGTGCTTCCCGTCTCATCCGACATTTCCCCGACTGCCTGGCGAGAGCTACGGACCCGGCTGGCGTTGTGACAGCGCTCGTGGAGCCGACGCCCGATCAGTTGCTGGTCCAGCGAGTTCAGTCTGGCGACCAGAAAGCCTTTGAATTGCTGGTGGCGAAGTACCAGCGTCGGATTTTTCGGCTCATCTCGCGCTTCATCCGCGACTCGGCCTTGGCCGAAGATGTTTCGCAAGAGACCTTCCTGCGGGCCTATCGCGCCATCGGTCAATTCCGTGGCGACAGCCAGTTCTACACCTGGCTTTACCGCATTGCCGTCAATACGGCGAAGAAAGCCATTGCCGACAGCGCCCGCGACCCCGTCATCCGCGAGTCATCCACCATTTCTGACGATGGCGAAACTTTTGTTTCCGGCGAGCAACTAAGCGACATGGAAACCCCCGAAGCCGTGTTGGCGAGCAGGGAAATTGCCAGGACTGTGAATGCCGCCATGGATGCGTTGCCGGAAGATTTACGCACAGCAATTGCCTTGCGCGAAATCGAGGGCCTGAGTTACGAAGAAATTGCGCAGGCCATGAATTGCCCGGTCGGGACCGTGCGCTCTCGCATTTTCCGGGCACGCGAGGCCATTGCCAGGCAACTTCGTCCTCTGCTGGGCACCAAATCAGGCGAGCGTTGGTAAAGCATGCGTGGCCACGCCACATCTGGAGTCTTGTGATGGAGTCATCGGATATGAAGGAATCTGCGATGCAAGCTCGCATCTCCGCACTGATGGATGGCGAGGCGTGTGCGGACGATCACGCGTTGGTCGTGGCATCGCGCGACGCGGATTGGCGTGCATTGGCAGCGGAAGCCGAGGCGCGGCAGACTTGGTTGCAATTCCACCAGATCGGGGATTTGCTGCGCTCATCCGAACTCGCACCACTGCAGAGGGAACAGGAGTTTCTGCAGCGATTTTCCGAGCGGTTACGTCAAGAACCGGTGCAATTCTCCCCGGTTGCCCGGGTTCCTGCGCAACGCCCAACACGACCGCGCGCACGTTGGGCTGCGGCGGGAGCAGCCCTTGCGAGTGTGGCGACGGTGGTCTTGGTGTCTTTCTCGTCCTTGCCATCCTTGTCGATCCAGCAGCCAGCACAGATCGCCGCACAAACGCCCGTTGGGTTACCGCAGCAGGCGGCCGCGCCGCAACATGTCGCGCTGCAGGCGCAACCCGGCCCAATCTCGGTTGTGGACAAGAATGGGGGCCAGATGCCTGCCATCTGGGCGCAATATCTGATGGCCCATCAACAACTGGCTGGAAGTGTTTTGCCTTATACCCCGGCAGGCATTCACGAGGCGGATTTCCGTGTGGCCCTTACGCATTAAGCCGAAGATGCATGCCCCACGACGCGCCTTCCGAATCCGAATGCAGCACACGCTGGCGTGCTGCGCCTTGTGGCTGATTCCCGCCATCGCCAGCGCGGCTGCCAGTCACGACCCATCAGCAGGTGCCGATGGCCGAAACACGGCATTGCCGGTCAATCCTGCGCAAAAACGTGACGCTGCACCCCTAGCGGGCGGGGGCCATGCCACGCCTCAACAAGCTCGCGAAGGCCATTTGCAATCCTGGTTGCAGAGCATCAGTCAGGCGGCGAAGGACCGCAATTACTCGGGTGTCTTCGTGGTGCAATCCGGTGGCCGGATCGTGACTTCAACAATCGACCACTATGTGGTGCATGGCAACACCCTCGAGCGTGTCGAAACCCTCGATGGCCAGCGCCGCATCCTGGTCTGCCACAACGCCGAGACCCGGACGATCCTGCCCGATGCTCGCCTGATTGTGGTCGAGGATCACCACACCGACTACAGTTTTCCCCGCATGCTCAAGACGCCGCATGAGGACTATGCAACGCACTACAAACTCAAACAAGAAGGCCATGAGCGTTGCGCCGGCTATATCTGCAACGTCACACGCATCATCCCGCAGGACGATTTGCGTTACGGCTACCGTCTTTGGACCGAGCAACGATCAGGTTTGCTGGTGAAGGCGCAAACATTGAATGACCTGGGCAAGGTGCTCGACCAAGTGGCGTTTACCCAACTCGACCTCAATCCCAAGCCCAGGCCCGACCTGATCTCCGAGGCACTGAAAGGTACCTCCGGCTATCAAATCGAGCATATGCGTGCCAGCCTGAGCACGCCCCAGGCACAAGGCTGGGCCTTGAGTCAGCCAATTCCTGGCTTCGAGTCCGTAGGGATCTACAAGCGCCGCCTCATGCTGCACGGCAAGCCGGCAGAGGTCACGCAGTGGCTGTTCAGTGACGGGCTGGCTTCGGTCTCTTTGTTTGCCGGCCCCAGCGCGGATTCGCAGCAAGCTGACGCCAGCCTGCACATGGGCGACACCAACGCCCTGCTTGCGCGCAAGGGTGCATGGTCGGTCATCGTGATCGGTTCGGTCCCGGCAAAAACCCTTCAACTTTTTGCCGATTCCCTGAGGCATCTTGACTGAGTGTCGGTGGTTTCATTCACAATAGGTTGCATTTTGACGCTTGGCCTATGCTGCGCGTTCAGCTAACTGGCCGAACCTACTTGTGATGGAGTCTTTTGTGAACACTCGTTTCACCACTGTCGCCTCTGCCTTTGCCCTCAGTCTCGGCATGCTTGCCACAATCAGTGCCACGGCTGTTGCCGCCCCGCTTGCTGCAGCGAATTGTCCGGGCTCCTGTGGCCTTCCGGACTTCACGGGGTTGGTTGAAAAGGTCGGTCCCTCCGTCGTCAACATCCGTACTTTCAAAAAAATCTCGGCCGACTCGGGGCCGCAGATGGACGACCAGACACGTGAATTCCTGCGTCGCTTCTTCGGTGTTCCCGTACCACCCTCGACGCCTCCCGGTGGCGGTTCCGCGCCAAGAAGTGAAGATGAAGAAAAACCCACGGGAGTGGGTTCTGGTTTCATTCTGAGTGCCGACGGCTACGTGATGACAAATGCCCATGTGGTGGATGGTGCTGATGAGATCATGGTCACTCTCACGGACAAGCGTGAGTTCAAGGCGAAATTGATCGGCGCTGACAAGCGCACCGATATTGCTGTGGTGAAGATCGACGCCAAGAGTCTGCCTGCCGTGAACATCGGCGACTCAAAAAAAATCAAGGTTGGTGAATGGGTGGTGGCGATAGGGTCGCCGTTCGGGTTGGAAAATACCGTGACCGCCGGCATCGTCAGCGCCAAGGGGCGGGATACTGGCGACTACACCCCCTTCATCCAGACGGATGTTGCGGTCAATCCAGGCAACTCGGGTGGGCCGCTGATCAATATGCAAGGTCAGGTCATCGGCATCAATTCACAGATCTACAGCCGCACGGGAGGCTTCATGGGCATCTCCTTTGCGATCCCGATCGACGAAGCGATCCGCGTCGCTGATCAG
This sequence comes from Pseudomonadota bacterium, assembly GCA_021846025.1. Lineage (GTDB taxonomy): Bacteria > Pseudomonadota > Gammaproteobacteria > Burkholderiales > Burkholderiaceae_C > Thiomonas_A. The sequence continues at coordinate 8,054 of JAJZDV010000042.1, forward strand.
CTCAAAACCACGGGCTTTGTCGTGCGCGGCAAGATCGGCGTGGCGATCGACAGCGTCAGCCGCGAACTCGCCGAGTCCATTGGCTTGGGCAAGCCGATTGGCGCGCTCGTACGCAGCGTGGAAGCGGGCGGTGCCGCCGACAAGGCTGGGGTTCAGGCTGGCGACATCATCACCAAATTCGACGGCAAAATCATCGAGCGGGCCACTGATCTGCCCCGCATCGTGGGCGAGGTCAAACCCGGAACCCATGTACCGATGCAAGTGTTCCGTCGTGGTACCGACCGTACCCTGCAGGTGACCGTGACCGAGTGGGCCAAGGATACAAAAGTGGCCAGCGACAAACCCCGGCCGGTACCCAAGTCGAGTGCCGACAAGAGCCCCATCGGTGTGGCAACGGTTGACTTGAACGACGCTCAAAAGAAGGAGCTAGGGGTGAAGTCGGGTGTGCTGGTGGAGGCTGTGCAAGGTCCGGTCAGTCGCGACGGTCTGCGCGTGGGTGACGTGGTGACCACCATGAACAATGTCGAAATCACCAGCGCCAAGCAGTTCAAGGATCTTGCAACCTCGCTGCCGGCCGGCAGACCGGTTGCATTGCTGGTGCGCCGCGGCGATGCGGCGCAATTCATTCTTGTCCGGCCGAAGCCGGTCGGAGAATGATTGTCAAGATTTATTTCAGTTTTCCTGGTTTTTAACGGATTTTTCAAGACAAAGAGAAGCCATTATCTGTCTGGGAAGATTTCGTCAAGATTTGATACAAGTTTCACCGGGTCGGGGTCCGATCCGGGTCGGGCTTAAGCTTGCGCAGCGCTTAAAATAGAGGCCCAACAAGCAGTTGCCAAACAGTTTTTGTTGGTGGGCGCGACCTGAATGCCGCGCCCTTTTTTTGGCCTGCTCCGCGTGCAAACCCCAGTGATCCACAACCCGTGCTGCCCATCCATGGACGCAGGGTGCAGGGCCGAACCGAGCGCAGGCTTTCTGCGAGCCGAACCGAGAGCGCATGCAACTGATCCGCAATTTTTCCATCATTGCCCATATTGACCACGGCAAATCCACCCTTGCAGACCGGCTGATTCAGCGTTGCGGCGGCTTGACTGAGCGCGAAATGGATGACCAGGTGCTTGACTCCATGGACCTGGAACGCGAGCGTGGCATCACCATCAAGGCGCAGACTGCGGCCCTGTCCTACAAGGCGCGTGACGGTCAGACCTACCGGCTCAATCTCATCGACACGCCTGGGCACGTGGACTTCAGCTACGAGGTCAGCCGTTCGCTGTCGGCTTGCGAAGGTGCGCTGCTGGTGGTCGACGCCAGCCAGGGCGTGGAGGCGCAGACCGTGGCCAACTGTTACACCGCGCTCGAACTGGGTGTCGAAGTGGTGCCGGTACTCAACAAGATGGATTTGCCGCAAGCCGACCCGGAGGGCGCACGCCGCGAGATTGAAGAAGTCATCGGCATCGACGCCTCCGAAGCCTTGCTGGCCAGCGCCAAAACCGGGATGGGCATCGATGACATTCTCGAAGCCGTCATTGCCCGCATGCCGGCACCGAAGGGCAATCCAGACGCGCCGCTCAAGGCGCTGGTGATTGACTCTTGGTACGACAGCTATGTCGGTGTGGTGATGCTGGTGCGCGTGGTCGACGGCGTGCTCAAGTTGCGCGACAAAATCCAGCTCATGGCCACAGGCTCGCAGTATCAATGCGAGCAACTTGGCGTGTTCACGCCCAAGTCGTTAGCACGTCAGCAACTGGTGGCGGGCGATGTGGGCTTCATCATCGCCGCGATCAAGGAACTCAAGGGCGCGCGCGTGGGCGACACCGTGACGCTCGCGCAGCGTCCAGCCGCAACCCCGCTGCCGGGTTTCAAGGAGGTCCAGCCGCAGGTCTTCGCCGGCCTTTTTCCAGTGGAGTCGAACCAGTACGAGGCTCTGCGCGACGCGCTCGAGAAGTTGCAGCTCAACGACGCTGCGTTGCAATTCGAGCCCGAGGTCTCGTCGGCTCTGGGCTTCGGTTTTCGCTGCGGATTCCTTGGCCTGCTGCACATGGACATCGTGCAGGAGCGACTGGAGCGTGAGTACGACATGGATCTCATCACCACGGCGCCTTCGGTGGTTTACAAGGTGCAGTTACGCGACGGCAGCGAATTGATTGTGGATAATCCGTCGCGCATGCCGGAGGTGGGACGCATCGAGCAGATCCTCGAGCCCATCGTGACCGTCAAGTTGTTCATGCCGCAAGAGTACGTGGGGCCGGTCATGACGCTGTGCAACGTCAAGCGTGGCACACAGAAAAACATGGCCTACATGGGCCGCCAGGTGCAACTCACCTACGAGATGCCGTTGGCTGAAATCGTGCTCGATTTTTTCGACAAGCTCAAATCCATCTCGCGCGGTTACGCGTCGATGGATTACCACTTCCTCGACTATCGTGCCGCCGATGTCGTGAAGGTCGATATCTTGATCAATGGCGAGCGGGTCGACGCCCTTTCGCTCATCGTGCACCGTGCCCAAAGCCAATACCGCGGACGCGAGGTCACGGCAAAAATGCGCGAACTCATTCCGCGCCAGATGTTCGACGTGGCCCTGCAAGCCTCGATCGGAGCAAACATCATTGCGCGTGAGACAATCAAAGCCATGCGCAAGAACGTGCTCGCCAAGTGCTATGGCGGTGACATATCGCGCAAACGCAAACTGCTGGAAAAACAAAAAGCGGGCAAAAAACGCATGAAACAAATCGGCACCGTCGAAGTCCCTCAGGAAGCGTTTCTGGCCATTCTCAAAGTCGAAAACTAAAGCACACACCCTGACCACATGGAAGCACCGGCCGTTAATTTCACCCTCCTCCTCTTCATCCTCCTGCTGGTCACCGGCGTCTTCTGGCTTGCCGAGAAATTTCGCTTTTCCCGCCAACGCATCGCCACTGCGAATGCCGCGACGGCAGCGTTGCGCGCACGTCGCGAAGCGTTTCAAAAGCAGGGCATCGCCACGGACGCCAGCCTGAGCGATGAGCAAATTCTCGCCACTCGCGAACGTCTGCTGCGCCAGCCCTGGTGGCTGGAGTGGACGGCCGGGCTGTTTCCCGTCATTGCCTTCGTCTTTCTGCTGCGCTCCTTCGTGGCTGAGCCGTTCAAAATCCCATCCGGGTCGATGGAGCCCACGCTGGTGCCGGGCGACCTGATCCTGGTGAACAAATTCATCTATGGCCTGCGCTTGCCCTTGGTGCACGACCGCATGACCCCCGGCGAAAGTCCGCAGCGTGGCAATGTCATCGTGTTTCGCTTGCCGAAAGATCCAGCCATTGACTACATCAAGCGTATCGTCGGTACCCCGGGCGATACGGTGTCGTATGAGAACAAGCGCTTGGTCATCAATGGCGTGCCGGTCGCCGAGAAAGCCGATGGCGAATGGTTCGATCCCCGCTCCATGGTGTATTACCAGCAGTACCTGGAGATGCTTGGTAAAACCCAACACCGCATTCTCATCAATCCACAAGCGCCGACCTATGTCATCGGCGGGCCCGACAACTTCCCCCATCGCGACAACTGCCACTACAACGCCGACGGCTTCAGCTGCAAAGTTCCTCCAGGCATGTATTTCGTCATGGGTGACAACCGCGATAATTCATTGGACTCGCGTTACTGGGGCTTCGTCCCTGAGCGCAATATTGTGGGCAAGGCCTTTTTCGTCTGGATGAATTTTGGTGGATTGAAAAATATCGGCCCGATTCATTGACCGCTTGGTGGATTCTGGCAATGTTTTCCAATAAGGTGATTGATATGACCCGTGCTTCAAAACAACGCGGCATCACCCTGATTGGCCTGATCTTCTGGGGGGCCATCATCGCTTTCCTGGTGGTGGTCGGCATGCAGGCCGTGCCTGCGGTGCAGGAGTCTTTTGCCGTGCAGAATGCGGTGAACAAGGCCGCCAAAGCTGGTCCGACAGTGGGCGACATCCGCACCGCATTCGACAAGACGGCCTCGGTCGACTACATCAGCATGGTGTCTGGCAAGGATCTCGACATCACCAAAGTCAACGGCCGCGTGGTTGTTTCCTATGCCTACAACAAGGAAATCCACCTGTTTGGCCCGGCTTATCTGCTGCTCAAATTCTCAGGGCATTCGAACTGATTGCTGCTCCCAAGCTGGCACCGGACGAGGCTTTCGGGAAACGCGAGCACCGGCCTCAACGCATGGCATCCAACGCTGACTTGCAAGCTCGCCTGCACTACGCGTTTCGCGATCCGGCTCTGCTCCTTCAGGCACTGACCCACCGCAGCCACGGCGCACGCAACAATGAGCGGCTTGAGTTCATCGGCGACTCCGTGCTGAATCTGGCCATCGCGTCGTTGCTGTATGGCGATGGCCATGCCAGCGAGGGCAACCTTTCGTATTGGCGAGCCAGCCTGGTGCGTGAAGAAACCTTGGCCGGGCTGGCACAAGAGCTTGGGTTGGGAGACTATTTGATGTTGGGCGAAGGCGAGATGCGCAGCGGCGGCTCCATGCGTCCCTCCATCCTGGCCGATGCGCTGGAGGCTGTGCTGGGCGCCGTGTTCCTGGATGGTGGCTTCGCTGCAGCGCATGACCTGGCCGAGCGGCTGTTTCGCGATCGCCTGCACAGTCTCGATACCCAGGTCAGTGCCAAGGATGCAAAGACACGCCTGCAGGAAATTCTGCAAGGCCGCAAACTGAAAGTGCCGGTGTACGTCGTCATGGCCACCAGCGGCCCAGCCCATCTCCAGCATTTCCGAGTGCAGTGCGAAGTGGCCGAACTGGATTTGCGTACCCAGGGCGATGGTGGGAGCCGACGCGCAGCCGAGCAACAGGCAGCAGCGCAGATGATCGAGCTCCTGCAGTCAGAGATTGCTTCCGGACACAAGCTTCGCCGCCGCGGCTTGCCGCCCAAAATGTGAGTGCATCCAGCATGCCATCCGACGCCGTCGTCCCGCCGCTGTCCAGACGCTTCGGTACCGTTGCCATTGTCGGGCGGCCGAACGTGGGCAAGTCCACCTTGCTCAACAGTCTGATCGGGCAAAAACTCAGCATCACCTCCGACAAGGCACAGACCACGCGCCACCGCCTGCTGGGTCTGCAGAGCGAGGGTTCGGTGCAGTTCGCCTTCGTCGACACGCCTGGCTTTCAACTCCGCCACACGCGCGCGCTCAACCGCGCGATGAATCGCACCGTAACGGCTGCTCTGGCCGAGGTGGATGTGGTCTTGTGGGTGATCGAAGCCGGGCACCTCGGTCCCGAGGATGAGCGTGTGGGCGCGTTGATTCCACCCGGAAAGCCCATCATCCTGGTGGCCAACAAGCTCGATCGTGTGCAATCCCGCGAGAAGTTCCTGCCTTGGTTGCAAGGCCTCGGTGCGCACAAAAATCTGGCCGAGATCGTGCCACTGTCAGCGCGCAAACAGACCGATGCGAAGCGCCTCCTGGCCATCGTCGCCCCCTATCTCCCCGAGGGTGAGTGGGGCTATGACGCCGACGCCATCACCGATCGCAGCGAGCGTTTTCTCGCCGCCGAAATTGTGCGCGAAAAACTGTTCCGCCTCACCGGAGACGAGTTGCCGTACACCAGCGCGGTGCTGATCGAGCGATTTGAGCAAGATGGGGATCTGCGCCGCATCGCCGCCGCCATCGTGGTCGAACGCGATGGCCATAAGGCCATGGTCATCGGCGCAGCGGGCGAGCGTCTCAAGCGGATTTCTACCGAAGCGCGCATGGAAATGCAGCGGCTCTTCGACGCCCCCGTTTTCCTGGAGGTTTGGGTGAAAACACGCTCAGGCTGGGCCGATGACCAGCGCGCTGTACGCGCTTTCGGCTACGAGGATTAGCTCGGCGTCAAGCGTTCAGTCGCTTCGTTCGTGCGTGCCAAAGCCTGCCCCGATTCAAGACTGGCGACCCGACTCATGGACCCTTTACCTTTGCCGCAGGACGTGCTGCTCGCCGCCAAACCGGGGTTGAGCCCTGTCGCCAATCCAATCGTGGCAACACCGCCCAAGCGCCGCCCACGCACACGCATCGAGCGGGTGCACGACGAACCCGCTTATGTGCTGCACGCCCATCCGTGGAAAGAAACAAGCCTGATCCTCGACGTGTTCAGCCGTCATCACGGTCGCCTGGCGCTGGTGGCCAAAGGCGCGAAGCGGCCAACGTCGCAACTGCGCACGGTGCTGCTGGGATTTCAGCCCTTTGCCGCGAGCTGGAGCGGGAGCGGTGAGGTGCGCACGCTCACCCGTGCCGACTGGAGCGGTGGCGTGGTGCCGTTGGCCGGACGACCCTTGTTGTGCGGTTTTTATTTCAACGAATTATTGGTGCGCCTGCTTGCGCGTGAAGATGCCCACGAGGCCTTGTTCGACGCCTACCACGCCGCCGTGGTGGAGTTGGGCACAGACCCGCATGGTTGGGCAGCGGGAGTCGAGCCCCTGCTGCGGCGGTTCGAAATCAACCTGCTGCGTGAGTTGGGCTATCTGCCGCCCCTCGACCGCGAAAGTCAATCCGACCAGCCGGTGCGGGCCGATGCTTATTACAGCGTCGACCCGCAGCTCGGCATACTCCCGGCGTCCGCGGACGCTCACCGGGCCGAGGTGAATTTCATCGGGCCTGGGGGCGGGCTTTATCTGGGTGCGCACTTGCTGGCAATCGAGTCGAACGACTGGGCTCAAGACGGCTCAACGCGTGCTGCCAAGACACTGATGCGCGAACTGCTTCACTATCATCTCGGCACCCAGCCGCTGCGAACGCGGCAGTTGTTGATCGACCTCCATCAGCTATGAATCCCCTCGTGTTCGGCGTTGCGTCAGTCCCCTTGCTGGGTGTGAATATCGATCACATTGCAACCTTGCGCAACGCTCGCGGTGGCAACCATCCTGACCCTTTGCTTGCCGCTCGCGCGGCGGTGGCTGGCGGGGCCGACATCATCACTTTCCATTTGCGCGAAGACCGCCGCCATATCCGCGACGCAGATGTGCAGCGCATCAAGGCCGACATTGGAGTGGCGCTGAACTTCGAGGCTGCGATGACCGATGAGATGCTGAGCCTCATCGAGCAAGTCAGGCCCCAGAGTGTCTGCCTCGTGCCTGAGCGCCGCCAGGAAATCACCACCGAAGGCGGGCTCGATGTGACGGGGCAGCTCAATCGCGTGCAAGGCGCCTGTGCTCGCCTGACGGCCGCCGGTTGCCAGGTCTCCCTGTTCGTCGAAGCCAGCCAAGCGCAAATCGAGGCTTCGGCCCGCGCTGGCGCGCCCTGTGTGGAGTTGCACACCGGCGCCTACGCCAACGCCTGCGAGGCGGGCGATGCCGCCCTCGCACAGCACGAGCTTGAACGCCTGCGACAGGGCATGGCCGCGGCGCGTGCTCTTGGCCTGCAAGTCCATGCTGGTCATGGGCTCACACTGTCCAGCACCGGCAGCATTGCCGCCATGCCCGAGATCCGTGAACTGCACATCGGGCATGCACTGGTTGGCCACGCTGTGTTCGTTGGCATGGAGCAGTCGGTGCGTGATTTCAAGGCGGTCATCATGCGTGCCAGCTTGGCGCGTACCGCGGCCGCATCATGATGAGCAGCATCTACGGCATCGGTACTGACATCTGCGAGATTGGCCGCATCCGCAGCGCCTGGCAACGCCATGGCCGGCGTTTTGCCGAGCGCATTCTTGGCCAGCAGGAACTTGAAGTCTTCGGCCAGCGACACGCGCGGGCACCGGCTCGCGGCGAGCGCTATCTCGCTACGCGCTTCGCCGCCAAGGAGGCCTTTTCCAAGGCTGTTGGCCTGGGTATCCACAGGCCCATGACCTGGCGCGCTTGTGAAATTCTCAATGCCACCGGAGGCCGCCCGTGCATGGTGCTGCATGGCGAACTCGCTGCGTGGTGTGAGGCGCGGCAGCTTCGTTTTCATGTTTCGGTCTCGGACGAAGTGCTGAGTGCGGTGGCTTTCGTCGTTGCTGAAGTTTCCTCTCGGCATTGAACCTCCAATTTTTCAAACAGCATGCACACAGCCCCTTTCATCATCGATCTTGCCGGTACATCGCTGGCTGCCCACGAGCGCAGGCGTTTGAACAACAAGCTGATCGGCGGCGTCATCTTGTTCACACGCAACTGGGCTTCGCGTGAAGAGCTTGTTGCGTTGGTCGCCAGCATCAAGGCCGTTCGTGCCGACCTGGTGGTGGCGGTCGACCAGGAGGGAGGTCGCGTGCAGCGTTTCCGCGAAGGTGGCTTCACGTCGCTGCCGGCCATGGCCGAACTTGGCCGCTTGTGGATGCGTGACGCTCTGGTTGCGGTGCAGGTGGCCGGCGCCTGTGGCTTGGTGCTGGGTGCCGAATTGCGATCCTGTGGCGTGGACCTGAGCTTTACGCCCGTGCTCGATCTCGATTGGGGACGCTCGGGTGTCATCGGCAGTCGCGCATTCCATGCCGATGCTCGTGTCGTCAGCGTGCTCGCACAAGGTTTGATGGCAGGCCTGCAGCGCGCAGGCTTGGCGCATTGCGCCAAGCATTTCCCGGGCCATGGCTGGGCGCAGGCGGATTCGCATACCGATGCGCCGCGTGACACGCGCAGCCTGCGCAACATCCTGCAGCATGACGCCGCGCCGTATGGCTGGTTGCGCCATGGCCTGCAGGCGGTGATGCCTGCGCACGTGATCTACCCCAAGGTGGATGCCAACCCTGCAGGCTTCAGTTCGCGGTGGTTGCAAGACATTCTGCGCGACCGGCTTGGTTTCGACGGTGCCATCATCAGCGACGACCTGAGCATGCAGGGTGCGCGCGCCGTGGCGGATGACGACACCGCTGCCGTGGTCCGGGCACTGAACGCCGGCTGCGACCTTGCCTTGTTGTGCAACCAGAGTCAGGTGGACCAGGGAGCAGCGATCGACGCAGTGCTGCAAGGTTTGCAACAGGCGTTCGTCAGCGGGCAATGGCAGGTCGATGCAGCCAGCGAACCGCGGCGCCTAGCTCTGCTGGCCTCCCGTCCGCCGCAACCTTGGGATGCACTGATGCGCAGCCCGGCCTACCTCTCCGCGCTCGACGATCTCGCACGAATCTGACGCTGCGCAGCGTCAGACCGTCGGGCATGGCGAAGCTGGCGAGCGCTCTCAGGGATAGAAGGCGTACAGGGTGTAGCCGCTGGCATGGTCCTTGCGCAATTGCAACTGGAGCCGAATGCGCAACTCGGCGCCGGCAGCCAAGCCTCGTTGGATGCGTTGCTGCAAGGCGTTCGCACCGTTGGCCAGCTTGTCGCTGGCGAGGTATTGCGCAGGCTGGATGACTTTACGCACGACGATCTGATCCTGCGCTCCAATCAGTGTGAGTTCCAGTGCAGGGTAGGCTACGGACGCGTCGCTGCGGTTGCGCAGCGACGCGTCGAGTTGCAGCAGTCCATCTCCCTGTGGGGACATGGACGACGTGTCGATCACCAGACTCTGCGGTCTGCGCGGTGCTGCCAAGCTGCAGTCTGCCACGTGACACAGATGGGCCAGAAGGGAACGGCTTTGCGGCCACTTCGCCGCCAGTGCATCGCGCCAGGTCCATGCCGCTTGCGCCGCACCCATGACGATGAGCAGCATGACTGCGGCAGCCAGGCTGGCACGCACGCCCGGCTGCTGCCAACGTTCTTGTGCCCGCGCCTGGCGCAGGAACCCTGGCTCGGCCACGACGCCATCGAGAAGCTCGGGTCTGGCATGCGTGCGCGTGTCCGGGATGAGGAGTTGGGCAGGCGCGACTCCATCGCCATGAGCTGCCATGGCATCCGGGATCAATTCAGGTTCCGGCGTCCCGGCGCCGATTTCCGACCCGACGCCTGTGTCGGGCCCGAATTCGTAATGCAGCACGGCACCGAGGTCGAAGCGCGTGTCCGTTTCCCCCGGGCCTGCGTCGGTCGGCACAGCGTCTGTTTCACGCGAAGGATCCAATTCGGGCCTGGCACCTTGGCTAGCTGATTGGGGGGCACGATCCGCTTCCGCCAGCAGGGCCTCTTCCTTGGCCGCGCGCAACAACTCTTCGAAAGGCGCGGGCGGCGGTGCGGCCGCTGTCTCGCCTTCGTGCCGAAGCGCGGCCTCGGCTTCGGCAGAGAAGGTGGCCAGCGTGTCGTCTTCTGAGCCGGCGATCTCGGCGGGATGATCGGGCGCCGCACGGACTTCGGGTGCGGCGCCCAGGCTTGCCGTGTCAGCCTGGACCTGTATCCGCTCCATGGCAGGCAAGACATCCTGCCCTGCCCAAGCTGCATCCCCCGAGCCCGGCATTGAGGGCTGTCGCAACGGCGCTTCGGTCTCAGCTTCGCTCAGCCGTTGGCTGTCCCCCTCGTTTGTCTCAGCCTGGATGAAGGCGGCGGGAGCGGATTCAGCGACGGTGTCGTGTTCACTGGCCTGGAGGGCAGCCTGCGGTTCTGGCGAAAGGGTCGTCGTGACCGACTCTGTGGAGTCTGCAGGGATCAAAAAGGCCGGGACCGGAATCGAGTAAGCGAAGGCACCACTTCGCCAAGGCGACGATCGGCCGATGTTCTCAACGACAGGATGCGCAGGGGTCGCGACCACTGGCAAGGCTGTAGCGATGGCGGCGCGGTAAGCTGCCTCGATGGATGACGGAGCCGGCGCAGCCGTCTCGCTACCCGGGAGTCCATCGGCCACAGCCGGCGCTGAAACCGGAGCTGGCCACGTGGTCTGCTGGCTCGGGGCTGGCTCGGGGCCGAGACTGGCAGGCGAGATGGGATGGGGGCGCTCAAACGTAGGCTCGAACGCGTGGTCAGCCGCGTTAAAGGCCTCGCCGCAGCGGCCGCAGCGCACCCAGCCTTGACGCAGCAGCAACTGGTCACGCACCAGCTTGAAAGCGGTGCCGCAATGCGGGCAACGGGTGGCGAGAGCCATGGCCCTTAGTCTAAAAACAGCAACCGGAGGGCGCGACGCCTGCCCGCCGGATGCATGGTGGGCTGTTGTGTCGATCTCACGCTGGCACGGCACCGATGGAGGCATGTGTGGTCCCGGCCAGGCAGACCCAGCCGTCGCGCTCGGCGTGCACGTGCATGCGTGCATGCGGAGCGCAGGCGGCGATGAGCTCGTCGGCCTGCCGGCTGAGAATGCCGCAAAGGACCAGCCAGCCGCCGGGCCTGGCACGCGCTGCCAGCATCGGCGCGAGCAAGCGCAACGGGGCAGCCAGAATGTTCGCCAGCACCACGTCGACATGCTGCGCCGGGAGTTCGTCGGCATGGCCACAGAATGCCAACGCCACGCCGTTGTTTGCAGCGTTGGTCCGGCAGGAACTGACGGCAGCAGGATCGATGTCCACGGCACTGACCGACCGTGCATCCAGTCGGGCGGCGGCAATGGCGAGAATGCCGGAGCCGCAGCCGTAGTCCAAAACATCCAGACCCGCGAGTGGTGCGTGTTGCACCAGCCAGCCCAGGCAGAGCTGAGTGGTCGGGTGGGTGCCGGTGCCGAAAGCCAGTCCAGGATCGAGCTGGATGACCAGTTGCGCCCCGTCCGGGGCGCTGTGCCAACTCGGCACGATCCACATCCGGTTCTCGATGCACACGGGCTGAAATTGCGACTGGGTCAGACGCACCCAGTCCTGCTCGGGGACTTCGGCCTGTTGCACATCCCGCAAATCGAGCAGCAAACCATCGCCCAGCACGGCCAGCAAGGCAAGGTCGGCCTCGGCTTCGGTGTTGAACAGGGCACGCACAAGGTTGTGTTGCCAGGCCTTGCGCGGCGTGGGCATGCCGGGTTCGCCGAAGATTGCCTGTTCCGTTGTGGTGCCTGCTTCCTGATCTTCCACCGCGACGCTCAGGGCGCCGTAATCCATGAGCGCTTCCGAAAGGGCCTCGGCCAGGGTGTCGTCGGCGGCGATGATGACTTCACGGTAAGCCATGGCTGGTGCGGTTGGAGAAGGGGGAGCCGTGGGCGAGAGCCCGGTGGCGGCGAGCTTAGCCGTAGCGGGCCGCCATGTACTCTTCCAGATAGTGGATGTTGGTGCCGCCCTCCAGGAAGCGTGCGTCGACCAGGAGTTCGCGGTGGAGGGGAATATTGGTGGCAATGCCGTCCACCACCATTTCCGACAAGGCTGTGCGCATACGTGCCAGAGCTTGTTCGCGCGTGGCACCGTGGACAATGATCTTGGCAATCATCGAGTCGTAGTTCGGCGGTACAAAATAGCCGGCATAGACATGCGAATCCACCCGCACACCCGGCCCACCGGGCATATGCCAGGTGGTGATGCGCCCGGGACTGGGTGTGAACTTCACGGCGTCTTCGGCATTGATGCGGCACTCGATGGCGTGACCATTGACCGTGATGCTGCGCTGACGCAGCGTGAGCTTTTCGCCCGCCGCGACCAGAATTTGCTGCACCACGATATCCACCCCAGTGGTGAGTTCGGTCACGGGATGCTCCACCTGCACACGGGTGTTCATTTCGATGAAGTAGAACTCGCCGTTTTCATACAGAAACTCGAAGGTGCCGGCGCCGCGGTAGCTGATTTTCCGGCAGGCATCGGCACAACGCGCGCCGATGCGCTCGATCAGCTTGCGCGCGATCCCTGGCGCAGGAGCCTCTTCCAGCACTTTCTGGTGGCGGCGCTGCATGGAGCAATCGCGGTCGCCCAGCCACAGCGCGTTGCCATGTTCGTCGGCCATCACCTGGATTTCGATATGGCGCGGGTTGGTGAGGAACTTCTCCATATACACCGCGGCGTTCCCGAAAGCGGCTTGCGCCTCGGCCTTGGTTGTGGCCACGGCGTTGAGCAGCGCGGCCTCGGTATGCACCACACGCATGCCGCGTCCACCGCCTCCGCCCGCCGCCTTGATGATGACGGGGTAGCCGATGGCACGCGCCATGCGCGTGATCTCACGCGGATCGTCTGGCAACTCGCCCTCCGACCCGGGCACGCAAGGCACGCCAGCCTTGATCATGGTCTGCTTCGCCGAAACCTTGTCGCCCATCAAGCGAATGGAATCAGGCCGCGGGCCGATGAAGGTGAAGCCCGAGCGCTCGACGCGCTCGGCGAAATCCGCGTTCTCGGAGAGGAAACCGTAACCGGGATGGATGGCCTCGGCGTCAGTCACCTCCGCAGCAGAGATGATGGCCGGCATGTTCAGGTAGCTCAGAGCGGAAGGAGGGGGGCCGATACAGACAGCTTCGTCGGCCAGTTTGACGTATTTCGCGTCACGGTCGGCCTCGGAATAGACCATCACGGTCTTGATGCCCAGTTCACGGCAGGCGCGCTGAATGCGCAGCGCGATTTCACCGCGATTGGCGATCAGAATTTTTTTGAACATGGTGGCTTCGGCCGCAGCGTGACGCATTGGCATTCAAGAAAAAAGCCCCGTGGGGGCGAGCCGTAAGGCGAAGATCAGAAGGTGCCGACAACACCGAGATCACTCCAGCAAGAACAACGGCTGGCCATACTCGACGGCCTGGCCGTTTTCGGCCAGGATCTCCTTGACGACACCATCGATATCCGATTCGATTTCGTTGAGAATTTTCATGGCCTCGACGATGCACACCGCCTGACCCTGCTTGACCGCATCGCCAACTTCGACAAACGGTTTGGCTCCGGGCGCGGAGGAGCGGTAAAAGGTGCCGACCATGGGGGATTTAATCAATTTGCCGCTGGGCGCAGACGGTGCAGAGGCTGCAGCTTCGGCGACGCCGGGGACTGGAGCCATGGCTGCGCCATGCTGTGCGGGCAGGGGTGCCGCGGTGTACTGCATCGGGGCTGGCTGGGCCAGAGCCGGGGGCGTTTTGACAATGCGAACCTTGCCTTCAGCCTCGGTGATTTCGAGTTCGGAAATGTTCGATTCCGAGACGAGATCGACAAGGGTCTTGAGTTTGCGCAAATCCATGGTGTCGCGTCGATTTGTGGCGAATTGGGATGGAAATCCTACCAAATTCAGGTTTTTGCCGACAACTTGTC
>JAJZDV010000043.1 GCA_021846025.1 Pseudomonadota bacterium
TTGCGGGGCTTTTTTTTAAGCCTTGCGCATAGCATGGGGCGCTGTTGGTGGGCAATTTCCCGGCATGGTCAGAGGAAATCGAGCATGAATGCCGAAGCTGCGGAGTTGAAAAAATTCGGAGATGCAGCGCATCGCTGGTGGGATTTGGGTGGTGAGTTCAAGCCGCTGCATGACATCAATCCCGTGAGGTTGAACTGGATTCAGAGCCATGCCAGCCTGGCTGGACGGCGCGTGCTGGATATCGGCTGCGGCGGCGGCATACTCAGCGAGTCCATGGCTTGCGCAGGCGCGCTGGTCACGGGGATTGACCTGGCGGAGAAGGCGCTCAAGGTGGCCGGGCTTCACGCGCAGCAATCCGGCTTGTCGGTGGATTACCGGTTGATCTCTGCCGAGCAGCTCGCGTCCGAGCAGGAAAAGCCGTTCGATGTGGTCTGCTGCATGGAAATGCTGGAACACGTTCCGAATCCGGCCTCGGTCGTACAAGCCGCATCAAGACTCGTGCGCCCGGATGGTTGGGTCTTTTTCTCGACCATCAATCGCAACGCCAAGGCGTTCGCCGTGGCTGTTCTGGGCGCTGAGTATCTTTTGCGCCTCCTGCCGAAAGGTACTCACTCGTATGCCAAGTTCATCCGACCCAGCGAGCTTGCAGGCTGGGCTCGGAGTTCGGGCCTGCAACCCGTTGAATTCAAGGGCCTGGAATTCGGCTTGTTGGACCGTGCATTTCGTCTCGGCACGAACGTCCAAGTGAACTATTTTTTAGCATGCCGACGCGCCGCGTGATGCCGCCATATCAAGCTGTCTTGTTCGATCTGGACGGTACGCTGGCCGATACAGCGCCGGATTTGGCGGCGGCACTCAACCGAATGCGCCGGGAGCGAGGCTTGGAAGCATTGCCGTTGGCGTTGCTACGCCCCATGGCTTCGCATGGCGCGAGGGGCATGATCCAGGTTGGATTCGCGCTAGGTCTGGACCACATCGACTATCCGGCGCTACGCGATGAGTTTCTGCGCAATTACGCGCAAGACATCTGTGTGCATACTTGCCTGTTCCCTGGTCTCGATCGGGTCATCGGACAACTGGTGGATCGGGCTCTTCCATGGGGCATCGTCACGAACAAGATGGCCGCGCTGACGCATCAGCTCTTGGCCAGCATGTCACTGCCGTTCCAACCCGGGTGTGTCGTGAGTGGGGACACGACAGCCAAGCCCAAACCGGCACCCGATTCGCTGTTACACGCGTCGGTTGTGCTCGGTGTACCTGCGCAGCAATGCCTTTACGTTGGAGATGATTGGCGCGACATGCAGGCCGCTCAAGCAGCCGGCATGGGATTTGCAGCGGCTGCTTATGGCTATTGCGGCCAGCAGGAGCCGCGTCGTTGGGGCGCGCAATGCATTCTGGACGAACCGACACAACTGCTCCAACTCGGCCTGATCTGACCAGGCCGGGCCGGATCAGGCAATCCTGGGCGCTGTTACCAGTCTCATGCATGCAGGTCAAAGGGTCCTTGCCCTGTTCCTCCTGCGTTAGTCCGGAATGGGGACAATTTGTTTGCCGTAGGGAAACAATGAAAGTCCGGCAAGCTTGATGTGTTGAAGCGCAAAGGGTATGCCGATGATGGTGATGGCACAGAGCACAGCCGAGACCAGATGTCCCACCGCCAGCCACCACCCGAAGACAACGGCCCAGATCAGATTGCCAACAGTGCTCAGGCCGACAGCAACGGCACCCTCTGGTTTGTCCACAACGCGCTGGCCGAAGGGCCAGAAGCTGAACGTGCCAATGCGAAATGCCGCGACCGCCCAGGGAATCCCAACGATGGTGAAGCAGCAGAGCAGGGCTGCCAACCACCAAGCCAGTCCCATGAAAAAGCCGCCAAGAACCAGCCAGATGAGGTTGCCGATGAGTCGCATGGCTTTGGTCGAAGGGAAGCTCGTGATGATCAGGACGCTCTTGCAGTCTACACATCCGATGCATCGAGGTTCATGCAGGCAGCACGTGCACCGAGTCCGCGGCCAGGTGCAAGCGCAGCGTATGGCCAGGCGCCAGGGGCCAGCCTCGCAGTTGCCAAGGCAGCGCATAGGCTAGAACGCCCAGGTGCTCTCCCAAGCGGCAACGCAGTTGCACGACCGAACCCAAGTCGGTGCGTTCGACAAGTCGGACCTCGAACCGGTTGGGGCGTTCAGGTGCTGCTTGCCCGGGAGCGATGACTTGCAAGTCGGCAGCGCGCACGCACAGCCGCACGTCGGCGCCCAATCGCACGTTGGCAAGCTCATCACCGCGCCGGGCCTCAATCCAGCAAGTCTCGGGTTCCAGGCCGATGTTTATCCGTACTGTGCCGTTGTCGGACAAGGCCGCAACGACACCCTGCCAGATGTTTTCAATGCCGAGAAGTTGGGCCGAGCGTACACAGGTCGGGTGTGTGAACATGGCTGCAGTCGGGCCGAGTTGCAGCAGTTCTCCCGCATCCATCACCCCCACCAGTTGCCCAAGGGCCATGGCCTCGGCCGGATCGTGCGTGACAACGATGGACGGTGCAGAACAGGCCCGCAAGTGGCGCGCCAGTTCGTCGCGCATGGCTGGGCGAGTCGCAGGATCCATGGCGGAAAGCGGCTCATCCAGCAGCACGGCATCTGGATGGCCTGCCAGGGCTCGTGCCAGGGCTACGCGTTGGCGCTCACCGCCGCTCAGATGTCCCGGGCGGCGCGAAGCCAGGTCACGGAGGTCGAAACGGTCCAGCAGCATCCCGAGGTTCTCGCGGGCCAGCCGCCCGAATTGCAGGTTTTGGCTCACGGTCAGATGGGGAAACAACGCGTCGGTCTGAAACAGATACCCAATGCGCCGGGCTTCGGGTGGAGCATGCGTGCAATCCTTGCCTCCCAACCGAAGCCTGCCCGCCTGGGGCATCAAGAACCCGGCGATGGTGTCGAGCAGCGTGGTTTTGCCCGCGCCATTGCCGCCGAGCAACGCCAAGGACTGTCCTGGCTTCAGGTCAAAGCTGATGGGCTGACTGCGGTAGCTGCCCACTGCTGTGACCAGGCCAGCCAGCTCGAGTGTCTGCTGAATGGGCGATTGGGTTGTCAATTCATCGCGCCGCAGCTGATCCGACTCGGCGGTCCGAGTGGCGTCCATACGCCAGCAGCCGCAGAGCCCAGAAGAGGCCGAGCACGATGACGAGGAAGAGGACCGCGGCCGATACCGATTCGTTCAGACCGACCTGCAGGAACAGGTCATAGATTTTCACGGGCGCAGTCATCGGGTAATAGGCGAGTAGAACCACGGCGGCAAACTCGCCAATAGCCCGCGCAAAACAAAGCGTCAGGCCCGTCATCACCCCACGCCAAGCCAGGGGCATGCTGACGCGGCAAAACGTGGTCCAAGGTCCCGCGCCCAAACTGCGCGCTGCCTTCTCGACGCGCAGGTCAACCGCCTCGAAACCGACACGTGCTGCATTCACGGCGTAGGGCAGGCCCACGTACCCCATGGCCAGAACGACACCGGCAAAAGTGCCCCAGAATGTCAGACCAATGCTGGCGGCGGCGGGACCGAGCCAGCCATGGCGCGAAAACACCAGCAGCAAGGCGATTCCGGCAATGGTGTGGGGAATGGTGAGCGGCAAATCGACCAGGGCCTCGACCACCGCTTTGCCGCGAAAGCGCTGGCGAGCCAGTGCATAAGCCAGCGGCAATCCGAACAGCATGGAGAGGGATGTTGCCAGCGCCGCTCCTTCAACGCTCAGCAAAAACGAATCACGAATGCCGGCATGCAGGGCTGCGTCGCGCAGCTGCCCGAGGGTTGGCCGCAGCAGCAGCGCCAGCAGTGGCAGCGAGATGAAGGTCAGGACCAGGCAACCCGAGAGCCAGAAAATCCAGAACATCAATCCGCGACGTGGTGTCATGATGGCCTCGAGGTCAGCGCCCTGGCTCGGGCATCGGCCAGAGCGCCGGAAGGGTGACGTCGCGCGTCACTGCCCGGGCCATGCAACCGTCATTTTGCGCAACGATGCGGGCATTTTGGCGGCGAATTGGGCATAGGCCGGGTGCACCGGTGTGAAGCCATTTTGCGCGATCAACTTTTGGCCTTGAGGGCCGAGCAGATAGGCAATGAACTCAGCTGCCAGTTTGGGATGAGGGGCGCCTGCCGGGATCGTGAGCGCATAGACAATGGGCCTGCCAGGCAATGTGCCATTGGCCGTTTCGGCTGAGCTCTTGGCGTAGTCCGCAGCGTACTTCGGGTCGCTCAGGTTGATCTGCGCGGGCAGGTGCAGTGACTCCAGATGATGCTGCAGTGCGTCCGATTGGTAGATGGCGAGGTAGTCGATCTGGCCGAGCTGCAACGCGGCGATCAGGTCAGTCTCGGTATCGCGCATATTGGTCGTGGGTGCATTCGCCAGGACGTTGCGTTCGAGTTGCGGATCGTGGTAGTAGCCCGATGCCAAGTCGAGCATTTGCAGAGTCTGGTAGCCGGATGGATCGGTGTTCGGGTTGGAGCGGCCGATCTGCACCCCGGGCTGACTCAGGATTTGATACCAGTTGCTGGCGTTGATCTTGCCGGCATCCTTGCTTTTGGGTGTGTAGACGAAGGTGATGGCGTTGCGCAGAAACCCGATCGACCAATCCGCAGTCGCTTTCTGGTCGCCCTTGGCGTACATGTATTTGGGGATGACCGAGTAGTCGGCCACGGCCACGACATCCGCCGGGGTGTGCAACTGCGTCACCATTTTGACCATCTTCACGCTACCGCCGAATTGAGGTTCCACCGTCACGCCGGGGTGGAGCTTCTCGAAGCCTTTTGCCGCCTCTCTGAAGGTCTTGCCCAACGTTCCTGCAGCCAGCACGCTGAGTGTGGTGGCACTGGCGTGTGGCGCCGCCCCGAGCGCCAAGGCGCCGAGTAAAGCGGCGACGAAGGGTTTATGGAGTGGTTTGGATTTGTGCATCGTGATCTCCGCGTTTCAGGGGGTGGTCAACTGCGCAAGCCGCGTCGGCGATGGGCGTTGCTGTTGCAGGCGATAAACATTTTGTTCATATCGTAGACATAAATCAAGGCGATCGTCCGGCAAGGCTTTGTGCCGCAACGGCAATCCAACGAAAGCTGCGTTTCAGCGTTGCGACCGCTGGGCGGATTTCGGGCGGAAGGCGTCGCATACGGCTGGATCGCATTCCAGATACGGCCCACCGATCAGGTCGACGCAATAGGGGACTGCCGCAAAGACGCCGCGAACGCTCACGGCGCCTTCGCCAAGGCGTACGCCTTCGAGGGTTTCGCGGATCGACTTCGGCTGGCCGGGCAGGTTGAGAATCAGACAGGTCTTGCGAATGACCGCCACCTGGCGTGACAAGATCGCCGTCGGCACGAAGTTCAGGCTGATGCGTCGCATCTCCTCGCCAAAACCGGGCATGAGCCTGTCGGCGACATCCATGGTGGCCTCAGGCGTGACGTCGCGTACAGCCGGGCCCGTGCCGCCGGTGGTCAGCACCAGATGGCAGCCAAGGTCGTCCACCAGTTCGCGCAAGGTCCGGGAGATGCCGGAGCGCTCATCAGGAATCAGCCTTTCGGTATACCGCACCGGGTTACGCAAGGCCTGGCTAAGCCATTCGCGCAAGGCCGGTAAGCCCTGGTCAACATACGCGCCGCTGGAAGCCCTGTCGCTGACCGACACCAGGCCGATGTGAAGGGCATCGAGGGATGCGTTCAGAAACTCAGAGGTCGTGGGCTTCATCGTCTTGCGGTTCGAGCAGGGTTTTGATGCTTTGGTAGAGCGCCCGGTACTGGCGCGGTGGCTTGCCGGCGGCTTGCTCCACGCGCGTTGCGCGCACCAACTGGCGCAGCGCCTGGGCGTCGGCGTGCGCATACTCCTGCAAGAAGGCGGTGAGTGCATCATCACCCTGCAGCAAACGTGTGCGCCAGTCTTCGAGCAAATGCATGCGGGCCACAGCCTCACGATTCTCGCCGGTCGCCTCCAGCAACGCTTGGCGCAGGGGTTCCGGATCGACCTTGCGCATCAGTTTGCCGATGTACTGGGCATGACGTCTGCGACCTTCGTGAGCATGGATGCGCGACAGTTCGCGCAGTGCGTCGCGCAACACTGCGGGAACGTCGAGCAGGTCGATACGGTGATTGGGAAGGGCGGCAAGACGCTCCCCCAAGTCCTGCAAGGCCTGCATGTCGCGTTTGAGCTGGCTTTTGCTGGGGCCGGCAGCATCCGCCGACGAAGCGTCAGCGGCATGCGAGGTGGTGTGATGGAAGGGCGGGGATTTCATCGGCTCGTATTATCGTTTGCAGTCCTGTCGCATCGCATCGTTGCTTTGGTGCTCCAACGAGCACCGCATGCGTCAACGCGACACTTTCCGTTTTATACAAAGGTTCAATGTGGGCCAATTCTCCTTTTCCAAATCTGAATTTCAAGACCTGGCAGCGCTCGCGTTGGATGAGGCACGCCGCGCCGGTGCCAGCGACGCCGTGGTCGAGGTGTCCGAAGGCCAGGGCTTGAGTGTGAATGTGCGCCGTGGCCAGGTGGAGCAGGTCGAGCACAACACCGACAAAGGGCTCGAGGTCACGGTTTACGCCGGCCAGCGCAAGGGACATGCGAGCACCTCGGACTTTTCCCCTGCAGCGATTCGCCGCACAGCACTTGCCGCCTTTGATATTGCACGTTACACCGCCGAAGACGATTGCGCCGGTCTGCCAGAGCCCGACTTGCTGGCGCAGGCCGTGCGCGACCCGCAGCTCTATCACCCTTGGGATATTTCCGTGGAAGACGCTGCCGAATTGGCGCGCCGCTCCGAGGACGCTGCATTCGCCACCGATGGCCGCATCCGCAACAGCGAGGGTGCGAGTGTCTCGGCCCAGCACATGCATTTCGTGCTTGCCAACTCCCGAGGCTTCTCCAATGGCTACGCCACCACGCGCCATAGTCTGTCCTGCGTGCCGATCGCCGGGCGGGGTAACGACATGCAGCGCGACTACTGGTACAGCAGCAAGCGCCGGGCTTCAGAGTTGGCCTCGCCCGAAGCGGTGGGCCGGTACGCTGCTGAACGCGCGCTGTCACGCTTGCGCGCGCGCAAGCTGCCGACCGGGCAGTATCCGGTGCTGTTCGAGGCGCCGGTTGCGGCAGGGCTGATCGGCTCGCTGGTGCATGCGGCGAGCGGCGGCACGCTGTATCGCAAAGCCTCATTCCTGGTCGACCATCTCGGCAAGGCAGTGATGGCCAGGCACCTCGATCTGGCTGAGGATCCCAAGACTGCAATCGGTATGGGCACCGCGCCGTTCGACGACGAGGGCGTCCGCACAAGTGCCCGCCGCGTCGTCAAAGCCGGGCAACTGGAGGGCTACTTTCTCTCCACTTATTCCGGCCGCAAGCTCGGCATGCGGACCACCGGCAATGCAGGCGGTCCGCACAATCTGATGCTCACCAGCCGGCTGACCAGACCGGGTGACGATCTGGCCGCCATGTTGCGCAAGATGCATCGCGGCCTGCTGGTCATTGAACTCATGGGCCATGGTGTGAATTACGTGACCGGCGACTATTCCCGCGGCGTCATGGGTTTTTGGGTGGACGACGGCGTCATTCAACATCCCGTGCAGGAAATCACCATCGCCGGGAACCTGCGCGAGATGCTTCTGGGCATCGCGGCTGTTGGATCGGACACCTACCAAAGCGGCAGCCGATCGACCGGCTCCATGCTTCTCGAGGCCATGACCGTCGCCGGCAGCTGAACACGTCGCCCGGATTGGCCGGGCGACGCGCTCGATTCCTCAAGGCCTGCACTCCCTGGACCGATCTTCGGGTAAGCCAGAAGGCCATTTTGTTGTAACCAAACAATACAATACGCGTCAGCCTGTACCGAGAGCGAGGGCTCGGACTGCGATTCATTCCACAACTTCGAGGGAGGCACCGCAATGGAACGTCGTTCATTCGTCAAACATGCTGGTCTGGCAGGGATTCTTGCCGCTGGCACGGCCCCAGCCGCCGTGATGGCGCAGCAAACCGTACGCTGGCGTCTGGCTTCAAGCTTTCCCAATTCGCTCGACACCATTTTCGGTGCCGCCAATACCTTTTCCCAGAAGGTGAAAGAGGCTACTGATGGCAAGTTCGAAATTTCGGTGCATGCCGGCGGTGAACTCGTACCGCCGTTTGGCGTCGTCGATGCTGTGCAGCAAGGCACGGTTGAATGCTGCCACACCGCACCGTATTACTTTTTTGGCAAGGATCCAACCTTCGCGCTGGGCTGTGCCGTGCCTTTCGGCATGAATTCGCGCCAAATGACCGCCTGGATGTATCAGGGCAACGGACTGAAGCTCATGCGCGAGTTCTACGCTGGTTACAACATCGTCAATTTTCCGATGGGCAACACCGGCTCGCAAATGGGCGGTTGGTTCCGCAAGCCGATCAAGAGTCTGGCCGAGATGAAGGGCCTGAAAATGCGCATCGGTGGCTTTGCCGGCAAGGTGATGGAGCGCATCGGCGTGATCCCGCAGAACATTCCAGGAGGTGACATCTATCCATCGCTGGAAAAGGGGACCATCGATGCTGCGGAATGGATCGGTCCTTATGACGACTTGAAACTTGGCTTCTACAAGGTGGCGAAGAACTACCTTTATCCCGGTTGGTGGGAAGGCGGCCCTGAACTGGATCTGTTCATCAACACCAAGGCCTGGAGCGCGTTGCCCAATGATTACAAGGCAGCGGTCGAACTGGCGGCTTCACATGCTCATGTCAACATGCAAGCCATGTATGACGCGCGCAACCCCAATGCTTTGCGCGAATTGGTGGGCAAGGGTGCCAAGTTGCAGCCATTCCCCAAGGATGTGATGGAGAGCGCCTACAAGGCGGCCAACGAGTTGTATGCCGAGTTGTCGAACAACAACGCCAACTGGAAAAAGGTCTACACCGATTGGGCAAAATTCCGCAACGATGACATCCTCTGGTTCCGCATCGCCGAAAATGAGTTCGACCGTTTCATGATGACGCGCAAGTTGTAACGCGACATCGTTCGGCCTGCAACTCAAGCCGCCCAACGGGCGGCTTTTTTGTCGAGTCAGGCTATGCGTTCGTAAAGGACGAAGTCGAATGCGGGAAGACTGCCATGGGCAGGTTGTGGGTGGCGACTGACTTCGACGAAGGCATCGCGGTCCCATGCCGGAAAATGCACATCACCCTGCGGCTCGGCGTGAACTTCGGTCAGCCAAAGCTGGTGTGCCAGCGGAATGGCCTGGGCATAGATCTCCGAACCACCAATGATGAAGACTTCGGGCGCCTCGGCGCAGATGTGTATGGCGTGCGCCAGCGAGGTCGCGGTTTCCGCCCCAGGGGCGATGAAATCGGCGTCGTGGCTGATGACCACGTTGCGTCTCCCCGGAAGTGCTCTGCCGATGGACGTCCAGGTCTTGCGTCCCATCAGGATGGGGTGACCGAGGGTGACGCGCTTGAAATGCGCCAGGTCTGCCGGCAGATGCCAGATGAGCGCACGGCCACTCCCGATGACTTGGTTGCGGGCCACTGCCGCAATGATGGCAACACGCGGCCTGGTGCTTGGGTGCTGAGAAGTTGACACGGGGATGTCTCAGATTGCAACCGGCGCCTTGATGGCTGGGTGATGGCGGTAATCCAGCACTTCAAAGTCTGCCAAGGTGTAGTCGAACAAACTGCCTGGCTTGCGGTGAATGCGCAACGCGGGAGCTCGATGGGGTGGCCGCGAAAGCTGCAGGCGCACCTGCTCGAAATGGTTGTGGTAAATGTGGCAATCGCCACCGGTCCAGATGAAATCGCCCACATCCATGTTGCATTGCTGCGCAACCATGTGCGTGAGAAGCGCATAACTGGCAATGTTGAAGGGCACGCCCAGGAAAAGATCAGCACTGCGTTGGTAAAGCTGACAACTGAGTTTCGGCTGGCCCCCGGCCTGTGCTGGCGGACCCACGTAAAACTGGAAGAGCAGGTGACAGGGTGGCAGCGCCATCTTGCCAATCTGGCCGACATTCCAGGCACTGACGAGATGGCGGCGCGAATCCGGATTGCACTTCAGGCCCTCGACGAGTTGGCTGATCTGGTCGATCTGGTGCCCCTCTGGCGTCGGCCATGAACGCCACTGCACTCCGTAGACCGGACCCAACTCACCGTTTGCATCGGCCCATTCGTCCCAGATGGTGACGCCATGCTCATGCAAGTAACGCACATTGCTGTCTCCGCGCAGAAACCAGAGCAGTTCAACGACGATGCTTTTGAGGTGCACCTTCTTGGTCGTCACCAGCGGAAACCCCTGACGCAAATCGAAGCGCAGTTGAGCACCAAACAGGCTGCGCGTTCCCGTTCCTGTGCGGTCAGACTTGTCAGCGCCGCGGCGCATGACCTCGCGCAGCAAATCTTCATAAGGGCTGGGAATGATGGGATTGGTCATGATGTTCGGCGTGACGATGCAGGCAATCCAGGAGGCGCGGGGTGACTGCAAAACCCAGGCCAGTCTGCGGTCTCGATCGGGTGGCTCGTCAGTGTATTCAGGTTGACGGATCGCTTCGAGGAATCATGCAGATCCATGGCACGGCCTAAGATCAAATCCCCTAGTCTTTGACTTCAGACCATCCGAGCGCCACCATGACCACCTCAAGCCAGCCCAGGCTCGACTTCGTGCAATGCCTGCATCCCGGCGGCCTGCACCGCATGGCTTATTGGGAATGGGGGGAGCCCAACAACCCCGACGTGGCGGTCTGCGTGCATGGCTTGTCCCGGCAAGGGCGCGATTTTGACCAACTCGCATCCACCTTGCAGCACCGCTTTCGGGTGATCTGCCCTGATGTTGTGGGCCGCGGCCATTCGGACTGGCTGGAACAGCCCATGCTCTACCAACTGCCACAGTACGTCGCCGACATGGTCACCCTGCTGGCGCGGCTCAAGGCGCGGCGTATCGGCTGGGTGGGGACATCCATGGGGGGACTCATCGGTATGGGGCTTGCCGGCCTGAAGCACAGCCCGATCGACGCCTTGGTGCTCAATGACATCGGCCCGTCGATCGCACCGGGCGGTTTGCAGCGCATCAGCAGCTACGTCGGCCAACCCAGTGCATTTGCCACCGTGGCCGACGCGGCTGCTTATCTTGCGTCCATCTCCACTGGCTTCGGCCCGCATACCGACGAGGAATGGCTGGAACTCAGTCGTCCGATGGTCGTGCCGCACGAGGGCGGCTGGCGCCTGCACTACGACCCCTCCATTCGTGTGCCCATGGCACAAACCACCCCGGAGGCCGCACAAGCGGGTGCAACCGCACTCTGGGCCTGGTATGACGCCATCGTCGCACCGACACTGGTGTTGCGTGGAGCAGACTCCGACATCCTGGCACGGCCCACAGCGCTTGCCATGACGGAGCGCGGTCCGAAAGCCAGCCTGATCGAACTGGCCGGGGTAGGGCATGCGCCGACACTCATCCACGCCGACCAGATTGCGGCCGTTGAAGCCTTTTTGAGTCGACCTCGGGCAGGTGATGTCGCCTGACTTGCCCCTTGAGCCAGTGCCACTGGGAGTATCCGGCTCAGGGGTCGCCGACGCGGCCGCTGAGCTGCCAACCAAGGCGCGCACATTCGCGTCGGCTTTGCTGGGCGGCGTGGAGATGGAGACCGGCGAGCCGGCCATGTCGCACGCCGATGGCGCCTGCGGCATTCTGCGTGCCATCGGTGCCGACGCCCAGTCCCAAGCTGCCACCTATCTGAGCCAGGCAGCCACGCAACTCGCGAAGCCTGAAGAGCAATTGACCAAGGCGTTCGGCCGCGAACTCGCCGTGCTGGCGATGGAAAACCGCAAGCTGGTCGATGTGTTCCGCGTGGCCCGCGGTGTCTCCGAGCAGGAATCGGCGCAAGAGTCGGCGCATCACCAGGAGTTGATGCGCCGGCTGCTGCTTGCCTTCTCGCAGGACTTGCGCGTGGTCATGTTGCGTCTGGCGTCCCGCTTGCAATCGCTGCGTTACTACGCCGCTTGCGATCGGCTGCCGACCAGCGAATTCATCCAGGAGTCTCTGGAGGTCTATGCGCCGCTAGCCAACCGGCTGGGCTTGTGGTCGCTCAAGTGGGAGATTGAAGACATCGCCTTTCGATTCTCCCAGCCGCAGGCCTACACCCGCATAGCGCACTGGCTCGAACAACATGGCGCTCAGCGCGAAGCTCTCATCGCCGAGGCTGGGCAGCAATTGCGCCTCGCGCTGGCCGAGCAGGGCCATGGCGCACAGATCAGCGGGCGCAGCAAACACATCTACAGCATCTGGCGCAAGATGCAAGGCAAGTCGCTCGGCATCGCTGAAGTGATGGATCTGCTGGCGCTTCGCGTCATCGTGTCCACGGTTGCTGCCTGCTATGCCGCGCTCAGCACGGCGCATTCGCTTTGGACGCCGGTCGACAGCGAGTTCGACGACTACATCGCCAAACCCAAACCCAACGGTTACCAATCCTTGCACACCGTGGTTCATGGCCCCGGACATGTACCCGTTGAAATCCAGATCCGTACACACGAGATGCACGACCATGCCGAGCAAGGCGTTGCCGCGCATTGGGCCTACAAGGAGGCTGGTGTGCAAGGCTATCGAGGCGTTTCGGCAGCATCGGAATACGACGCCAAGATCGCCTTGGCTCGTCAACTGCTGTCGTTGCGGCGGGAACTGGTTGAGCGCGGAATGCCAGCGCAAAACGATCCAGGGCGGAGCAGCGCAGCCCGATTGTTCGACGACCGCATTTACGTGCTCACGCCTCAGGCTCGCATCGTCGAACTGGCCAGCGGCTCGACCCCGGTGGACTTTGCCTACGCCTTGCATACCGACCTCGGGCACCGTTGCCGTGGTGCCCGCGTGGATGGTGCGCTCGTTCCTCTGATCACACCCTTGCGCAGTGGGCAGACGGTGGATGTTGTCGTTGCGAAGCAAGGCGGTCCTTCGCGAGACTGGCTGAACCCTGAACTCGGTTTTCTGCGAACCCAGCGCGCCCGAGCCAAGGTACGGGCGTGGTTCAACGCCCAAGTCATCGAGCAAACGCTGACCACGGGCCGCGCGCAGGTTGAAAAGCTGCTGCAGCGCGAAGGCAAGACAGGCTTGAACCTGCAGGAGTTGGCGACCGGACTCGGATTGCGGAGTCCCGAACAGCTGTTCGAGCGGGTGGGCAGTGATGCTCTGCCTCTGCGTCAAATTGAAATCTATCTGCACGGACAGGCAGCAATCCATCCGGGCGATGCCGAGGCCGACCTTCCGCTCAAAGCACCCAAAGCCCAGCAACAGGCTGGCGTGCTGGTGGTCGGCGTCGATGCCTTGCTCACGCAACTCGCCAAATGCTGCAAGCCAGCACCCCCCGATCCTATTTGCGGCTTCGTCACGCGCGGGCGAGGTGTCTCGGTGCACCGGGACGCTTGCCCGAATGCACGCCACCTCACCCAACGGCATCCCGAGCGCGTCATTCCCGTCACCTGGGGAATGCGCCGTCAGGCCGTCTATCCGGTTGATTTGATCGTCGAGGCGGCCGATCGGCAGGGCTTGCTGCGCGACATTTCCGAAGTGTTTTCGAAAGAAAAAATCAACGTCATCGGTGTGCAGACCCAGAGCCGTGGCGATGTTGCGCACATGCTGTTCACGGTGGAATTGCTGGGGCTTGAGGGTTTGCAACAGGCAATCGGCATGTTGCGCGACGTGAAAGGGGTACGCAAAGCAGCTCGACGTTGAAGCTGCTCATGCTATGATTTTCGGTTACCAGGCGGTTAGCTCAGATGGTTAGAGCGCTTGCTTGACATGCAAGAGGTCGTTGGTTCGATTCCAATACCGCCTACCAGTCTTCCTGCGAGATTTCTCTGCGCGCTTGCGCAACATTCCTTTCACTGCAGACCATGGTTATGACACCGCGAACTTGCTCCAAGCCTTGAATGACGAGGTTAGGTTCGCGCGGCTCCATCCAGGGGCTACTGAAAGTGCGGCTTGACCGCACTTTTTCATTTCCCAGGGTCACATCCATGCCTCAGATCACGCTTCCGGACAACTCCACACGCCACTTTGATGGCGAGGTCACGCTCGCGCAAGTCGCAGCGTCGATTGGTCCAGGGCTGGCCAAAGCTGCTCTCGCAGGCAAGGTGGATGGCCGACTTGTCGACCTGAGCCACAGCATCAATCACGACGCGCAAGTTGCCATCATCACCGACAAGGATGTGGAAGGGTTGGGCATCCTTCGCCATTCCACAGCCCATCTGCTGGCCTATGCGGTGAAGGAATTGTTTCCGCAGGCCCAGGTCACCATCGGCCCGGTGATTGAAAACGGCTTCTATTACGACTTTGCCTACAAGCGGCCTTTCACCCCTGAAGACCTGGAGGCGATTGAAGCCAAGATGGTTGCACTTGCGGCGCAGGACGAACCCGTGTTGCGTCGTGTTTTGCCGCGTGACGAGGCTATCGCTTTTTTCAAGAATCAGGGCGAGATGTACAAGGCTGAAATCATCGCCAGCATCCCCGCAGGTGAAGATGTCTCGCTCTACACCGAAGGCCGGTTCACCGACCTTTGCCGCGGCCCGCATGTCCCCTCCACCGGCAAGCTCAAAGTGTTCAAGCTGATGAAGCTTGCCGGTGCCTACTGGCGTGGCGACCACCGCAATGAGCAGTTGCAGCGCATTTACGGCACGGCCTGGGCTCGCAAGGAAGACCAGGTCCTCTACCTGCAGCGCTTGGAGGAGGCCGAGAAACGCGACCACCGTCGCCTGGGCAAAGAACTCGACCTGTTCCACTTCCAGGACGAAGCGCCCGGACTGGCTTTTTGGCATCCCAAAGGCTGGGCGCTGTGGCAGGCCGTTGAGCAGTACATGCGCAATGTCTACCGCGATAGCGGCTATCACGAAGTTCGTTGCCCCCAGGTTCTGGACGTCAGTTTATGGAAGCGGTCCGGCCACTGGGACAACTACGCCGAGAACATGTTTTTCACCGAATCGGAAAAGCGCGAGTACGCGCTCAAACCGATGAACTGCCCCGGTCATGTGCAAGTGTTCAATACCGGCTTGCGCAGCTATCGTGATTTGCCCCTGCGTTATGGCGAGTTCGGTGCCTGCCACCGCAACGAACCATCGGGCGCGCTGCATGGTCTGCTCCGGGTGCGCGGTTTCACCCAGGATGACGGGCACATTTTCTGCACAGAAAATCAGATTGAAGCCGAGGTCACCGCCTTTCACCAGCAGGCCATGAAGGTCTACCGTCATTTCGGGTTCACCGAGATCGACCTGAAAATTGCGCTGCGTCCCGAAAAACGCATTGGCGGTGATGCCATCTGGGATAAGGCAGAAGCCGCGTTGCGCACGGCGCTCAAGGCGTGCGGTGTGCGCTGGACCGAATTGCCCGGTGAGGGTGCCTTCTACGGCCCCAAGATCGAGTACCACATGAAGGACTCCATCGGCCGCGCTTGGCAGGTCGGTACGATGCAGGTCGATTTCATGATGCCCGATCGACTCGACGCAAGCTATGTCGACGAGCATTCGGTTCGCGTGCGGCCCGTGATGCTGCACCGTGCGATTGTCGGCTCGATGGAGCGTTTCATCGGCGTACTCATCGAGCACCATGCTGGAGCCTTGCCATTTTGGCTTTCGCCGGTGCAAGCCACGGTGCTCAACATCACCGACGATTCTGCTGTCTACGCAGCCGAAGTGACACAAGCGCTGAAAAAACAAGGCTTTAGAGTCGAGTCCGATTTGCGCAACGAAAAAATCACCTATAAAATCAGGGAACACTCGTTGCAAAAAATACCTTATCTGCTCGTGGTCGGCGATAAGGAGCGCGCCTCCCAGTCTGTTGCAGTGCGGGCGCGTGGCAACAAAGACCTGGGTGTGCTGCCCCTGTCTGAGTTTTCCCAAAGAATGCTCCAGGAACTGGCTGATTTGCGATAGCCAGGATGCACAGTTGTCCTCAGCATTGAAAGGTTAAACCATCGCTACTGTACAGAGCCGTAATGCCCCGGAAAAAAGGGCCCACCGCCTCAATCGTGAAATCACCGTCCCGGAAGTTCGCCTGACAGGCGAGGAAAACGAGGCCCTGGGCATTGTCTCCATCACCGAGGCGCTGCGCATGGCTGAAGAGCATGGCGTCGATCTGGTTGAGATCGCACCGACCGCCGTGCCACCGGTTTGCCGCTTGATGGATTACGGCAAGTTCAAGTACCAGGAACAGAAAAAGACCCACGAAGCCAAACTCAAGCAAAAGCAGATCCAGATCAAGGAGGTCAAGTTCCGTCCGGCGACTGATGAAGGTGATTACCTGATCAAAATCAGGAACTTGAAAAGGTTTCTTGATGATGGAGATAAAGCCAAGGTTTCCTTGCGATTTCGCGGTCGGGAAATCACCCACCAAGACATTGGCATGCGTTTGCTGGAGCGTGTACGCGACGACCTTGAGCCGCATGGCCAAGTCGAGCAAATGCCCAGACTCGAGGGGCGACAGATGATCATGGTGCTGTCACCTCGCAAGAAAAAATAGCAGTTCTGCTGCTCGAAATCCGATACGCAGGTGCAACCCGCGTGCGGCCACAGCCAGACTCCCGGTGCAACGGGGCTGGTTGATTACAAGTGAGCGCAGGCTCAAGCACTGCTTCGGCAGACGCCTGCGACCATGTCAACCTTTATGGAGCAATCAATGCCCAAGATGAAAACCAAGAAAAGTGCCGCAAAGCGCTTTCGAGTGCGCCCAGGCGGCACGGTCAAGCGCGGCCAGGCGTTCAAACGCCACATCCTCACCAAGAAGACAACCAAGAACAAACGTCATCTACGTGGTTCCACCGAAGTGCATGCGACCAATAGGGGCCATGTCGCCCAGATGATGCCGTTTGCTTGAGCCCCTTGGCTCTCGCGTTTTTTCTGATGAAGGAGTGATCAAATGCCTCGCGTCAAACGTGGTGTAACGGCTCGCGCCCGCCACAAAAAAGTTCTGGATCAGGCCAAGGGTTTCCGCGGCCGTCGTAAAAATGTGTTCCGCATCGCCAAACAGGCGGTGATGAAAGCCGGTCAATATGCCTACCGTGACCGCCGTGCCAAGAAACGTGTCTTTCGCGCGCTCTGGATCACGCGGATCAATGCAGCGGTGCGTGAGCGCGGCATGAGCTACAGCGTGTTCATGAACGGCATGAAAAAGGCCGCCATCGAAATCGATCGCAAAGTGCTGGCGGACATGGCTGTACACGACGCGATTGCCTTCGGCAAGATCGTCGAGCAAGTCAAGGCCAGGCTGGCCTGAGCTTGATCCCAGCAGCCCTGCTGCTCAGCCATCGGATGAGCTCCTGGGCCCATTCGACGTTCAGATTCCAAGGCCTGGTTAAACCGGGCCTTTTTTCTCGTCGCTTCGAGCACGATCACAGTGCGTTCACACAAGTCGTTCTGCCATGACGGAATTGCAAGATCTGGTGCATCGGGCCGAAACGGAGTTTGCGGCCATCACTCGCCCTGCCGAGTTGGAAAACGCCAAGGCGCGTTACCTTGGCAAGGCCGGGGCGATCACGGCCCTGATGAAAGATTTGTCACAACTCCCGCCGGAACGCAAGCGTGAGCAGGGTGCCGTCATCAATCTGGCCAAGCAGGGTATCGAAGCTGCCTTGCAACAGCGGCGCGCGGCTCTGGCGGAAGTGGAGTTGCAGGCCAAACTCGCAGCCGAAGCCATCGACGTCACCTTGCCCGGACGTGGTCAGCACGGTGGTGGACTGCACCCCGTGGTGCGTTCCTGGATGCGGATCGAGGAAATCTTCAGATCCATCGGCTTCGCCGTGGCAGAAGGCCCGGAAATCGAAGACGACTGGACCAACTTCACAGCGTTGAATTCTCCACAGAACCATCCGGCCAGGTCGATGCAGGACACGTTCTATGTGGACGTGCAAGATGCTCGCGGGCAGCCTCTGTTGTTACGCACCCATACCTCGCCGATGCAGGTCCGGCATGCGCAGGCGCATGTGCTGCGTTACGCAGGCACAGACGCGATGCCCGATATCAAGGTGATTGCTCCTGGGCGAACCTATCGCGTCGACAGTGACGCCACGCATTCACCGATGTTTCACCAGTTCGAAGGCCTGTGGATCGGCGAATCTGTTTCCCTGGCTGACCTCAAGGGCGTGTACACGAGTTTCCTGCAGACGTTTTTCGAGCGCGATGACATCGCGCTGCGCTTTCGGCCGTCCTACTTCCCCTTCACGGAACCTTCCGCGGAAATCGACATGATGTTCGATAGCGGACCACTCAAGGGCCGCTGGCTGGAAATTTCCGGTGCCGGGCAGGTGCATCCCACGGTGGTACGCAACTTCGGCCTGGATCCCGAGCGACACATCGGTTTCGCTTTCGGTTCCGGCATCGAGCGCCTCACCATGTTGCGTTACGGCGTGGGTGACCTGCGCCAGTTCTACAGTGGCGATTTGCGCTTTCTCGAGCAGTTCAATCCGGCTTGATGGCCTCAATGCCGCTGCATCGAGCCACCGACCTTGTTCATTCCTCCCTGACGAAACCTAGCCCATGCAAGTGCCCGAATCCTGGCTGCGACAGTTCTGCAATCCGGACCTCAGCCGTGCACAGATTGCCGACTGTCTGACCATGGCTGGCCTCGAGGTTGAAGACATGCGGTCAGCCGGACCGGCGTTCAGCGGTGTCGTGGTCGGCGAAGTGGTCAAGGTCGAACCCCACCCGAATGCGGACCGGCTGCGTGTCTGTCAAGTCCGAACGGGACAAGCCATGCCCTTGCAAATCGTCTGCGGCGCACCCAATGTGGTTTTGGGCATGAAGGCCCCATGCGCCCTGGTCGGCGCCGTGCTGCCTGCTGCTGCGACCCATGGAACACCGCTGCACATCACGATGGCAACCATGCGCGGCGTGACCTCCCAGGGGATGTTGTGCTCGGCCAAGGAGTTGGGCTTGTCATCCGATCACGCCGGCCTACTGGCGTTGCCGCACGAGTTCCAAACCGGACAGGATTTGCGTCAGGCACTGGACCTCGACGACTGTGTCTTCACCATCAAGCTCACGCCCAATTTAGGCCACTGCCTCAGCGTGTTCGGTGTGGCGCGTGAACTGGCTGCAGTGACCCGAACTTCGTTGGCACAGCCCGATTTTCTTCCCGTGGTTCCAACACTCGACGAGATTCTTCCGGTCCGCATTGAGGCAGCGGATCTCTGTGGCCGCTTTTCCGGCCGCGTGATCCGTGGCGTGAACGCACAGGCGCCAACGCCAGCTTGGATGCGCCAGCGCCTGGAGCGTGCCGGCCAGCGCAGCATTTCGGCGCTGGTGGACATCTCCAACTACGTCATGTTGGAACTCGGCCGACCCTCGCATGTGTTCGATCTGGACAAGATTTCGGGTGGCCTGGTCGTGCGTTGGGGCAGGACCGGGGAATCACTCAAGCTGCTCAACGGACAGACCGTGGATGTGGATGGGCAAGTCGGCGTCATTGCCGCGGAACACGCTATTGAGTCACTGGCGGGGATCATGGGCGGTGACGCAACGGCCGTCAGCCTGAACACGCGCAATATCTACATCGAGGCTGCGTTTTGGTGGCCTGACGCCATCCGTGGTCGTGCTCGCCGCTACAACTTTTCCACCGACGCCGGCATGCGCTTCGAGCGCGGTGTCGACGCCGCCACAACCACGCAACACGCCGAGCACATCACCCGCCTCATCCTCGACATCTGCGGGGGCCAGCCGGGCCCCCTCGACGATCACATCCAGCAATTGCCGGACCGCAAACCGGTCAGCATGCGCGCGGCGCGCTGTGAGCGCGTCATGGGCATGTCCATCGGAGTTGATCGCATGGCAGACATTTTTAGGCGCCTCGGCTTGCCATTCCAGCAAGAAGGATCGGACGCCGACGTTGCCTTCCTCGTCACCCCGCCTAGCTACCGATTCGATCTCGAAATTGAAGAGGACCTGATCGAGGAAGTGGCGCGTATTCATGGCTATGCCAACATCCCCGCGGTTGCACCCGTGGCACAGACCCGCATGCTGCCCGCCCCGGAAGGTCGGCGCACTCAGCACACGCTGCGTCAATTGCTTGCTGCCCGTGCCTACCAGGAAACCATCAACTTCAGCTTCGCAGAACCTGAGTGGGAAGCCGATCTCGTCGGAAACTCCCAACCCATCCGACTGCTCAATCCCATTGCTGCGCAGGCCAGTGTCATGCGCAGCAGCCTGCTCGGCAGCTTGCTCCAGACGCTGCGCCTGAACTTGAGTCATCAGGCGCGACGTGTCCGCCTGTTCGAACTGGGGCGCGTCTTCATGCGCGACGCACACGCAACCGATGTTGCGCCTGCCGGCATCGCGCAGCCCATGCGTCTTGGTGGCTTGGCCTATGGCCCGGTCTGGCCCCTGCAGTGGGCACAGGCTGAGCGCCCGGTGGATTTTTTCGACGTGAAGAACGACGTCGAGCAAGTCTGCGCCGGTTCCGGCTCGCTGGCCTTCGAGCCATTGGTGCATCCGGCCTTGCATCCTGGTCGAAGCGCAACGATTTTGCTCAACGGCCATGCGGTCGGCATCCTCGGTGAACTGCATCCCCGCTGGATGCAAAAGTACGCTTTGCCCCATGCTCCAGTGGTGTTCGAACTGGATGCCCAGGCTCTGCAATCGCAGGACTTGCCGACAGTCCACCCCTTGGCTCGTGCACCCGCCGTACTACGCGACTTGTCTTTCGTCATGGATCGAGCCGTTCCGGCTGCGAGGATTGTGCAGGTCGTGCGCGAAGCTCGCGCATCGGATGCACGTTGCGGTATCGTCCAGGATGTGGAGATCTTCGATGTCTTTCTTCCCCAGAGTGAAGAAGCCATGACGCCCAAGAGCGTGGCGCTGCGACTGACGTTGCAGGCTGCCGAAACCTTGACCGATATGCAAGCCGATGCCGCCAGTGACGGGGTGATCGAGGCCATGCAACAGACTCTCGATGCCAAACTGAGAAGCTGACTGCGCGTACTGACGTTGAATACAGGGGAGCCAAAGAACATGGAAAAACTCGTCACCACACTGCAGACACCCAGCCTGACGAAGGCCGAACTGTCCGAGCTGTTGTACGAACGCATCGGCCTGAACAAGCGTGAGTCGAAAGACATGGTCGACGCCTTCTTCGATCTCATTCGTGACGCGCTGGCATCCGGCCACGATGTGAAGCTTTCGAATTTTGGCAATTTCCAGTTGCGCAACAAGGCGCAGCGCCCGGGACGCAACCCGCGCACCGGAGAGATCATTCCCATCGATGCAAGGCGCGTGGTGACGTTTCATCCCAGTCAAAAATTCAAAGAGCAACTGCAGAGCCAACTCAGCGACGAAGCCTGATGACCCACGCAGAGCTTCAGCCGACACTGGTGTGTGGAGCACAAACTGCGCCGACCGTTCGCGCTCTATAGTCCGATCATGTCTTTGCGCAGTCGCATCGCTTTATCGTCCGCACCATGACCGACTCCTCGGATTTGCCGCCCATCCCGTCCAAGCGCTACTTCACCATCGGTGAGGTCAGTGAATTGTGCGGCGTCAAGTCGCATGTCCTGCGCTATTGGGAACAGGAATTCAGCCAGCTTCGGCCGATGAAGCGCCGCGGCAATCGCCGTTATTACCAGCACCATGAGGTTCTCCTGATTCGCCGCATCCGCGAACTTCTCTACGATCAAGGCTTCACCATTCAGGGAGCGCGGGCGCGGTTATCCCAGGGCGAGAGTTCGCATGACGATGCCGAAATGGCCGAGACACCGACCGCTCCCATCCCCGTTGGCCGCAGATTTTCCGACAAACAAGGTGCAGCATCGCCACTTCCGCGCTTGCCGAGTGGCGAGCCAGCCATGTGGCCCGCCACCATCCAGGACGATCTGCGCAGCCAACTGCAGGCATTGCGCGCGCTCTTGAGCTTGGAGTGATCTGTTATAGT